>CAXTUG010000021.1:0-7576 GCA_964247375.1 uncultured Sphingomonadaceae bacterium
ACTACGTGCCGATCTACCCCGATTTACCGCTTGCATCCGAAGGGGCGTCCACAGAGGCCGTTCCGTTTTTCACCACCGATAGGCGTTCAAGCCCCCTACCTCGTCATATGAACGAACGGGCATAAACCCCGGCGGCTGTTCCAAAGCGGACGAGCCGCTTTCCCCCCAAATGCGGACGTTCTGCTCTGCCTTACAGGGCCGGTCCGCCCCGCTCGCGTCCGAACGACCAGCTAACACCTCCACTCCGCACAATGCCCGACACGGGCCGGCCAATTTGGCGCTCCAACGCCGTCCGCCAGGGCACCAGCGTGAATTCGCGCGATTTCTCAATCAGCGCGAGCTTGCCGCCGAGGGTTTCGACCTGCCGCCTCAACCTGCCCTCGATCCGCTCACCCGGCTTGGACTCGGCAAAGGTCAGCCCGAGCTCGTCCGAGAGCTGGCCGGCGACCCGCAACAGCTCACGCCGACGAAGCGCCGCGAGAGCACCCGAGCGAAGCTGGACGGCGCCATCGCGCTCGTCGGCGAGACCCTGCTCGACCAGCCATTGTCCCCGGCGTACCTCGGCCTGCCGGACCTCGCGCCCAAAGCCTGCAGCCCGGATCGCTAACGTATCTTCGCCAGCAACGCGTCGATCGAGCCATGTCGCCGCGTCCGCGGTAGCGAGCCGCTCGATCGGCACGGGTGAGACGATCTCGACCGTCACCGGCCGATCGCGTGCCAGGCGATCGCGCTCCATCCCGGATCGCTGCAGCAGATGCCCCATCGCGACCAGGATATGTGGCGCCTGCCTCCCGGCGCAGCCGAGTGTCTCATCAACGTGATCTGGCCGTTCACGACTTTCACCGCGTACAACGGGGCGACGTTGGTATGGCCGGGTACACACGGCGCCAATGCAGCATCGGATATCCTGCCGGCCAAGCCGATCGCCGCCGAGATGGCGCCGGGTGACGCGCTCCTCTTCCTCGGTTCGACCGTGCACGGCGCCGGGGCCAACCGCAGCCGGGAGGTCCGGCGCGGTTGCGTGATCGGCTATGCGCTAGGCTGGCTCAGGACGTATGAGAACCAGTTCCTGGCCTACCCACCCGACGTCGCCCGCACCTTTCCGCCGGAGCTGGCGAACCTGGTCGGGTATCGCCAACACCGCCCGAACCTTGGCAATTACGAGGGGCAGTGCCCATCGGTCGTCCTGCGGGAGCACGGCGACCGTCCGCTCGGCGCGATCGACGCGCTCCGGCCGGACCAGGTGGTGCTGGTCGACGCCTTCGCGGAGGGTCAGCGCGTCGCGCGATGAGTGCAGGTCCGGTCTCCGACCGCGTCTACACGAGCCTGCGTCAGCGCGTGCTCGGCCGTCATTACCGCCCCGGCGCGCGATTGGATGCGGCGCAGCTTGCCGCCGAGCTGGTCAGCAGCAGCACGCCGGTGCGCGACGCGCTGCATCGGCTGGCGGGCGAGACACTGATCGAGGTGCGGACCGGCGACGGCTTCTACCTGCCGGCGTTGGATGAGCCCGGGCTCGTCGACCTCTACCGCTGGTCGGGCGACCTGATGATGCTCGCTACGAAGACGGGCGCGGGCAGGCTCGTGGCGCCGCCGCAGCATCGCAGCGACCAGAGCCATGCTGCGCGCACGGCGCAGCTCTTCGCGGCGATCGCCGCCCGTTCCGACAATGTCGAGCATGGACAGGCGATCGAGCGGATCGGTGCACGGCTGTTCGCTGTCCGCCTGGTCGAGAGCGAGGTCCATCCCGACGTCGAGGCCGAGCTCGGCTGGCTCGCCGACCTCCAGCGGATCCCGGATCCGCGGCCGCTGCGCAAGGCGCTGCTGCGGTACCATGCGCGACGCGTGCGCGATGCGAGCGCTGTCGTACGGCGGCTGTACCGCTCCGCCGGAGGCCGGATCGAATGAGCGAGCGCCTTCCCCCGCGCGCGACAGCGCGCCGGAGTAAGCGCGCACAGCCCGAGATCGGCAACAATCGCGATATCTTTCACGAATAAGTTTCGCACATCGCACGCGACGGGCGAGTCTCGCGGTCGCCACATTCCGTGGCGCGAAGGAGAGTGACATGGAACGCTCGGACGACCTGATTGACCTCGGCGTCGCGACCGTCGAGACCAAAGGCCAGACCGGGGCGCGCAGCGCCGGCGCGCTCGGCCAGGTCTTGGGTTGCGGCCTGGCCGTGGAGTGATCCGGCGGGGGGCGCGTGCGGCCAGCGCGCGCCCACCTGCTGGGGTAACGACGATGCGCTATGCCCTGCGTGCCGGCCTGTCCTTCTGCCGCGACGGTGACAGGTTCGTGTTCCTGGACGTGCCCGCAGATCGCTACTTCATGCTGCCCGAGGCGAAAGCGGAGAGCTTCGCCCGGCTGGTCGACCGTCGCAGCCTCGCACGGGACGACGAGGCGAACCTTCAGGCGCTGCTCGGTCGCGTGCTGGTGCAGACAGGCGGTTGTGCGCTGCGCACGACCGTGCCGCCGCCCAACGCGTCACGCAGCCTGCTCGACGAGCCCGGACGCGCGGCGCTCCACCGCACGGTGTGCGCCTGGCTCGGCTTCAGCTACGCGCGCTTTCAGGTCCGCCACCTTGGCCTCGCCGCGCTGCTGCGGCGCCTCCAGCGCCTGAAGAACGCGGCAGCGCCGGCGCGCTCCGATGCCATGCCGGTGCTGGAGCAGGCCGTCGCCGCGTTCGCGCGTGCCGGCCGGCTGGTCAGCATCAACGATCGCTGCCTCGCCCATTCCGCGGCAATCGCCGTGTGGCTGGTCCGGCGGCGGGTTGCGGCCACACTGGTGATCGGTGTGGCGGTCGATCCGTTTCAGGCGCATTGCTGGGTGCAGGTCGACGACCTGCTGGTGAATGAACGCGTCGACGTCGCGCGCGACTATATTCCAATCCTGGTCGCCTGACCGATGCGCTACATTGCGATCGTCGGCGACCGGGAAACGAGCGCGGCTTATCGCCGCGTCGCATCGGATCCGTCGCTGGCGATCCGGTTCAGCAATGATCGCGCAGCGATTCTTGCCGATCCGGCGCTGCCATATCTGCCGATCGAAGGCGGGGTGCTGTTCGGCGACCTCTTCAGCCGTGGCACCCGGACGCCGGTGACCGACCTCCCGGCAGGGCGGCGTGAGGCGCTCCGCGCAAGCGGCGGTAGGTGGCTGATCATGTGCTGCTGGGGATCCTACCTCGCTCTGTGGTGCGATGCGGCGACAGGTACGATGCATGCGCTACGGGCGCCGCTCGGCCGCCTGCCCGCTTACTACGCCCGCAGCGAGGGTCTGACGCTGGTCGCCTCCGACGCCGAACTCCTGGCATCCGCCGTCAACCGCCGCCCCGCGATCGACTGGCAGGAAGTCTGCCGGCATCTCGGGCGCGCCGACCTGCGCCGGCGCGGAACCTGCCTCGCGGGGGTGACCGAACTCCGGGGTGGTGAGCGCCTCGCGATGGACGCGGAGCATAGGGTGGAGAGCCTGTGGGAGCCGACGACCGTGCTGGCGCAACCACGGTTCGACGAGCGCGAGGAGGCGGCGGCGCGGCTGCGTGACGCGGTGCGGCTCAGCGTCACTGCGAGCCTCGCCCGCTGCGACAGCGTGCTGCTGCAGCTCTCCGGCGGCATCGACTCGTCGATCGTGGCCGCCTGCCTGGCGCACGGCGGCACCCGGTTCGAAGCCGTCAACTTCCGTCTGCGAGGGCGCGCCGGCGACGAGGCGGACTATGCGCAGCAGGTCGCCGACCGCCTCGGCATCAAGCTCCATCTGGCGCAGCCGAGCATCGCCGACGTCGCGCTCGACCGATCGGCCGCGGCCGCCCTGCCCTCTCCTGCGCGCCGCGGGTTCGAGCAGGCGGGCGATGCAGTCGCGTGGCGCCTCGCCGATCGGACCGGCGCGCAGGCGATCGTGGACGGCGGCGGCGGCGACAACGTCTTCTATGCCATGCTGTCGATCGCGCCTGCGGCCGAGCTCTGGCTGCGCGAGGGTCCGAGCCGACGTTTTCGCGAGACGGTCGGCGTGCTGGCAGATCTCACCAACTCGAGCCCGTGGTGGCTGCTATGGAAGGCGCTGCGCTGCGCGTGGCGGGGCCACGCGAGGCCGGCCACCCTGACGATGCTGCCGTTCCTGTCGGCCGAGGCGCGGGACGTCGTGCAATCCGGTCCGCTGCATCCCTGGCTGGATGCGGCCTCGCCGCTCCTGCCGGCGCAGCGCTCGATGATCGCCGGCCTCGCACCGGCGCAATGCCTGGTCGAGGGACGCGATCTGCGGAGCCGACTGCCGCAGATTTCGGTGCTGGTGACGCAACCGGTGCTCGAGGTCGCGCTGCGGGTCGACACGGCACTCTGGTTCGCGCCGGGGCAGACGCGGGCGCTCGCGCGTCATGCGTTCGCGCGGGAGCTGCCGCCGCAGGTGCTCGCGCGCCGCTCCAAGGGTACGCCCGACGGTTTCGTCGCCGATCTCTTCCGCCAGCGCCGGCCGCAGATCAGGCGGATGCTGCTCGGCGGCCTGCTCGATCAGCAGAACATCCTCAACCGCCCGCTCCTTGCGGAGGTACTCGCCGAGGAGCGGCCGGTCACCGACTGCGACTTCGTCAGGGTGATGGAACTGGTCGACGCGGAGGCGTGGGCGCGGTGCTGGAGCTGATGGGAACCAGCGGAGGCGCAGCCCTGGCGCGGAGTGCCGCCCATCGGCGATACTGGTCGTCCTTCGCGGGGCTGGGATCACGCACGTTCTTCAACCAGAACTGAAACCAGTCGTCGTTGCGACGATAGATGGCGAGCCGATGCGCGGGTTGCACCTTCTCGTGATATTCGCCGGGAAAGACGTACATCTCCACCGGAGCTTGTTTCTCGACAAGGGCGCCGAACGCTTGCAGCGCGAGCAGATACTCGCTGTCGGCGACTTGCAGCAGCAGCGGCGTCCGCATCGTCGCGGCATTCTGGGCGAGCGACATGGCCTGCCAGAAGCGCGTATCGTGCGCGGTGACCGGCGGATAGCCGATCGAACCGAAGAAGCCGGCCTCGCGCAATCCGGCATAGGTCATCATCGAGTCCGGCTCGTTGCAGCACGTACTCATCGCCGCTGCCGCATAGCGCGGATGGTTGATGAGCGCGAAGGCGACCGTCGTCGCTCCGTCGCTCAGGCCCGTGATCCCGAGCCGGCGGGGATCGGCAATCCCGCTGTCGATCACGCGGTCGACGCCGCGATCGACCGTGGAGAGCAGGTTGCGCCGCGCGGCCCAGTTCTCCATCTCGGCCGCGAGCATCTTCTCGATGCTGGCGAGATCGGTCCGGCCGGCGGACACCGGTTGGCTGCGTTCGATGCTGAGGACGGCCATGCCGTGGCTGGCAAGCAGGAAGATCGGATATTCGTCGCCAGTGCCCCCGCGCAGGAAACCGTCGCTATGATATTGCACGACGATGAGCGGCAGCCGCTGTCCGCTCCTGTAATCCGGTGGGAGCACGAGGTCGCCGCAGCATGCGAAGCCGAGATCGTTGCGCCAGCGCAGCCGGCGCACGGTGCCCAAAGTGATTGCTGCAAATTCGGGGTTGAGGTCGAGGATCGGCCGCACATGGCCGGTCCGCGCGTCGATCAGCACCAGGCGCCGTGGCGTGCGGGCGGCCTCGTCGGTGCACAGTAGGCCGAAGCGCGTGAGCACGCAGCCATGGATCGCGTCCTTCGTCAGCAGCAGGCGGCCGGCGGTGCGCGCGCCGACCCGCCACCGGTAGAGCCCCTGCGCCTCGTCGGCCCAGCCCTCGCGCCGGAGAATGAGCAGGTCTCGGCCGTGCCACCAGAGTCCCAGCACCCGGCCACGGCAGGGCGCCAGGTTGCACAGCGACGCTCGTCCGCCCGACGTCGCGATATGCACGATGCTCGCGCTCGGCGACGCGGGGTCGGCCGGCCCGAACCACGCACGACCCCACGCGCTCTCCGCTGCAGGAGGAACTCCGTAGATGTCGCTGTCGGCTGGATCGAGCAGCGCCGCCTCGGCCGGCGTCGCCGGTCCGACTGCGCCGGTCGCCAGATCGACGTGGCGGACCGTTCGCGGCCGGCCGGCCGCGCGGAGCGGCCGCGGCCCGAACATCGGTCAGACGCGCTCGTCATAGCGCCACCCACTCCCGCCCTCGGCGGTGACCGCCGCCTCATAAGAGGCCGCCCGCGCATCGTCGGCGACGATCAGTCCGCTGCGCGGCGACCAGACCACCGCCGTGATCTCGCTCGTGCCCGTCGTCGCGACGCGCGCCGGTGTTCCACTCACGCCCGCTACCCAGGCCTGCGTCACGCCGCGATCGCGGCGCAGATAGGCGATCTGCCTGCCGTCGGGCGACCAGATCGGCGTGACCGTTTTCGGCGCGCCCTGCGCGATCACGGCTCCGCGCAGCGCGCCGCGGGCGAGAATGTCGTCGCCGCCGCTGTCGAGCAGGCGCACGGCGCGGGTCGCGAGATCGATCAGCGCCAGCCCGCGACAGGTGCGGTTGGCGGACGGGTCCGCGCGCATGATGACGAAGGCCGCGCTGCGCCCGTCCGGCGACACGGCGAAGGGCGTGCGCTGGCCGAAGGAGGAGGCGTCCGGCTGACCGACGTCGCGCAAGCCGACGAGGTCGGCCGCTTCCAGAGCGCGGCGCGGACCGGTGGTAAGGCGGGGCGGCAGCAGCGCACCGCAGGCGGCCTGCGCCGGCCCGCTCGCGGGCGTGAGCGTGACAAGCGCGAGCAGCGCCGCCGGCCCGGCGAGACGGCTCACCAGGCTTTCCGCACGGCGAGACTGACGAAGCGACCGATCGCCGAGAAGTTGGTCGAATCGTACGGCGACTCGAACGGATAGGTGGTGCGGACGAGGCCCGGCCGGGCGTTGAACAGGTTCTGCACCGACAAGGTCAGGTCCCATCCGCGCCAGCGCGCAGGCGCATTCTCGATGCGGACGCGCCCGGTCAGGTCGAAGGTCGTCATGCCGTGCTCGTGCGCGGGCGCGGCGAGCCGCCGGTCCTCGACGCCGCCGATGCGGTACAGGCCCGCGGTCAGCGTGTAGGGGGCAAGCGACCAGGTCGCGCTGGCCTTGCCGCGCCAGTGGGGCGGATTGAAGATCGTGCCGGCGAGCGGAACGATCGGCTGCGCCGCGGTCAGCTGTCGTCTGCTCGCCAGATAGGTGACATCTGACGCGAGCAGGAACCGGCTCGGGCCGGCTTGCCAGTCGTAGCGTGCGAGCAGATCGACGCCGCGCGCCACGTACTTGCCGGCGTTGACGCTGCTATTGTCGACGATCGCGATCACGTTGGCCGGCACAAAGGCCTGGCCGGAGAAGTTGCTAAACCGGCCGCTCGCGACGGCAGCGGCGACCGCGGCCGCGGAGGGTCTGGCGACGACCTGTCCGGCGGCATTGGGATCGGCGAGCGCGGACGACAGGCTCTGAATGGGCGTGACGATCCGGTCGCGATAGCGAACCGAGAAGTAGCTCGTTCCGACCGTGAGGCCCCGCGCGCGCCGCGGGTGCAGCTCGACCCCTGCCGACCAGGTGTCGGCGCGTTCCGGCCTCAGGTCGGGGTTGCCGCCGAGCACGATCAGCGCCGTCGCCCCCCGGGGAAAGCCCGGCCCCCCC
>CAXTUG010000021.1:7586-10182 GCA_964247375.1 uncultured Sphingomonadaceae bacterium
GGGGGGGGGCCCGCCGTCCACTATCCGCGCGGCCGCCGCGGGGGTATCCCGGGCCCCGCCGACGAAGCCGGGCGGAAACAGATAGATGCTGCGTGGCTGCCACTGCTGATAGAGCGTCGGGGCGCGGAACGATCGACCCCACGTCCCGCGCAGGTCGAGATCGCCGGAGAGGCCGTAGAGCAGGCCCAGCTTGGGCGTCACGACCTGGCCGATACCGGGATAGCGCTCGTAGCGGAGCGCGGCCGTGACCGCGGCGCTGCGCAGCAGCGGGCGCGCCTGTCCGGGTCCGAAGATCGGCAGGCTGAGTTCGCTGAAAGCATAGTAGCTGTTCTGGTCATGGCGCGTGTTGAGCGTGCTCGCCGGGCCGTCATAGCGCTCGAAGCCGATCCGGCGGAACCCGGCGCCCAGCGCGAGCCTGGCGGGTCCGCCGGGCAGGGCAAGCAGCGTGCCGTCGCCGTCCAGCTCCGCGCTGCGCTCGCGGTTGCGATAGGAGCCGCTCCCGTCGGACGTGCAGCTGCCCGCGGCACAGTCGGTCTGCGCGAACACGACCTTCTCGTGTCCGAGGCTTCCCGTCAGGCCGATCCGCCAGTCGCCGGCTCGATAGGTGAGCGACGGTGCCACGGCGTAGGCCCGGTCGCGCGAGGTGAAATGCGTCGACGTGCCGACCGGATCGTCGTCGAGCGGCGTCGGGAAGACATTGCCGCTCCAGCGTATATTGTAGAAGCCGTCGATCGACGCGGTCAGCCGCGGTCCGATCGCCTCGTGCGCCGAGACCACGACACTATGATGTTCGATCGGCGGGTACAGAGTGAGGCCCGGCCGTCCTCCGCCATAGGAGCGCTGGTCTGCGCTGACCTGGGTCGAATGGCCATATTCGTAGGCGGCGACGATCCCGCCGCCCCGCCACGTGCCGCCCGCCAAGATCCCATATTGCTGCGCGAAGTCGCCGCCGTCGGTAGCCTTGCCGAGCGTCGTGCTCAGCTCCAGCCCAGGATAGTCGCGCTTCAGGATGATGTTGGCGACCCCCGCGATCGCGTCGGATCCGTAGAGCGCGGACGCGCCGTCGGGGACCACCTCGATGCGGTCCACGATCTGGACCGGAATGGTGGACACGTCGACGCTCTGCAGCAGCGCCGAGTAAGGCAGGCGATGGCCGTTGAGCAGCGTCAGCGTGGCGTCGCTGCCGAGCCCGCGCAGGTTGATCGACGAGGCCGCGCCGACATTGATCCCGCTCGCCTGCGGCACGGCCTGTCCGACACCCGGATTCTGGCCGCCGCCGAAGCTCTGCGGCAGATCGCGCACGACCTGGCCGAGATCGCTCCGGCCGCTATTCCGGATATCTTCCCGGGACGTCCGGATGACGGTGGACGCGACCGCGGCGCCGCGGATGCGCGTTCCGGTGACGACGACCTCCGCGTCGGCGGCAGCCGCGGCAATGTCGGCCGGGTCCGGAACCGTCGCCGCGCTCGCATCGGCCCGGACGATGATGGCGCCGCCGGCATGCTCGGCGTGCAGGCCGCTGCCCTGCAGGAGCCGCTCGACCGCCTCGTCGGCGGTGAGCTCGCCGGTGAGCGCAGGCGCGCGCCGGCGCGCTATGAGATCGGAAGGGGCGGCAATGTTGACGCGGGTGGAGGCGGCGACCGCCTGCAGCGACGTGCCGAGACTCTGGCTGGGCAGGCTGAAACTGACGGCACCGGGACGCCGTGCGGCACCGGCATCGCTCCCCGCCAGCGCAATCGTGGACAGACTGACCATCACCAGCGTCCGCGTCCGACATGACCCCATCATCGCTCTCCCCGGTGCGGCACCGCGCGTGCGGGTCGCACCGGGACAAGACGACGACGGCAGGTATCACCCTCCGCTTTTTTTCGGCGGTGGCGCGGCAGGCGGGAGAAGATGGATGTTGCCGGCGAGATCGCGCACGAGCACAAGATCGAACATGGCGGCGGCCGCCTCCGCCAACGACGCCGCATCGCCGAGCCTGAACGCGCCCGTGATCCGGAGATCGGCCACGCGCGGGTCGAGGAGGATGCGAAGCGGCGCACCGTCCTGCACGCGCACCACCGCCGCGGCGAGCGGCGCGCCATCGAGGGTGATCATTCGCGGCAGCCAGGCATCCGCGCCAGGCGGCGCCGGACGGGGTGCGCCTACTGCCTTGCCCGTGGTGAGCGCGATCTGCTGGCCGGGAACGAGCCTGCGCTCGGGGGCAGAGATCGCGCCTGCACGCACGCCGACCGAGCCGCGAAGGAGCGTGACGAGTGCGGTCCGTCCCCGCAGCGCGACATCGAAGACGGTACCGTGGGCGACGATCTGGTTCGCCGCGGCATCGACCACGAACGGCCGCTCCGGGTCGCGGGCCACGGTGAAGCGCGCGCGGCCGCGCTCAAGCGTCAGATTGCGTGATCCGGGGGCGTAGGCGACGAGCACGAGGCTCCCGCGATCGAGCGTCACGTGCGAGCCGTCGCTCAGCGCCACGTCGTGGATGGCGAGCCCCGACGCGAGGCGCTGCTCGCCCGCGACCTGGACGCCTCCGGCGCGGGGCGAGTGGCGATGCAGCGCGACGGCGAGCATCGCGCCGGCTCCGACCGCACCGAGT
>CAXTUG010000021.1:10192-20299 GCA_964247375.1 uncultured Sphingomonadaceae bacterium
GGTGCCGGATGTCGCAATCACTCGGGCACGGGCGGCGCGACGCGAAGGAGGCGCGCGGCAGCGCGCGACGCCTGCCGGTCGCGGTTGCACCGATGAAGGCGCTCTGCTCCCAGCGCGCGGTGAGCTGGTCATAGGCGCGGGCATGGTCCGGATCCGCCAGCCACGCCTCGAACGCGCCGCGCCAAACGGCCGCGTCCGGACCGCGCATGCGCGCGAACCAGTCTGCCGCCTCCGTCCGCGCCGGTTCGGAAAGGGGCCCGAAGTCGTGGGACGGGCTCATTGTCGGCTGAGTGTCCGATCGATGTGCGCGATCGCCCGGCTCATATGCTTCTCGACAGTTTTCACGCTCAACCCCGTCCGCGCCGCAATCTCGGCATAGCTATAGCCGTCGAGACGGTGCGCGAGGAAGATTTCACGTGTGCGCGGTTTGAGCATCTGGATCGATCGCTCGATGCGGTTGAGCATGTCGCGCGCCTCGAGCGCGGCGAGCTGGCAGGGCGCGGTCAGGCATACCTCGTCGAGCGGCAGGTGCAGGGCGTCCGCGTGGCGGTGCGCCGCCTCGCGCTCGTCCTGCACCATGTTGCGGGCCGCGCGCTGGAGGTAGGCCTCGGTCGAGCTGATGGCCGCACGCTGATGGGGCGCGAGCGCGATGAAACGGGCGAACACGCGATGCAGCAGGTCGGGTGCCTGGTCGATACCGGTCCGGCGCTGCAGGAAGCGGACCAGCTGTGCGCCGTGCGCCCGATAGAGAGCGGCGATACGATGCGGGTCACGCTCATCCGTGACTTGCGGCAGGGAACCGGACGCCGGCGCGGGGTCGGTCGGGCACGCCTTCGCCGCCACACCGCCGGGCCCGCGCCTTTCGACCACCCACCTGGTGCTTGCCTTGACCATCTCGCCTGCTCCGCCTGCGAGGCGAAGCCGGCTAAAGCCGGGTGTTGAGAACGTGCTTGATCAGCCACGCGCCGACGCCTTTAGCCGCGAACGGCCTGGACATACGCGTCAGCCACCCGGCCGCATCCGTGCGGTGCAATCAAGCGAGGTTCTCACGCCTCGACGCTCTCTCCGAACGCGCCGGAAGTGTACGCCGCTAGGATCATGATGCAAGTGCAACAAGACAATCGCGGACAGGGCCGCACGACCTATGTCGCCGACGCAGATATGGCACGACGCGGGCAGATGATCCGATCACATGGCCGATCGCATGATTGCACCGTCCGACGCGACGCCCCGCCAATCCCATTCACAGGCGATCGCCCGATCCGACGAGCCGACCAGGAGCCCGCAAGGGCCGCCTCGTGGAGCACTTGCAGGCGGAGAGTCGGTCACGCCGGCGTACAGACTACTCACCGCAGGCTTCCTCTCTGATCTTCGTTGCTGACACGCCGCCCCTCTTCGATCGTCTTTCTTGCCTCTGCTACAAAGATTGGCAGTCCACGTACGTCCTTTGAACTGAAATTCACGCTCCAGTATAATCCATCCTGCTTGAACACGGATCCGCACCGAGACGGCTCGTTGGACTTGTCACATCGTGCATATATCCCATCGACTTCATGGAGGATTGTGTCGGCCAAACTCTCACCGCGGATCGTGAACGGTAACCAGGTGGAAGGATCGTTCTTGGGATCTATGCCGTAATTCATCAGCTGATCGAACGTTATATTGTACTTCCATTCTCTCCGAGCGAGCCGCACATAATAGTTGCCCGTCGGTGGACGATGGTAGGCGTCGATCATGGCAGGCTGGAAATAATACCGCCTTCCTGCCAGTTCGATCTCGCCGGTGGTCGACGTGTGCCTGGCAAAGAATGGATTGACGACGAGCGCGACGAATAGGACGAGCAGCATCAGCATGACAGATATGCTCACGACGCCAGCCTTCGCGATCGTCCTCATCTGTCAGATGTCGCCATGATGTTACTGCGCTGGGCATGAAGCGGACGAACGCGACCATGGCGACACGGATCGCCGAGCCGACACGCCGACCAAATGCTCCGGTCGGATCGCGGTCAGCCTGTAACCTGCGCACGCCGCAGCGGACCAACCGTCCAGACGCGAATCCGAGCAGCCAATCCACTCGGCACACCGTGGTATCAGACAGATCATCGTCAATCATACTCGGATCATGTTCTGGAAGTTTGCGCCTACAGACACCATGACTTGGTAGTTCCTTGACCATCGGCAATTTACTATGACGGCATCGCTGCCTATCAAATACCTGACGTCATTCTTCAAACCGTTTTTTTAATCGATCTCGCCTGGATATTCGACGATAGATTTCTCGGGCACGCAGACATTCATATGTGCGAATATCTGCAAAGTCGAAGGGCGTGCGGCCGGCAGGCCATCGGCAGGAGGGCACCTCGACGGCGAGGCGAGGCATCGGGCGGGCTTGAACGAGGCGGACCTTCAGCCACACTGCCGCGATCGCAAGGATGGAACCACAAGCATGAACGCCTGCAAAGCCATCCCCTTTGACGAACTTCACGTTAGTCGGTTTGCCTGGACCGGCAGCGACGTTGGACCCGCGTTGATCGACGTAGTCCTGAGCCTGGAAAACACCATGATGCACTTGTCCACAGGACGCGCACCACCGCTCCTCACCTGCGTGCCGAAAGACACGCCCGCCACACCGCCTCGCCGTTGAATTATCAAGTAAGTTACTCGCTGCCAACCGGATCAAGATTGCATTACATTAGTAACTTTAGGATAGAATGTGGAGTATAACAGCGTCAGGAGCGTTAGGATTGTAATTTCCTGCTATAATCATGATAAACGATAATATCGATCCACCTAATGACCCGATTAGCGTCACTCCAATCGACAATTTTAAACTGTCACGATCTTCAGACGCGCTAAACAGCCAATAACTTTTCTCACCTTTATTGATATACGTAACTAAGTTCCAACACAGTGGTGCATAAAATAGATCAAGTATCGTAAGCGAGAAGTATGTAGCTGGATTTATCAGAGCCTCCTTGTCCCTGAGAAAATGGTAAAATATAAGTGCAACATTTGTTAATACGGTTATAAAAACCGTCAGCTGCTTGACGGAAGGTCTCACGCTCCAAGCCCTTGATGTACGTTACTTTACAGTTGTAAGATAGTTGTAACTTGGAACTAATCTATAGCTTAGGAATCGCCTTGTAGTTTCGGTAGTTTTTAGAAAAGATTAAACTGATATAGAAAAAGAAGGCGCTAATTGTGTAGGCTTTGGAGACCTGCGTGGCAGACGCAGGTCTCCACCATGGGCGTGCCGTTACATAAAGTGGACCGGCTGGCGACTGGTGACGGTGAAATCGGTACGAGCGCGCTGATCGTCGGACCGGATTGTCAGCGTGTCCGCGCCGGTGCCGCCGAACGAGGCCATGGCGTCGACCAGCAGGCTTGCGCGGCGGCTCGCCTCGCCGACCACGTTGGAGGCAAGCGGGTCGTCGTGCTTGCCCGCATATTGCAGCGCCACGTCGTCGAGTGCGAACGTGCTCCCGTCCAGTTTGGTGAAGGATCCGGTATTGACCACGATGCCGCTGCCCCACCGCCAGCTCTGGTTGGTCGCCGTGCCATTCAGGTCGATCGAGGCCACCCCGGCAGCGGCAAGCGACAGAAGCTCGCCCGCCGCGCTCCGACCATCACCGTCGGCGTCACGCCAGACCCGGAACGCGCCCCACCGGTCGTCCGCCGCGGAGAACCGGCCGTCGCCGTTGCTGTCGAATGCCGCCAAGCCGTCCAAGTCCGACCTGGCACCAGGCTTGTCATCGATGAACGACAGCTCGCCCGCACCGTCGACCGCATCGTTGCCGTTACGGTCGTAGACCAGCAGCCCATCATCCTTGCCGACCCAGCTGGTCGCATCGGCCTTGCCATCGCCGTCCCAGTCGAACTTGGTCGTGGACGCATTCTGGTCGACCAGGCTGACGCCGTCGCCATTCAGGTCGAGCACGATCGGCGAGGCGAGCCCGACCTGCGTGCCGCCCTTGAACTCGGCTTTCTCCACACCAGTGAGCGTGTCCGTGCCGTCGTTGCCGTCCGTCGTCGTTGCATTGTCGACGATGGTGACGGTGCCGCCGGAGGTCGTGATCGCGTAGGTTGCCTGGGTGCCCGCGAACACCGCAACGTCGGCGCCCGCGCCGCCGTCGATCGTGTCGTTGCCAGTGCCGCCGGTCAGCCGGTCGTTGCCGGCGCCACCGGAGAGCATGTTCGCTGCGGTGCTGCCGGTGATCGTGTCGTTGCCGGAGCCGCCGACCACGTTCTCGAACGTCGTCAGCGTGTCGGTCTCGGTGCCGGAGGTGGCGTTGTTGGACGAGGTCGCCAGGGTGATCGTCCAGGCCGACGTCGACCCACTGTAGTCGGCGGTGTCGGTCCCAGCGCCGCCATCCATGCTGTCGTTGCCGAGCCCGCCGGTCAGCGTGTCGTTGCCGTTACTGCCCTTGAGCACGTCGTCACCGGCGCTTCCGGTCAGCCGGTCGTCGCCATTGCCCGTGTCGATCTTGGTGAGGCCGGTCAGCGCGACGCCGCCTAAGTCGAACACGTCGTTGCTGGCCGTCCCCGATACGTAGACGTTGGCGTAGCCGTTGCCATTGATCGCCTCGACCGAGGTGAAGCTCGCCAGACCAATGACCGTCCCGTCGGCATAGGCCGTCAGCGTATCGCTGCCGCTGCCGCCATCGACCGTGTCATAGCCACCACCAGTGCCGGTGAAGCCGAACACATCGTTCCCCGCACCACCCGACAGCACGTCGTTGCCGGCCGAGCCCTGCATCGTGTCGTCGCCACTCGAGCCGACGATGGTGTCGTCGCCGGCGGCACCGTCGATGTTGCCGATGCCGGTAAGGGTCATGCCAGCGAAGCTCAGGTTGTTGGCAGCACTCGTGCCCGCCACCGTGACGTTCCCGTGATCGCCGTTCGAGACTCCCTCGATACCGGAGAATGCGGAGAGACCGATCACGACATTGTCGTCGGTCGCTACGATCGTGTCGATGCCGTTGCCGCCGGTGATCGCGTCGGATCCGGCGCCGCCACCGACGTAGAACAGGTCATTGCCGTCACCGCCGTCCAGCGTGTCGTTGCCGGCGTCGCCCTGGAGCGTGTCGTTGCCGGCACCACCGGACAGCACGTCGTTACCGATGTTGCCGTAGACGTAGTCAGCGCCGGCGGACCCGGTCACCGTATCGTTGCCGTTGCCAGCATCGATCCAGTTCACGCCGGTCACCGTCACGCCCGCCAGGCTCAGCGTGTCGTTGCCGGTGGTGAGCTGCACCCCGATGTCCGCATAGCCGGCTCCGTCGATCGCTTCGACGTTCGCCAGCGACTTGATGTTGAAGCGGGTGCCGTCACCCACGGCCACCAGGCTGTCGATGCCATTACCGCCATCATAGGCGTCGATGCTGGTCGAGCCATTCACCTGGAAGACGTCGTTGCCGTCGCCGCCCAGCATGGTGTCGCTGCCCTCGCCACCGGCGAGCGTGTCGTCGCCGGCGCCGCCGTTCAGCGAGTCATTGCCGTCGCTGCCCCAGATCAGATCTGCACCGGCCGAGCCAGTGATCGTGTCGTTGCCGGCGAGCCCATCGATGTCCTGGATGCCGGTCAGGACGGCGCCGCTGAAGTCGACAGCATCGTTGCCCGTGCCCAGCTGGATCTGAACGTCGGCGTGGCCATTGGCGCTGATGCTCTCGATCCCGGTGATCGACTTCACGCCGATGGCGATGCCATCGTCGGTGGCGACGATCGCGTCGGTTCCAGTGCCGCCGTCGAAGGCGACGGTTCCGCCGCCCCAGGCGACCTGGAAGATGTCGTCGCCATTGCCACCGTTCAGCGAGTCGTTGCCGGCATCGCCGCGCAAAGTATCGTTCCCGTCGCCACCGAGAAGGGTGTCGTTGCCGTCGTCACCGTCGAGAATGTCGTTCCCTGCACCGCCATCGATCGAGTCGTTGCCGATGCCGCCGCTGACGCTGTCATTGCCCGCATCGCCGGTGATGCTGTCATTGCCGCCCTGTCCGCTGATCGTGTCGTTGCCACCCGCGCCATGCAGCGTGTCGGCACTGTTGGAGCCGTTGATCCAGTCGGCCGCGTCGCTCGACTTCACCACGTGCGACTTGATCGCCGATCTGTTCCAGACGGTGTTGTCGGCGAAGTGCAGCTCGTCGATGCCAACGTGGGCGTCGATGTTCCACTGCCCGTCGAGGAAGATCGAGCCGGGCTGCCCCGCGACGCTGATCATGAGCCCGCTGCCGTCGGTGCCGGACTCGGTGATCACGAGGTTGGAGGTCGTGATGCCCGAGCCGAGCGTCAGCACGTTGGTGCCGCCCGACCCGTCCGCCCCCGTGATCGTGTCGTCGCCGTCGCCGAGCGACCACTTGTAGGTGTCGCTGCCGTCGCTCTCGTAGATCAGGTCGTTGCCGGTGCCGCCGGTCACCACGTCATCGCCGCCGCGCGGATCGATGACGTCGTTGCCGCCGGCCGCATTGATGGTCTCGGCCGCGTCCGTGCCCCAGATCTGGTCATCGCCTTCGGTCACGGCCTGCGACTGCAGCCGCGCGACGATCTCCGCTGACGACAGGGTCGTGCCATCCGCGAACTGGATCTGGTCGAGCTGGCTGCCGGGCGCCCCCAGCCACTGGTCGAACGTGATCGAGCCCGGCTGTGCGCCGAATTTGACCGTGAGGCCCTGCCCCTGGTTGGCATAGCTGAAGCGCAGGTCCGCCGATGCAATGCCGGGGCCGAGCACGAGCGTGTTGTTGCCGTCGTCGCCGGCTCCGCCGGTGACGGTGTCGTCGCCGTCGCCAAGCGACCAGCGATACACATTATCGCCATAGCCGCCGTCGAGGGTGTCGGCGTCGGTGCCACCCACGATGGTGTCGTCACCATCGCGGCCGTAGATCAGGTCGTTGCCAGCGCCGCCGCTCAGTGACTCCGAGCGGTCGCTGCCCCAGAGCGTGTCCGCGCCGGAGGTCGACAGCTGCCCATAGGCAGCGGCGAGCAGGTCGGCCCGCGACCACGACGTGCCGTCGGCGAAGCGGAGCTCGTCGATCTGGCCATCGCCGCCTGCGGTCAGTTCGTACTGCAGCAGGATCGAGCCGGCTCTGTTCGAGAAGCTGATCTTCAGGCCGTTGCCGTCTGGATCGCCGTAGGCGAAGCGGAGCTCGGACGGCAGGATGCCGGTGCCGAACTGCAGCACGTCGTGCCCATCGTTCCAGGCGCCACCTGACAGCGTGTCGTCGCCGTCGCCCACGTTCCAGACGTAGATATCGTCGCCGTAGCTCTCGACCAGCACGTCGTTGCCGGTGCCGCCGACTACGAAATCGTTGCCGTCGCTGGCGTCGATCGTGTCCGCGCCGGCCTCGCCGTAGAGGAAGTCGGCGTTGGCGGTGCCGTTCATCTTGTTGTTGCCGGTGGTGCCGTGGCTGCCGGTCACCTTGCCGTACAGGTCGGTGCGGGTCCACGAGGTGCCGTCGGAGAAGCGAACGCCGTCGATGCCCTGCCAACCTCCGTCCACCAGCTGGTTGGACAGCAGGATCGAACCGCCGTTTGTTCCGCCGATCGTCAGCTTTAGATCGGACCGTCCCGTTCCAGAATAGGCGACCGTGACATCCGTCTGAGCGATGCCGGTGCCGAACTCAATGACGTTGGTACCGTCGTCATCTTCAGCACGCTGGACGATGTCGGCGCCGTCGCCGCGACCCCAAACATTGTGTCGTTGCCGCTCCCGTTCAGGATCGTGTCGCTGCCGACACCGCCAATGAGCCTGTTGATGCCAGCGCCGCCATCCAGCGTATCGTTGCCAGCGATACCGGACAGCACGTCGTCGCCATCATTGCCGTAAACGTGATCGTTCCCAGCCGAGGCGATGACGCGATCGTCTCCCGAGCCTGCGTCAATCAGGTCAACATCGATGACTGTGACGTTTGTTAGGTCGAGAACATCATCGTCGGTGGTGAGCTGCACCCCAACGTCGGCATAACCCGCACCGTTAATCGCTTCAACATTCACCAAGGACCCGATGTTGAACCGGGTACCATCTCCGACAGCGACGATGCTGTCCTCCCCATCTCCGCCATCGAAGGCGTCGACGCCCGCCGAACTGTCAACCTGGATCACGTCATTCCCGGCGCCACCCAGAATAGTGTCGCTGCCCTCGCTGCCCGCCAGCGTGTCGTTACCAGCACCACCGTTCAGCGAGTCATCACCGTCGCTTCCCCAGATCACATCCGCTGCGTTTGAACCGAAGATTGTGTCATTCCCACTCAAGCCGTCAATATTCAATATTCCGCTGAGGACGACGTCGGTAAGATTTAGAGTCTCGTCACCGGTGTCCATCCGAACCGATACGTTTTCATACCCAGCGCCATCGATCCGCTCGACGTTGATCATCGACTTGATCAAAATGAGCGCGTTGTCACCGTTTGCCGTGATCGTGTCCGATCCCGCACCGCCATCGAAGACGTCGGATGCGCTCCATTCGCCACTCTGAAAAACGTCGTCACCATTGCCGCCCTGCAGCGTATCACTACCCTCACCGCCCGAGATCTTATCGTTGCCATCGCCTCCGTTAAGAGAATCGTCACCTTCGCTCCCCCATAGGAAATCCGCATCAGCAGACCCTATGATGCTATCGTTTCCGGCAAGACCGTCGATATTTACTACGTGGGCAAGCACGACCGTTGATAAGTCGAGGGACTCGTCGCCGTCTCCCAACTGCACGGACACATTAGCATAGCCTGCACCGTCGATTCTCTCGACGCTCGCAATCGACCGAATGGTAATCCGAGCGTCGTCGCCGACTGCCATGATCGTGTCCGATCCCGCACCGCCATCGAAAACGTCGGAGCCGGTCCACTCTCCAGCTTGCAACACGTCATCGCCATTGCCGCCACGGAAAGTATCGCTGCCCTCGCCACCTGAGAGCACGTCATTGCCGTCACCGCCGTCGAGCAAGTCGTCACCGTCGCTCCCCAGCAGCGTGTCGTAGCCTACTCCTCCGCTAAGACTGTCATTGCCCTCAAGGCCAAGAACGACGTCATCACCAGCTAGAGAGTCTATGATGTCTGCCGCCAACGTCCCGTAGATGAAATCGTTGGTGGAACTTGGTGAACTGCTCAACTGCGCATGGATATCGTCAACCGACCAGCTCACGCCACCTGCGAAGTTGATCTTCTCTATTCCGGCCTCGATATGGTTCTCCCAAGAGCCAAGGATGGTGATGCGGGCGCCATCGCTTGCGGAAGGAAAAGAGGGGCTGACAATTACTACCAGATCGGCGAAATCGGGGCCGCTTCTCTGAATGGTAACGTCGGATGCACTTACGCCGTTGAGCGTCAGAGTATCGTAGCCGTCAAACTCCCCATCGTAAATTGTGTCGTTCCCGTCTCCACGCGACCAGACGTAGGTGTCATTCCCGCCATGGCCCAGCAATGTGTCCGCACCCAGGCCTCCCTCGAGTCGATCGTTGGTCGAGAAGCCTTCGATAGTGTCTGGCGCTGGAGTACCTTTAAGCAAATCGCGCCGCAGAGAATCCTGCGTCCACACAG
This sequence comes from uncultured Sphingomonadaceae bacterium, assembly GCA_964247375.1. GTDB lineage: Bacteria > Pseudomonadota > Alphaproteobacteria > Sphingomonadales > Sphingomonadaceae > Sphingomonas_I. Next base: position 19,716 of record CAXTUG010000021.1, read on the forward strand.
TGCCATCATCAAAGATAACCTGTTCCACGCCGGAGCCAAAGTTATAATCGGCTGAGTCTACAAGAGTGAGCGTTGCACCATCTGAAGCATTGTCAGAACTCGGACTAATGTGAAGAATTACATTAGCACCGTCGCGCGACACACTAACACTAGATGGATTTACGCCACTGAGCTGCAGAACATCGTTCCATCCGCCAAATTGCCCTTCAACGATGACATCATCTCCATCGCCCCTCGCCCAATCGTAAGTATCGTTACCGTCTCCGCCCTCGATTGTGTCTGCGCCGCCAGCACCTCTGAAGCCGTCGTAGGTCTCGAAGCCATAAATATGGTCGTCACCCTGCGTTGCACTCTGCAAAAGCACGATACGTCGCAGTTCATCCTGCGTCCAAGAGCTGCCATCGCCAAATCGGATCAGCTCAACTCCCGCCCGGTTTACAAGAGACTCCCTCAAGCGGATCGTGCTACCGTCATTTGCTCCGGACAGAGAGGGCGCTATGGTGAGCAGGACATCGCCGCCATCTCGATCGACACGCACCTGATCACGGGTAATCCCCTTCAGGAAAAGCGTGTCACTCCCGCCA
>CAXTUG010000022.1:0-20147 GCA_964247375.1 uncultured Sphingomonadaceae bacterium
AGTTTACTGCTATTGATCATAATCAAGAACACCGGGTTTCACATTATCGTTGGTCCAGGTAGGACGCCGATATGATGAAGCTGCCGCGGCGAGAGCGCACGCTTGTCGTCGTATTTGGCGCAGCCATACGCCCTGACGGAGGTGCAAGCCCAACTTTGGCGCGCCGAGTGGGTTATGCCGCCGCGATCGCCGAGGCAGACCCGAACGCCCATTTGTTCCTGTCGGGTGGAGTAGCCGCTATCCGCTGTCCGAAGCCGCAGTAATGGCGGGTTTATTGGGAGATATCGTAGCTGCAAGCCGGCTGTTACTGGATGAGGCTGGCACAGACACGCTCCAAGCGTTGCAGGCTGCCACGGCCCATGCGCACGCGCACGGCAATATGGTTTTCACCTGCACCGATGCTTATCATTAGCCACGAGTTCGAATGCTGTTTCGGCTGATGAGCTGTCCTACCCGCCCGGTCCGTCTCGCTGCGCGTGGCACAAAGCCGCTGCAGGGAAAGATATGGCTGCGCGAGTGTGCAGCGCTTCCCTACGATTTTGTAGCGGGGATCGCTGCCGCCTAGCGCACCATCTTCCGCATCGGCCGGATCTTGACGCAACCGAGCGGGCGCGCGTCCGTAAGGATCGTTGCAAGACCGCGTTGCTGGTCGAAGCTCGGCTACATCGCTGCGGATCTCCATTTCAACGACGGCGCCTGACTTATCAAGAGTCACCTTAATCGCGCGCCCGCTTTTCCGTCGTGAATTCTGCCCTGAAAGAACTTTTGCGATGAGGTGAGGGTATGAAGCGGCAGTCGGGCGAGTACACGCTGGAAGCTTGCGGTAAACTTTGGTTAAAGCTGTTGTAACCTGTACGGGTGGGTTATTTCTGTAAGTATATGTTTGAAGTCGAAGCTCTTCATCTTCGGCGTGAATAGGGGCGAGCGCGAAGGATGACGGTAAGTTCTTTCTACGTGGCGAATAATGTTAACGACTATCTGCAGGATAAACTTTGGCTCAACGGTAATCTCGGCACGATCCAGCTGCACGGCGGCGCGGCTAACTGGACCGACTGGCGAGAGTCGATCACCTGGGAAGCCTCCCTCTTCGCCGACCACGACGTCGATATCATGTGGTCCATCCCGCTGGTTCCCTACGGCGCCAACCTCGCTGCGGCGGGAGCCGGCAGCTACAACGACAAATACCTCGCCCTCGCCCGACAGATCGTCGCCGATACCTCCGGAAGCGATCAGATCTATCTGCGCGTCGGCTGGGAGTTCAATGGCAAGAACTGGAACTCCTCGTCTGCAGTTGGACAGCCCGGCAATTACGTCGCCGCCTACCATCAGTTCGCCGACGCGTTCCGCAGCGTATCTAACAGGTTCGTGTTCGAGTGGACGCCGAACGTAGGCCCGGTCGACATGAATCCGGAAACGGCCTATCCGGGCGACAAGTACGTCGATGTCGTCGGCGTAGACATCTACTACAACACGCGCTGGGACTCGACCGACGCCCACAAGGCGTTCGACTACTTTGTCGGAGAACCTTTCGGTCTGCAGTGGCAGCAGGATTTCGCCGCCGCCCACGGAAAGCCCACCGCGATTGCCGAGTGGGGCATCAACTCGGACTCGCCGGAGTATGTCTCGCTGATGGCGGACTGGGTGGCGGACCATGACATGGTCTATCAGAATTACTGGGAATCCAATGCGAGCTTCCAAGGCAAGCTGAGCGCCAGCCAGTATCCGCACGCCGCCGCAATGTTTCAGCAGCGGTTCGGCACGGCGGCGTCCCGCGGCCCGATCCACATCTACAACGGCACCGCTGCCGCCGACACCTTGAAGGGCTCTGCCGGAGCGGACATTCTGACCGGCGGCATGGGCGACGACAGCTTCACCATCAACAGCAGCGGCGACCATGTCGTTGAATACGCCGCCGGGGGCCGGGGCGGCACGGACACCGCAGTGGCGTCCGTCCGCTATACGCTGGACGACAATGTCGAAAACCTCAGCTTAACGGGCACGGGCGCGCTGAATGGAACCGGCAACGGTCAGGCGAATGCCATTTCGGGCAATTCCGGCAATAACGTGCTCAAGGGCCTGGACGGAGACGACCGCCTGTTCGGCGGGGCGGGTAATGACTGGCTTGAGGGCGGTAACGGGAATGACCGGCTGGATGGCGGCGTCGGCGCGGACACTTTGGCGGGCGGCGACGGCGACGATCTCTTCTACGTCGATCATGTCGGCGACCTGATCCGCGAATATGTCAATCACGGAGCAGGCGGCATCGACAAGGTCTACGCCTCGATCAGCTACACGCTCCCGGCCAACGTGGAGAACATCACCCTGCTGGGAACGGGCGCGCTCGCCGCCACCGGCAACACTGTCGCGAACTTGATCAACGGCAATAGCGGCAACAACGTCATAGTCGGCGGAGCGGGCCAGGACACGGTTACGGGTGGGGCGGGCGCCGACACCTTCAGGTTCGCGGCCGGCGATGCGCATATCTATTCCGGTGCGCCCGACCGGGTCACCGACTTTCTTCACGGCACCGATCATATCGGGCTGGGCTTTACCGTTGCGGCGGTGCTGACCGGTGCCGCGCAATCCAGTTTCTCTGCCGCCCGCACCGCCGCACAGACCTTGTTCGCCAACCATGCCGGCGATCATGAGGTCGCATCCGTTCAGGTGGGTGTCGACCGCTATCTGTTCTGGAGCGATGGCGGCGGAAACACGATCGACAGCGCCGTCATGCTGCAGGGCGCGGGATCGGCGTCGATCGGCAAGGGCGATTTCGTCTGAGCGGAGCACCAGGCTGGTTGGCGGCCGGCCTTACGTCAATCCCTGGCGGCTGAAGTCGTGGATGTGGATGACGCCGATCGGCCGGTCCGGCGCGGCGTGATCCATGACGAACAGGGCGGTGATCTTGTTGGCGGTCATGATCGCCAGGGCATCTTCGGCGAAGGTCCCGTCCGGCACCGTCTTCGGGTTGGCCGTCATCATGTCCGCGGCGGTGCAGGTGAGGACCTGGTCGATGCCGCGGCGGAGGTCGCCGTCGGTGATCGCGCCGAGCAGCCGGCCGGAGGCGTCGACGACGCCCGCAAGGCCGAGGCTCTTCTCGGTCATCGTCACCAGCACGTCGCGCATCGGCAGGTCGGCGGCGACCAGGGGCACGGCGTCGCCGGCGTGCATGATCTCGTTGACCGGCAGCAGGCGCGAGCCGATCGCGCCGCCGGGATGAAGCTGCTCGAGCTGCGCGCGCGAGATGCCGCGCACGCTCATCACCGTGACCGCCAGCGCGTCGCCGAGTGCGAGCATCAGCGTGGTCGAGGTGGTCGGCGAGATGTTGAGCGGGCAGCTCTCCCGCACCTTCGGCAGCGTCAGGCACGCCGTCGCGGCCTTGCCGATCGGGGAATGACGCTGCGACGTGACGGCGATGATCGCGCAGCCCAGGCGCGCGGCATAATTCTGGATCGGCCGCAGCTCGGGCGTGGCGCCCGAGTTCGACAGCATCACCAGCAGGTCGTCGGCCAGCAGCATGCCGAGGTCGCCGTGCGCCGCCTCGCCCGGGTGGATGAAGATCGCCGGCGTACCCGTGGAAGCGAACGTCGCCGCCATCTTGCGCGCGATGTGGCCCGACTTGCCCATGCCGCTGACCACGACGCGTCCTCTGCTCGCCAGGATCAGCTCGACGGCGTGCGCGAAATCCTCGTCCAGCGACTGGCTGAGCTGCGCGAGCGCGCTGGTCTCGGCATCGAGCACGCTGCGGCCATGCGCCAGCATCGCCGCTCGCGACGCGCCATCCGCCACCGCTCTCAGCGCCACGTGCCGCGTCATGCGTGCGCCATTCTCTGCCGCAACCACGCATTCTCGCGCATCACGTCGATCGCCCACGATGCGAGGCCGAAGCGCTTCACGTCCACCTGCCGCCAGAACAGGCCGGGATCCCGGTCCCAGAGATGCCGGTTGGCGAGGGCGTTCGCGCATTGCGAGCCCATGTCGATGACCTCCGCCAGCTCCGGCAGGTAGAAGGAAAGCAGGCCTTCGGCGGTGCCGAGCTCCTGCCGATGGTCGCCGCCGGCCGCCTGGAGCGCGATGTCCACGCCGCGCTGGAACCACGTCCAGGCGGCTGCCGGCTCCCCGTCGGCAAGGGTTATCCGTCCGGCGAAGAAGGCCGCACCGATCGCCTTCGTCGCCAGGATGTTGGAGAAGCGCTTCCAGTCGTCGCCGGATGCCCGGCCGTACCAGAGCTTCGCCGCCGCCCGGTCGCCAACCATCTCTAGCAGCCGTCCCGCCAGGAACGCCAGGGACAGGCGCCAGCGGACGACGTGCGGTTCGGCGCCATCCTGATCGCAGTAGGTCGCAATCGCCCCGAGCAGCGTGGAAACGACATTGCCGGCCCGGCTCTCCAGAATCCGGTAGCCCAGCACCGCCAGCGCCGCACCCTGGTCGGCCGAGCCGGGTCGCGCATTCACCGCGACATATTCCGCCAGGCGTGCGAGCTTCGCTTCCTCGGTCAGGCGTTCGCCCATCTGCACCATGGTACGATAGAGCCAGGGATTGTCGTAGCCGGCGGCGAAGTCCGCGACCGTCGCTTCGGAGCGTCCGAACGCGGGATGGACGTAGCTCTGCCGTTCGGCTTCGCCTCCGATCGGGTTCACGGCGGCGACGACGATCCGCCATCCCGGCCGGTATATGTCGTCGAGCGGCACGGGCTGCGGCACGGCCTGGCCGGGGCCCTGTGCGAAACGGCTCTCGATCAGGAAGTCGGCGGTAAGCACATCCTCCAGCGGCGCCCAGGCGTCGGGACCGTGGCGGCTCGTTTCCGGCCAGCCGAGGATGAGGCGACCGTCGAGCTTGAGGAGGTGCGTATAGCCGTCGACGTTCGCGTCCCACGCCCCGGACGCATCGAACGCCGCCACCACGTCGAAGCCGCGAAGGTCGTACGCGTCCGCGCCATCCTCCATGACCTCCACCGCGGCGGCGCGGGACAGCGCCTCGACGACCGATCGACCGTCGTCCGCGTGTGGCCCGCATAGCAGGACGCGGTCGCCCGGACGGACGCGCTCGGCAGCCAGCACCCACCGCGCGAGCGCGCCGGTAGATGCCCCGTCCTGCCCGCTCAGAAGACCGACGTCGCCGGGAGCCGCACGCTCGTAGAAGGTCACTTCGGGAAGGCGGCCGGCCTCCAGGTGCGCCAGCAGGTCCTGCGTCAGCGCGCCGGGATGTCGCCGCCAGCCCGCGGCGAACAGCGACGCCTCGGCAGCGGCGGGACGGGCGCGATCGGCGACCATGACGAGCGCCTCGGCCGAGCCGTAGCGCGCAAGCTTCGAGGGCAGGTCTTGCGATTCCGTATCGGACCATTCCATCGCGACCGCGGCGGCCGCGCTGCCGCTCACGTCGCAGCCCAGCAGGGCGAGTTCGGTCGGCAGGCCGGGAAAGCCTGGCACCTCGAGCGCGATCTGGCACGGACCGAGCCGGCTGACGATCGCCGATGCGAGCTGCAGCGTCACCGGACGTGCTCCGCGTCCCGCGCCACCGCCTGCCAATGTCCCATTCTGCCGATCATGCGTTTTCGGCTAGGCGGCCGCGCGCAGGGCGACCTGCTCTTCGCGCCAGCGCACCGGGCGGAACACCAGCGAAAGCATCATCGGCTCGGCGAATGCGGACGGCAGCACGAACAGGAGCCCGGTGGGCTCCGCGCGATAAAGATCGGGTGCCATCTGCTCCATCCCGTCGGGCAGAGCCGTTACCGGCGACACGCGCTTGCTGGACAGGTTCGGGTCAAGGTCTAGGTCCGCGACCGGAGTCACTTCCACCGCTTCGACCTGTACCCAGCTGCAGACCTGCCCGAGCTGGATCCCCACGCCGTGGTCGGGCGAGCTGATGGGGACCTGCAGGCGATAATAGCCGTCGACGGTGCGCTTCGCCGCATAAGCGCGAAGCAGGTGTTCGGTGCCCGCCACCGTGATCACGGGCACGTCGATGCCGCCGGACTCATAGTCGGCGAGCCGTAGGTCGAGGTTGAACCGCGCTGCGGCGAACATGCCGAGGCCGGTCGGCAGACCCTGCTTCTGCAGTTCCGCCGACAGGAAGCAGCTCTGGCTCTTGTCGGCGCCGAAGCTGATCCCGCGCCGCCGGAGGTCCCGGTCGCTCCTGCTCCGGTCGATCAGCCGCACGCTTGCCGCCGTTCCCATGTTCATGTCGAAGTCGAACGCTTCGAGCAGACCCACTTCGCCCGGGCTCGGCAGGAAGAAGAGGCGCGCGAGCGCTGCTGCCGCCGTCCTGCACCGTGACCCCAGCGTATCGGCGGCGGGTGCTCGGTGCGGTCCTCGTCCGTGCTCTTCGATGTAGGTCAGGCAGGCTGCCTGCACCGCGTCGCGCGCCTTGTTGGGCGCGGCCTTGGCATCGATCGCTTCGCGCACGGGTTCGCCGTCCGGCGTGAAATCGATCGTCGAGCCCTGAGCGACGTTGCAGAGCTGCTCGATGACCACGACGCTGCTCGACAGCGCGTGGAGCGCGCGAAAATCATAATGTCGAACGTCGATCATGCCGCGCTTGTCCAGGGGCGTGATCTGCGTCTCGCGAAGCAGCAGATAGCGGCCGAGGACGTGCAGGTTCATGCAATCCTGCAGCACGGGGGCCAAGATATTCTGCACAGTTCCATTGTAGCCGAGGTCAATCAGCATCACGGCATCGCCCTGCGCCACGCCCTGGCTCTCCAGATGGGCGGTCAGCTTCTGCGTGAATGCGCGGCACCGCTTGACGATCTTGCTCTGGAGCTCCGGCCTGCGGATCGCGCGGGCGAAACTCAGGCGCTGCGCCTCGTCCGTGTCGCCCTTCACGAAGCGCGCATATTCATGCTCGAACAGCATCAGCTGCCGCGCCATCATGTGCACCGGCAGCTGCTTGGCCCAGTCGGCCACGTAGCAGTCCAGCGTTGCGGCGTCCTTGATGCTGGCCCGGTACGCGACGAAGCGGCTGAGCTCGACCTTCGCCGCGCCCGCATCCGGGTACATCCGGTCGAAGGCGAGGAACGGCAGGTAGCCGTCCCGCATGATGAAGAGCGGCCTGACCGGCTTGCCGAGCGCGGCGGAGGCGCTGTCGAGCTCGGCCTTCAGCCACAGGCCGAACGTGTGCATCACCGGCCCCAGCACGTCGTGGCCCAGCGCGGCGGCCGGATCGCACGGGCGCCGCAGCGCGACCTGCGCGCGATGGGCCTGGCAGATGGCGCGGGTTCCGCGCGCGGAGGGATCGAGCATGATCGCCGCAGCCGCCTCCATCCGGAAGCGCTGCTCGGCCTCGCTCTCGAACTGCTTGAGATGCATCGCGTGAATGCCGAGCCGCGCCGGCGCGACATAGTCGGCGCCACGATTGTCGCCCACGTGCAATATCTTCCCGGGCTCGACATCCAGCGCCGCGAGCACGTGCGCGAAGAGCCCGTCGCCCTTGCCGACGCGGTAGTGCGACGACACGAAGATCCGGTCGATGTCGGCCAGCAGATCGTCGCCCGCCGCCGCCGCGATGTGCGCGGCAAGCTGCGGCTCGGACCAGTACATGTCGGAGACGATGATCACCTTCAGGCCGCGCCGCTTCGCCGCGCGGAGCAGCGCCACCGGCGGCGCGAAGGCGAAAGCGTGCCGTCCCTCCTGGGCCAGCTCGTGCTCGACGGCCTGCTCGACCGTCCCGGGGTCGGCCGAAGGATAGAGGAATTCGTAGATCTCGTGCAGATGGATTTCCTGCGCGCCGGTCGTGGCGAAGGCGCGGCGCCGCGCGGAGCCCTCCGCAAGCATGCGCCCGCCCATGCTGCTCCCGGGCAGCGTCAGTTCGGCGAACACGTCGACCGGCGCGTTGGTGCCGCGCCAGATCAGCGTATCGAAACAGTCGAGCGAGAGGATTTCGACGCCCGCCGGCATCCGGTCGAGCAATCCTTCAAGCTCATATGCCCGCACGTCGAATTGCATCACTCTGCCCTGCACTTTGGTGAGCGCAGGATGAAGGGGAAGGGTTACGAAGAGATTAAGTGACTCTCCCGCAACACCTTCCCGTCTCTGCTGCCCGTCGCGCCGGGACTTGCACATCAGTGCGATGGCCGGTCCAGATCGAAGGCGCGCACCTGCCTTGTATCGCGCGCCCGTGCGGGAATGATGTCTGACCGGCGCCTCTCCTCTGAACATGGCGGCGCAGCCTGCGTTCACCGGTCATGAACGCTCCGTCTCCAGCCGTCGCACTTGGCCGTCCCTGGCTGCCCGAACGGGTTCTGCTCACCCGATCCGCCGCCCAGTGGGCGCACGGCCGACGCATCGCCGAACGCGCCGCAGCCGCGGGAGTGGACGTGGTCGAGCTGGCGGGCGACCGGCTCACGCTCGACCTGCCGGACGATCCGCGGCGCGCCTACGTCGCGGCCAAGAGCCTGCTGGCGATCACCGTCGCGCCGCCATCCAAGCGGCGGCTCCAGCCGATCGCCCCCAGCGCGGACTGGCGCGTCGACCTGGCCGAAGGCTGCCCGGCGCACTGCAGCTACTGCTACCTCGCCGGCTCGCTCAAGGGGCCGCCGATCACGCGCGTCTACGCCAACCTGGAAGAGATACTGGACGGCCTGCCGGCCTATCTCGGCAAGGGCACCATCACGTCGCGCAGCCGCGCGCGCAGTCAGGAGGGCACCACCTTCGAAGCCTCCTGCTACACCGATCCGCTCGCGCTCGAGCCGCTGACCGGTTCGCTGTCGGCCGCCGTCGCGTGGTTCGGCCGCTGGCAGGCCGACGCGCAGCTGCGCTTCACCACCAAGTTCGCCGATGTCGCGCCGCTGCTCGGCCTTGACCATGGCGGCCGTACCCGCATGCGCGCGTCGCTCAACCCGCGCGCCTTCGCCCGGTTCGAAGGCGGCACCGCGCTGGTCGCGGCACGGCTGGCCGCGCTCAGGCGCATGGCGGATGCGGGCTACAAGGTCGGCCTGACGATCGCGCCGATCATCGCCGCGGAAGGATGGGAGCAGGCCTATGGCGATCTGATCGCCGACGCCGGCGCCGCGCTCGACGGCGCGCCCCACCTCGACCTGACGGTGGAGCTGATCACGCACCGTTTCACCGCCGGCTCGAAGGCGGTGCTCGACAGCTGGTATCCGGGCTCGTCGCTCGACATGACCGACGCCGGTCGCACGACCAAGCGGTCGAAGTTCGGCGCCGAGAAGCAGGTCTACGACGCGGCCACCATGCGCCGCCTGCGCGGTTTCTTCGAGCGCGCGGTCGCCGATCGGCTGCCCGCCGCGCGGATTCTCTACTGGACGTGACCACCCGCCCGACTCGGGCCGAACCGGATCGGACATGCAGCTGCCCATGCGCATCGCCACCTACAACGTGAACGGCGTCAACGGTCGTCTGCCGGTGCTGCTGCGCTGGCTGGACGAGACGCGGCCCGACGCCGTGTGCCTGCAGGAGCTGAAGGCACCCGACGACAAGTTCCCGCTCCGCGCGATCGAGCGTGCCGGCTACGGCGCCGTCTGGCAGGGGGAGGCGCGCTGGAACGGCGTCGCCCTGCTGGCGCGCGGCGCCGAACCGGTCGAGACCCGCCGCGGCTTGCCCGGGGAGGATGCGGACCTGCAGAGCCGCTATATCGAGGCGGCGGTCGGCGGCGTGCTGATCGGCGGCCTGTACCTGCCCAACGGCAATCCGCGACCGGGCCCGCGGTTCGACTACAAGCTGCGCTGGATCGATCGTCTGCGGGCGCACGCGGCCGAGCTGGACCAGGCCGGCTGCCCGGTCGTACTCGCCGGCGACTTCAACATCGTTCCGACCGAGCGCGACGTCTACGTTCCGGAGCGCTGGGTCGAGGATGCGCTGTTCGCGCCGGAAGTGCGGCGGGCCTATGCCGGCCTGCTGGCGAGCGGCTGGACGGACGCGCTGCGCGAGCGGCATCCGGAAGTGATCTACACCTTCTGGAAATATCTGCGGAACGCCTATGCGCGCGATGCCGGGCTGCGCATCGATCACATGCTGCTCAATTGTCGCGCCGCGGCCTGCCTGGTCGATGCACAGGTCGATCGCTACGTGCGCGGTTGGGACAAGAGCAGCGATCATGCGCCGGTCTGGATCGAGCTCGAAACGTCGGAATCAGCTTCTTAGCGGACCACGGCTGAGCGAGCCTAGTAGAGAATGTCGCTGGCTCCATATAGTCCGAGACGTATCGCCGCGTTGAAAACTTTCTGTCAGATTAACGCATAGTCGCTGCTGCTTGAACGACCTCGCCTTGCCGTACGTTTCTCTCATTTCAGCATCAAATCATGGATCCAATTGCGCGATCCGACGATTGTTCTGATATGAGCAACGAACTCTCTTCGCTTCGCCCCGCCATGACTGCCGTTGCGGCGTTCATCGCACTGTCTTCCACCCCGCTGATGGCGCAGGTCGCCGACGCCAGTGCGGCGTCGCCCGCGCCGGTGATCGCAGCACCGCCGCCGCCGGTAATGACGCCGGCGCCTGACGCTGCCGCCCCGGCTGCCCCGGTGGATACCGCGATCGTTGCGCCTGCACCGACACCCGCGATGCGGACTATCGGCACGCCCGTCGAGCATACCGAAGTAACGCCTGCGCCGGTCGATGCTGCCGCAGCACCGCGCACGACGCGTTCCGCTGCCAATGCGACCCGACCGGCAAGCGTAGCGGCGCGATCGACGGCCTCGCCGCAGGTGGCTAAGCTAGCCGCTCCCGTTGCCGCGCCGGTCGCGACACCGACCGCCGCCCCGGCGATCAAGTCCGCCGCGCCCGCAGTCAAGGCTGCGCCGCTCGCCCCGGCCACGACCGTATCGACCAGCAGTCGCAGCAGCGACAATGATGCGCTGCCGATCGCAGGCGCGGTCGGCATCGGCATCCTGGCGCTCGGCGCGGCAGCGGTCGCCTTCGGCCGTCGCCGTCGCGAGGATGGCGACGCGGTAGCTTACGAGTTCGCCGACGACACCGTCGTGACCACGCCGCCCGAACCGACGCCGGCCTACGCGCGCCGGACAGCGGCGCCCGTGGCGGCCGTATCCGGTGCGCAGCAGCTCTCCAGCGGGTTCGATCTCTCGCGCTTCGGCCGCCATACCCAGGCCGCATATCGCGGACCGACCGCCGACAATCCGTCGCACTCGCTGCGTCGCCGGCTGAAGCGGGCAAGCTTCTTCGACCAGCGCGAGCGTGAGGCTGGCGAGGCCGGTCGGACGCCGCAGATGCGCGAGCCGGTCTATGCCGCCGCGAAGGCCCAGCAGGCGGAGCAGGACGGCCAGATCACGGTGCGGCTGGCGCCCCTGCGGTAGCGGCGGCCTTCCTCTTTTCGGATCAGTCGCCGGACATGCTCTGCGCGACCTGCACCAGCCACGCGCGCATCTTCGCCCGCGTCGGTTCGGTCATCTTCACCAGAACACGACGCGCATCGTTCGGGTCGCGGGTTCGCGCCAGCACCTTCTGATCCACCATCGCGTTGATGCATCGTACGGCCGTGGTCGTCGGCACCGCGGCAGCGATGCACAGGCTCGACATGCTGACGTTCCGGCCGGCGCCGTTCTCGGCGAACAGGTCCAGCAGGATGTCCCATTCCGGATCGGCGAAGATCACCGAATCGAGCAGCTGATCGCGCCTGCGCCGCCAATGTGCGATCCGCCGCGCCAAATGCACGAGTTCGGCCTCGTCCGGCTCGCTGCCGGCGTTTCCCGCGCGAGCGGGATCGACGCGCATCACCTTACTGCTCCGTCGACAGCGGCACGTCGGCGAAATCGATCATGTCGACCGGCCGTTCCGGCAGGCCGTGTGCGCGGCGCAGCATCTCGATGACTAGGGACAGGCGGGCCAGATCGGCGAGCTCGCCCGATTCGGTCATCAGCGCCTCGGCTGCTTCGAGATGTTCCAAACATGCATCCAGCTGTTGCGCGTTCAACCCTTGATCCATCCGTTCTTCGTCAGCCCGCACGTGCGCGCAAGACCAGTCTAGAGAAGCGGTCTGGTATGGGGAAGAGGGGAGGGTGCGCCCGCGTGACGGTCAGTAGTTCAGCGAACTCGTCACCAGCTTCGTCGCGAAGGCGAGCCATACCAGGAACAGCGCCGACGCCGCGAACAGCGCCGCCCAGGCCGATCGCCACCAGCGCCGCTCCGGCGCGCGGAACACCTGATAGGCGTTCCAGCATGCCAGGACCGCACCGACCGCCGTCAGCAGCGTCAACAGCTGCAGCAGCCGCATCCACACGTCCAGCCCGCCGTTGAACGCTTCGAGATTGCTGCTGACGTCCTTGACGATCAGCAGCCAGCCGCCGGCGATGACGATGATCAGCCAGGCGGTGATCCGCGTCGCCCGGTGCAGCTGCAGCGCGCGGCCGGCGAGCGGCGCCCGATAGCCGTAGCTGCGCCGCACCAGCGCGGTCACGGGCCAGCCGACCGCCGTCACCAGCACGACGACGAAGGCGATCGCCATCGCCGGCAGGATCCAGCCCGCATCCATCGCGAACGGCGCCGGGCGGAAGAGGAATACCTGCGGCAGTTCGGTGTCGAGGAAGGCGGTCACCTTGCCGTCCCGGGTGGTTGCGTTCAGCCGGCCGGTGCCGCCCACCTCCTGCCACTGCCACGGGCCGACCTCGCGCCACTTCTTCGGATTGCGCGCCGGATCGACGAACTGCGACACGCTGATCGTGTCGTCGGGATTGAGCGTCACCTTGGCTTCGCTCACCAGGTCGATGAGCTTCAGCCAGTTGGTCCCGGAGCCGCGGCTGCTGACATAGTGTCCGGCCATCGCCGCGCCGTGCGCCCTGGCGGTGACCGCGGTCGGCCGCTGGACGGGGGCTGCGGGAAAGTAGCGATCGGTGAATTCGTCGAACAGGCGCGTGCGCACGATATGCGCGCCGCCCTCCTTGCCCGCGCTGTTGAACGACACGAACAGGCCGACCCCGCGCTCGAGATAAAGGTGCAGGTCGGAGTGGAAGTAGATCGTGTCGCCGCCGTGGCCGACGATGGTCTGCCCGTTGCGGTCCTCGTGATAGAAGCCGAGCGCCATCGGCGGCAGCCCCGGGATCGGCGCATTGGCCGGCGCGACCATCAGCCGCGCCGTGTCGGGGTTCAGCAGCGGGCCGCCGTGCGCGAGATGCGCGATCATGAACTTGGCCATGTCGCCGCCGGTGGAGGCGAGCGCGCCCGCCGGCGCCAGCGGGATGATCTCGAACGGCTTGGCCGTATCCGATCCGGGCTCGTAGGCCTTGGACATGCCCGCCAGCAGTGCGGGCGGCAGCGGCTGCCGGAAGCTGGAGCGCGTCATGCCGAGCGGGCGGAAGATGTGGCGCGCGACATAGTCGTCGAACGGCTCACCCGACACGCGCTGGACGATGTAGCCCGCCAGCGACGCGCCGTAGTTGGAATAGGCCGGCACCGCACCCGGCGGATAGATGCGCGTCGGCACCCAGCGCTTCATCGTCCGGTCCAGCGGCAGCACGATCTTGGGATTGGACGTGATCAGGTACTTGACCGTCTCTTCGAAGCCGGCGGTGTGCGTCATCAGGTTGCGCAGCGTCACCGGCTTGCCGAACGCGGGCGGTATCCTGAAGTCCAGATAGTCGTTGACGTCGCGGTCGAGGTCCAGCTTGTGCGCCTGCACCAGCTGCATCACCGCGGTCCAGGTGAACAGCTTGGACGTGGATCCCGGCCGGAACAGCGTGCCGTTCGGATCGACCTTGATGCCCTTCTGCTTGTCGGCATAGCCGAAGCCGCGCGCGGTCAGCACCGCGCCGTCCTTCACGACCACGACCACCGCGCCGGGAATGTCCGCGCTCGCCAGTGCATAGGGCATGAAGCCGTCCAGCCACGTATCGACGTCGGCCCGGTCGAGCGCGGCCGCGCCTGCCGCCGGCGCCGGCTGCACGCCGGACACCTGGTTCTGCGGAGCCAGCGGCAGCTTGGGCCGGAGCTCGGTCGGCGCCTGCGCCAGCGCGGGCAGCGCGATGGCGGCGAGTGCGACGGCGAGCCTGCGGAGGAAACGCATGACGGCGCCTCCCGCTAGTAGCGCACGCCCAGCGTGAGGCCGATTGATCGCGGCCGGACGATCGATGCCGCGATTGCGCCGTTCTGCGCCGAGCCCGCAGGGCCGAGGTCGAGGATGCCGCGGCTGTCAGTCAGGTTGCGCACGAAGGCGTCCAGGCGGAAGCGGTCGAAGGTCACGCCCGCATGCGCGTCGACCTGGTTGAACGAACCCAGTCGGCGCTGCCCGTAGGTGGTGTCGAATGCCGACTGGCGGTGTCCCGTGAAGCGCCAGCTGATTCCCGCCGTGCCGTTCACCGTTCCGCTCAACGGCCGCTCATAGTCGGCGGCAAGGGTGCCGGAGAAGCGCGCCGTATAGGGCAGGTGATCGCCCTTCAGTCCGCCCACCAGCGTGGGCGCGTCCTGCGTCAGGTAAGCGTCGACATAAGCGCCGTTGGCGCTCAGCGACAGGCCCGTGACCGGCCGCAGCGTCGCTGCGAATTCGATGCCCTTGCTTCGTGCCGAGCCGCCGTTGATGTTCACGCCGAAATTGTCGACGACGGTGATGAGCTGGATCTTGCGCCAGTCGATGTAGAAGCCGGTCAGCTCGAGCGAGAGCTTGCGGTCGAGCAGGTCGGACTTGATGCCGAGTTCGTAATTGGTGGTCGTGTCCGGGCCGAACTGGCGCGGTACCGTCGGCGGCGCGAGCGGCGGCAGCACGTTCGGTCCGCCCGGACGGTAGCCGCGCGCCACACGGGCGTAGATCGTCGTGTTCTCGTTCGGCTTGAACGAGGGCGCGACGGAGTAGGTGAAGACGTGGTCCTTGGAGTTGGCGTCGAACTGCGAAGCGCCGCCCACCAGCGGCCCGTCATTGTTCTGCGTCGCACGCTGCTTGTTGTGGCTGTAGCGGCCGCCGAACGTCAGGTCGAACTTGGGCGTGATGTGAAAGGTACCGTTCGCAAAGCCGGCATATTCGCGATAACGCGAGGCCAGGTCCACTGTGGCCAGGTTGGCCAGGCTGGCGACGGGATCGCCCGTTCCCAGGTCGACGCCGTTGACGATCTGATGGATCAGGTTGCGCTCGTGTGTGTAGAAGCCGCCGATCGTCCACTCGAACCGGCTCTTGCCCGAAGAGGAGAGACGCACCTCCTCCGTGAAGCGCCGCTGTCGGACCTGCTGGACCTGGGAATAGCCGAATTCGCCGAAGACCGGGGTCAGGATCGGCGTGTAGATGGCGCTGTCGTCGATAATACCGTTCTGGTCGAGATTGCCCCAGCTGGTCGACGAGAGCAGGGTCACCCCGCCGAAGTCGTAGGTGCCGGTTCCGTTATAGACGCGATACTTGAAGTTGCTCGGCTCGCGCACGATCCGGAACTGATCGAATCGACCCGCCACCGGCTTCAGCGTGAGCGGATCGACGTCGCGAGCGTCGGCGCCGTTGCTGTTGATGTTCTCCAGCGTCACCGTGCCGCGCAGCGTCAGCGCATCGGTCGGCTTGAACAGGATCGAGCCGCGGCCGCCATAGGTCTTGCCGTCGTTGATGTCCGAGCCGAAGCGCGGGCTGTCGATGAAGCCCGGATCCCTGCGGTAGAAGCCGCTCGCCCGAACCGCGAGCGTCTGCCCGAGCGGCACGTTGGTCGCCGCACGCGCCGACCAGCCGGTATTGCCGTGATCGACACTCTCGACATTGCCCTCCGCCGACAGGTGGAAAGCGTCGGTGCTCGGCAGGGTGGTTACGTACTTGAGCAGGCCGCCCAGCGAGTTCGCGCCATAGAGCGTGCCCTGCGGGCCGCGCAGCACTTCGACCCGATCGATGTCGCTCGGGTCGAGGTCGGGCGTCAGGATCGCGCCGTTGGCGAGCGAGGTGGCCGAGCCGAACGGCGTCTCGTCGACGTAGGTGGCGACCGTCGCTCCCACGCCGCCGGTGTTGATGCCGCGCAGGATGAGGCGCGTGAGTCCCGCCTGCGACGAGTTGACCGCGGCGCTCGGGATCCGGGTGAAGAAGTCGCTGAAGCGATCCGAATGGGTCTGCCGGAGGACGTCGGCCGACACCACCGACACCGACTGCGGCACGTCGATCAGCCGCTGCGCGCGCTTCTGGGCGGTGACGATAATTTCCGGATCGCTCGTGCTCGATGTGTCTGCGGCGGGTGGCGGAGCGGGCTGCGCCAGCGCGGGTGCAGCGAACGCCGTCAGCGCCACGTGGGCCGACAGCACGGTTTTAAAGCGGCGCATCATTCTACCTACCCCTTGATGACCTGCCGGCATAATGACCCATGTTTCATCTATGGCAACCCTGTTTCTAAACTGTTCCGATCGGTTTCCTTGAAACGCAGCCCGCGCTAAGCTGCGAGAGAAGGCGATGAAGGCGAAGACGAACCACAGACCGCATCCGGGCGATGCATTGCGGGCGGCGCGGATCGAGCAGGGGCTGAGCCTGCGCGCGCTCGCCGCGCGGATCAGCCTTCCCTTCTCCACCTTGTCGAAGCTCGAGAACGGCAAGATGGCGCTCACCTACGACAAGCTCGTGCGGCTCGCACAGGGGCTGAACGTCGATATCGGCCGGCTGGTCTCCGGTGCGCCGCAGGCCGGCATGCCTCCTCCGGGCGTCGGGCGTCGCAGCGTCGCTCGTCTCGGCAGCATGCGGCCCGCGTCGGAAAAGCACTCGCACTTCTATCCGGCGTCGGAGCTGCTCGGAAAGATGATGGTCCCGATCATCATCGACGTGAAGGCGCGCAGCATCGACGAGTTGGGTGGCCTCGTCCGGCACGGCGGCGAGGAGTATCTCTACATCCTGACCGGGGCCATGGAGCTCCACTCGGACCTGTACGCGCCGCTGCCGCTCGCGGCGGGCGATTCGGTCTATTTCGACAGCGGGATGGCGCACGGCTACGTGTGGACCGGGTCCGAGCCGTGCCGCGTGCTGTCGGTCTGTGCCGGAGCGGGGCTGCAGCGGATCGCGCAGACCGCCGACGGCGCCCTGGAGCGTGCCGGACTTCGCGAAGGTGCCGCCGCCGCCGCACAGGATGTTTCAGGAGTTGAAACATAGCCGGAGCTATGGGATGGTGACGGCATGGCTACCACGTCCTTGTCCGCGCTCACGTTGGATCATCATCGCGACGCGATGCGGTTTCGCGAGCCGTTCCGCATCTCGGGTTACCTCTTCGAAGCGATGCCGGCGGTGGTCGTCAGCCTGCGCGCGGACGGCAGCTGCGGCCGCGGCGAGGCGTCGGGCATCTATTATCTGGGCGACGATCAGGCGCATATGGAAGCCGAGATCGAGGCGCATCGCGCGGCGATCGAGGCCGGCATCGACCGCGCCGGCCTGCAGCAGCTGCTTCCGCCGGGCGGCGCCCGCAACGCGGTCGACTGCGCGCTGTGGGAACTCGACTCGTGGCGGCGCGGCGGTGCCGTCTGGCAATTGGCGGCCGTGGGCGCGCCGCAGCCGCTGGTGACGACCTTCACGCTCCCGGCCGAGGATCCCGCCTACCTGCTCGATCGCATGCCGCGTTTCGACCATGCCCGCGCGCTCAAGCTCAAGCTGTCGGGCGAGTTCGCGGCCGATGCGGAACGGGTGCGCACGGTGCGGCGGGCGCGTCCGGACGTCTGGCTCGGCGTCGACGCCAACCAGGGTTACGACATCGCCGATCTCGACGATCTCGTAGCGGTGCTGGTCGCCGAGCGGGTCGGGCTGCTGGAGCAGCCGCTTCCGCGCGGCGCGGAGGAGCGGTTGCGGGGCTGGAGTTCGCCCATTCCGGTGGCCGGCGACGAGAGTATTCTCGACCTGGCCGAGCTGGAGGCGCGCGGGTCGCTGTTCGACGTGGTCAATATCAAGCTCGACAAGTGCGGCGGCCTGACCGAAGGTCTCGCCATGGCATCGCTCGCCAGGCGAATGGGGCTGAAGGTGATGATCGGCAATATGGGCGGATCGACGCTCTCGACCGCGCCCGGTTTCGTGCTGGCGCAGCTGTGCGACTATGTCGATCTCGATGGTCCCTCCTTCGCCGACGATCCGCTCGCGCAGCACATCTACACCGACGGCATGATCATGGTGCCCGCCGCTCTGTGGGGTCATGGCTGACACCGCCTCCGAGGCGATCGTCGTCGCCACCGACACGGTTCCCGTCCGCACGCCAGGCCGGTCGCTGTTCGGGCACCCGCCCGGCCTGACCATCCTGTTCCTGACGCAGATGTGGGCCGAATTCTCCTATTTCGGCCTGCAGTGGCTCTTGGTCTACTACATGACCGGCGAGCTGCATTTCAGCCAGACCAAGTCGTCGCTGATCTACGGCACCTATGGCGCCGCGGCGTTCTTCAGCCCCTTCTTCGGCGGCATGATCGCCGACCGTTGGCTGGGCCGTACGCGCAGCGTCGTCATCGGCGGGCTGCTGATGATGTGCGGCCACTTCGCCATGGCGTTCCCGGCGCTGCTCTTTCCCGCCCTGGCGCTGGTCGCGCTCGGCAACGGCCTGTTCATCCCGCCGCTGGCGGTGCAGGTCGGCGCGCTCTACGCCGACGACGATCCGCGCAAGGCGCATGCGTTCAGCGCCTACTACATGGGCATCAACCTGGGCGGCCTGCTCGCGCCCTTCATCTGCGGCACGCTGGGCGAGCGCGTCGGCTGGCACTGGGGCTTCGCCGCCGCCGGCATCGGCATGGCGTTCGGCCTCGCTTTCTACCTCAGCTTCCGCCGCCTGCTCCCTGCCGAGGCCGCGCCCCTCCGCCGCGACCCCGCAGGGCTGAGCGCCCCTGTGGCGATCGATCGTCGCGCCGTACGCCTGCTCGCCATGCTGGTCGCGGTCGTAATCCTGTTCCGCATCGCCTACGAACAGAGCGGCAACGTGATCGCGCTGTGGGTCCGCGACCATACCGACCGCACGCTGTT
This sequence comes from uncultured Sphingomonadaceae bacterium, assembly GCA_964247375.1. Lineage (GTDB taxonomy): Bacteria > Pseudomonadota > Alphaproteobacteria > Sphingomonadales > Sphingomonadaceae > Sphingomonas_I. The sequence goes on from CAXTUG010000022.1 coordinate 18,829, forward strand.
CGACGGCATCGCCATGCCGGCCACCTGGTTCCAGGCGATCAATCCGCTGCTCATCATCCTGCTGACGCCGCTGCTGGTGCGCCGCTGGGACCGCAGCGAGCATCGCAGCAGCATCGCGCTGCTGCTCCGCCGCATGAGCCTGGGCTGCGGCATCGCCGGATCGGCGATGCTGGTGATGGTGGCGGCGGCCCTGGTCCAGGCGAAAAGCGGCGGCGCGGTCGGCGCCTGGTGGACGATCCTCTACTTCGTCCTGCTCACGTCGGGCGAGCTGCTCGTCATCCCGGTCGGACTTGCGCTGGTCGACATGCTCGCGCCGGCGACCTTCGCCGCCACCGCCATGGGCGCCTGGTACATCGCCAAGTTCGTCGGTACCCTGCTGGCGGGTGTCATGGGCGGCTACTGGGGCACCATCCCCTCCAGCCTGTTCTTCGCCTTAGGGGCGGCGTCGGTGCTCCTGGGCGCCGTCGTGCTGCGGACGATGAGCGCCGTGGAGCAGCGGCGGGGCTGAAGTCCCTGCTTACCCCCATCTTCGAAGTAGGGGAGGGCAGGCAGGCCTGGTTACGGTCGCGCCGCCAAGCTGCTGTCGACCCTCCCGTGCGACATAGGCTACATTGATCGCAAGCCGGGCGCGCGCTACACCATCGCGTGACGGAGACGAGCGGCCGGCTTCTCCGCGATCACGCTCCATAAGAATATACGCTGCCCCGGGGGCATCGTTGCCGTTGCAGCCGCAGGTCAGATCATCCTTCGCAGGAGCGCCCGCCCCGCCCGGATGCGGGCGCCCGTGTCGACCCCTTCCGCCGGGGCAAAGCCGGGCGGCGCCAGCAGGACGATGGTCGAACCATGTTCGAACCAGCCCATCTCGTCGCCCTTCGCCAGCGTCGCATCGGTCGGGATCGCGCGCGGGCCGCCCTCGCGCAGCGCCTCGGCCGTGTCGAGGAAGGTCAGGCGGATGCTCGCCCCCAGCACCGCGGCGCCCGCCACCAGCGGCACCGGCGATCCGTCCGCCAGCCGGCATTGCAGCGCCGCCCGCTCGTTCTTGCAGAATAGCCGCTCCACCCGCTTCAGCGCGGGTGGGTTCACGTTCCAGCAGTCGCCGGACATGTAGCGCACCTGCTCGACCGTGAGGTCGTGCAGCGCGTGGAAGCGGTGGTACATGCCGGCGGTCAGCCGCAGCGTCACGTAGGTGCCGCCGACGAACGGCTGCACGGCCGCCGCGTCGCCCAGCAGCTCGCTCAGGCGGTACGGCGCCCCCTTGATCTGGTGCGCCTCGTCGCCCGCGATCACGCCATGCGCGCCGACGATCGCGTCGCTCGGGC
>CAXTUG010000023.1:0-17429 GCA_964247375.1 uncultured Sphingomonadaceae bacterium
CCCCTGACCCCTCCCGCAAGCGGAAGGGGAGATTGGCAAGATGCAGTCCGATCCCACCACCATCCGCCGCCTTTACGGCCGCCGCACCGGACACAGGCTCCGCGCCGGCCAGGCCGCGCTCGTCGATTGCCTGCTGCCGCAGATCGCCGTTCCGGCGCGAGGTTCGCTCGACGCCCCTGCCCTGTTCGGCGATAACCGGCCGCTGGAGCTGGAGATCGGCTTCGGCCGGGGCGAGCATCTTGCCGGACAGGCGGCGATGCGGCCGGAGCACGGCTTCATCGGTTGCGACCCGTTCCTCGACGGCGTGGTCGGCCTGCTGATGCACGTCGATGCCGAGCAGATCGGCAACGTGCGGGTCCACATGGGCGACGCGCTCGACGTGATCGAACGGTTGCCCCACGCGAGCCTCAGCCGCGCCTACCTGCTCCACCCGGATCCCTGGCCCAAGACGCGCCACGCCAAGCGGCGTTTCATGAACCGCGGCCCGATCGACCTGCTCGCCGCCAGGCTGAAGCCGGGCGCCGAGTTCCGCTTCGGCACCGACCACCCCGTCTACTGCCGCTGGGCGATGATGGTGATGGGGCAGAGCCGCTACTTCGACTGGCTTGCACGAACACCCGACGATTTCCTGCGACGTCCCGACGATTGGCCAGAGACGCGCTACGAGGCGAAGGCCCGGCGGATCGGCCACGAGGTGTGGTACTTCCGATACGTACGGATTTAAGCCAACGGCTTAGCGTGTCGTTTCTTGCATTTTCAGTGACTTAGGCCGAAACGCGCCGCCTCCTGCCGCCGCCCGTTTCCGGTTCGGTGATTGCTGGGTGATTACTTTTTTGGTACATGAGGTTCGTCATGGCCACTGGAAAAATCACCAAGCGGACCCTCGACGCGCTGCAGGCAGGCGGCGTTGCCTTGGCCTTGAGGGTGAGGGTCGTGATGGTCCCGATGAAGTTGCCGTTGTCGGCCTTGGTGAAGGTGCCGATGGTCGCCATGTCGAAGTTCCTTTCGCTTTCGGGCCACGACCGCCGCGGCCTCGATGGCGATCGGTGAAGCGGGGACGATCGGACGCGCACCGCTTGCGGCCCAGCGAAGCGCCGGATGGCGGGGCACGGCTTTTTTGTTTCGCGATGCAAAGCCGCAGGCGGCGGAAAAAAGCCGCGCTCCGCCGTTGCGCCAGGACGATCGAGGCGAAGCCGGTCCCCGGTTAGATCAAGCCAATCGAGAGGCCGTGTGGTCGTGGTCGATGCGGATCGTGACGCGGCACCACCATCGTAGCTTCGCGGCCACATCGGAAAGAGCGGATCTTCACAACCCGCCATCGCCGGCATCGCCCTCCTGTAAAGGTCGCTGAGCGCCAAGGTGCCGCTCCTGCCGTCAGCGGGGTCGTCGGTGGATAGGCGTAGGCGGCTCATGCCATGCGAGGTATGCCGACATTGATGTGGGAACTGACAAATCCAACGTGGAGCGCAATCGGATCGCCATGACCCGCGACCAATTCCGCGAAGCCCTGGAGATGCGGCAGGTCGCAACCTATTTCGCGGCAGTCCTGCTCGGCGTCGTGACGGCGTTGGTCCTTCCCGGCACGACGGCGCTGGAACCGGCCATCAACCCCGCGCTCGCGCTGATGCTGTTCGTCACCTTCCTGCAAGTGCCGCTTGCGGCGCTCGGGCAGGCGATGCGGGACGTTCGCTTCCTCGGTGCGCTGCTGGGGGTCAATTTCATCGTCGTGCCGCTGCTTGTGGCGGGGCTGGTTCCGTTCATGCCCTCCGACCCGATGATCCGGCTGGGCATTCTGCTGGTGCTGCTCTGCCCCTGCATCGACTATGTGGTGACGTTCGCCCATCTCGGCCGCGCTGACGCCCGGCTGCTGCTCGCCTCTACGCCGGCCCTGCTGATCGTTCAGATGCTGCTGCTGCCGATCTATCTGGCGGCGTTCCTCGGCGACGACGCCGCCCGGCTCGTCCGGGCCGGGCCGTTCGTCCATGCCTTCGTGTGGCTGATCGCAATCCGCTCGCGCTCGCCACCGGGTTTCAGATGTGGGCGGCACGCAGCAGCACGGGAGAACGCGCGAGCGCCGCGCTTGGCTTCCTTCCCGTCCCGGCAACCGCGCTGGTGCTGTTCATCGTCGTCGCGGCGGTCCTGCCCCAGCTCGAGCCGGTGCTCGGGGTGACGCTTCGCGTTCTGCCCGTCTATGTCGTTTTCGCCATCGTCGCGCCGCTCACGGGATGGCTGATCGCGCGACTGGCGAGGCTTTCCGATCCGGCAACGCGCACGGTGGCGTTCAGCGCGGGCACGCGCAATTCCCTCGTCGTGCTGCCGCTCGCGCTCGCCGTCCCGGGGGCGGTGCCCTTGCTGCCCGCGATCATCGTCATGCAAACGCTCGTCGAACTGGTGGCGGAGCTTGTCTATATCCGAGCGATTCCGCGACTAGGGCGATCACCGGGCGTTTAGCGGCCGATTTCTGGTTCGCCAAAAAGGACCGGGACCGCTAGCGCGGCCCCGGCCTCTCCGTCATTCGGCAGCGACGGCGTAGGACGCTTCGCCCTCAACCTCGGCTCCGGCATCGGCCTCCACCGGCTCCGCCTCGGACTGCACGGTGCGCAGGACGTTCGGCAGCCATCCCTTCCCGGCCAGAAGCTGCTCGGCGGCCTGCGCCATGTCCGGCTTCTTCATGTCCGCGATACGGCGGGCGGCGTCCTCCGACACGCCTTCGGCCACGGCCTCGACGATATGCGCCTTGGTGACGCGGCCAAGGTAGCTGTCCACGGTGGGCGTCCAGTCCTTCGCCACGTCCAGCGCCAGCGCGGTCGCCAGCCTGTCCGCCGTTTGCAGCGTCCGGGGCTTGCGGTCCCACGGCAGCCGCAGCGCGTTGACGGTGCGGGAGGCGCAATGCGCCAGCAGCGCCAGCTGCTTCTCATCGTCCAGTCCGACGATGAAGCCCCACAGGTCCGCAACATCACGCGGCATCCGCTCGGCCCATGCCTCGCGAGCCTCGTTCGCCTTTGCGGCCAGCGGAGTATCCTCGATCCCGTCCGCATGGCTGCCAAGCGGCGTCACGGTCGGACGAATCTCAAGACAACCGGCCTCGGCATAGCTGTAGAACAGTTGCGCCGTGAGCGTGGCCGAAGCGATTGACACGCGCATCCAGCTGTCGCGCCAGCGGCTGATCGAAGGCTGATCATGGCGGCGCTGCGCGACCTTTCCCTCAAAAAGGCCTATCACAAGCCCGAGGATGATATCGCTTCGGCGTTCTACCTGCCGGCGGTTGCCGCAGCGACGCAGTATGACCGTGCGGTCGGATTCTTCAGCAGCTCCATCTATCTTCTGGCCTGGCCGAGCCTCAAGCAGTTCGTATCGGCCGGCGGCCGCATGCGCCTGATCTGCTCGCCCGTCCTGTCCGATCAGGATCATGCCGCGATGCGCGAAGGCTATTCGGATCGCGCCGATGCCGAAGCGGCCGAGCGCATTCGCGAGGATTTCGCGCGACTGCGAGCATCGTCCGGCTTGGCGAAGCCCGCCAGCGTGCTCGCCTCCCTCGTCGCGCTCGGCGTGATCGACTGCAAGCTTGCCTGGATCACCCGCGCCAACGAGCACAGCCTTGCGGCGCTCGTCACGGCCGGCGGGTTTGGCTCGGAACTCGACGCGGCGAAATTCGCGATGGCGCATGCGATCGAGCAGGGCACCGAGGTCGGCACTGTCGAGAGCACCAGCACCAAATGGAATATCGGTACGGTCGACGCCGACGCCAGCCTACGCGCCCTGGTAGAATCCTTCTACGGCGCGGTGGCCGAGCCATACCGCCTCATTGAATATTTGATCAACGAAGGGCTGCGCCTACTCGACAGCGGCGATGTTCCGCCGAATGTCGTCAAGCTAATTCCCGTCGCCTCCAAGACGAAGCGCGCCGAGGAGATCGCCGATGGCGCGGCTGACTAAGCCGAAACTGATCGGCCTGATCCGCTCCGCGATCGAGCAGGACGGCTGGACGTTTTCGCAGTTGTCCGGGCCGCAGGAACATCCCCTGCGGTTCGAGATGACGAAGGGTCGGGTTCGGCAGACCATTAAAGCCTATATCTGGAACATGACCCATGGCGGAGGCGCGAAGCGGCCGCGCGATGAATATCGCATCCAGATCACCAAGGTCCGGCAGTTCCAACCCGAAGCTGGCAGTACGACGCTGATCCTTGGCTGGAGCGAGGGCTTCGGCGTCTTCGCCGGCTTCGATATCGCGCATCATGCCCGGCCGCTCGGGGCTTCGCCGTCGATCCAGATCGGCGGCGGTGCGCTCAGGCAGGCCGGATTGCATGGCATCGCCACCCAGGCGAAGGGCAATAACGAAGTGGCCGTTGCGGCGCGTCCGGATCACCTCGTCGCCTACATCCTTAACAGGGACGAAGCCCATCGCGGCAATGTCGCGGATCTCAATGTGCCTGCCGACGATGCGATCGACTTCGCTGACCTAGCGAGTCCTGAGCGCGCTCACCATCTCGGCAGCGCGGCCGAGCGGGCGCAGCGACGGACGGTGCTCGATCGGCTCACGGCACTGGAGCGCGAGATTGAGGCGATCAAGCCGCAACTGGGCATGATGGGGCACAACAACCCGCCCGAGGCCCTCGCGCCGGACGCGGAGATCCTGGCCGGAGAGATCTCCGATGCCGCGGCGACCGTCCGCACCGAGCTTGCCGAGAAAGAGCCCGACGTCGCCGCCGTGGCGCAGGGAGCTAGCGCGTTGCAGCGCATCTGGAAAATGTTGCGCACAGCTCGCGAGGAAGCAGCCAAGTTCGCCGGTGCGGTCAAGGACAAGGCGCGCGACAAAGCGGCGGAGCTGGTGGTGGCCGCTATGGGCGGCGGGGCGCTTTATGGCCCACAGATCATCGATGCGCTCCAGTCGGCCGTCGCAGCGATCGGCCACTGGTTTCGGTTGATCCTGTAATTCTCTCAGAAGGCAAATCGGGATCGCTAATACCCTATGACGATCAGACGGTACGGCATATTAATCCTATTATGCCCGAATAGGGCATCAGCAACAGCGCAAGTCCGCGAATAGTCCTTGCTGATGACGGTACGTCCAAGACTCTTCCGTCGATAGCCATTAGGCACCGCGAGAACGAGGCAGTCCAGTTCGACCATCACCAGGGCTTGAATGAGGTCACGATAAATGGCGTTGCCTTCAGAGGCTCGACCCGCCTCGATCTCTAAACCACATCGCCATCCGGGGTGAAACGCATCAACTTCGTATTGGAGTGTTGGAGCTCCGTTCTCTCCGAAAAATACAGGTCGTTTGATTTTATCAGCGACCATCTTCCCTTGTTCCACTTGGAACCCAAGTGTCTTTAGGTCGGCTCGCACGATCCTTAGAACGGCATCACTCGTGAGCCCCTTCTCAAGATCGGCCGTTGCGATCGAGGCCTCACTCGCTTTGAAAACCGTCACAAGGCTGTCTGTGAAGGCTGGAGGCGGCTCGGTGCGCGGAAACGTCGAATATCGGACCGTTGAAATTACGTGCCTCCCGCAGCCCCTTTAGACTAATCATGGCGGAGAGTTCGAGCGATGCAACGCAAAACGGTGCTTACCCGGTGATTGTCCAACGGACATAAAACATCAAACAGAAGTTAGATTGTCGCGTATTATCAGTATCTTGTAGCCATTTTGGTTCTAAGGTCTGGTACTTCCGGTACCGGCGCAACGAAGCGGAGATCCCGGATCGATTGGAATAGCGCACGCCGGTCGCCGGCTTGAGGTCACCGTCAGCTACGGGACAGGTTTCGTTTCGCGCGCGCCTCCTCTATCGACATCCCGCCGATGTTCACCGAAGCCGACCAGGATGAGGCCGATCTCCCGCCGCGGCTCCGCTTCCTAGCCGGCGGCGGGGATGCGACCCGCCGCATTCTCGCCCGCGACTGGACCGGTCATCCGCTGGGACCGCCGGAGGGCTGGCCGGAGGCGCTGAAGGTCTCGCTCAGCACCGTTCTGAACTCGCCGGAGTCGATGATCCTGGCCTGGGATCGCCACGACCTCACCTTCTTCTTCAACGAGACCTACTTCCCGCTGCTCGGGCCGCGCCTGGACTGGGCGATGGGAGCGCCCTTCACCCAGGTCTGGGCCGACGCGTGGGACCAGGCCAGGCCGATCATCGACGACGCGTTCGCCGGACGCAGCCAGCGCTACATCGACCTGCCGTGGAAGCTCGCCACCGACCGCGGCCTGGAGGATACATGGTGGACATTCTCCTACTCGCGCATCCTCGATGCGAACGGCGATGTCGCCGGACTGCTCATCGTGACGAGCGAGACGACCGATCGCGTACTGACCGATCAGCGGTCCGCCATCGCCGAGAGGCAGTTGCTCCAGGCGCAGGAGGGCGGCGGTATCGGCCTGTTCTCGGTCGACGCCGACGGCACCGTCTCCCCCAGCGCGACCTTCTGCCGGATCTTCGGCGTCGAACCTGCCGACAAGCTGCCATCCACCGTGTTCGAAGGGCTGGTCCTGCCCGAATATTGCGAGATTACGGCCAATGCGCGCTCGCGCGCGAAGGGCGAGATCCCGCTGGAGGTGGAGTATCGGATACGCCGCGCAGACACCGGCGCAATTCGCTGGATCGCCCGCAAGGGTGAGGTCGAGCGGGCGGACGACGGAACTTTCGTGCGGCTGGCCGGCGTCGTGCGCGACATTACGGACCAGGTCGACGCGCGCGAGGCGCTGGCGCGTCAGCAGTTCGCCCACGCCGTCCTGTTCACGCTGGGCGAGCGGCTGAACGATGCCGCGAGCACCGACGACGTGGCCGACGCGGCTACGGCGGTGCTGGGCCAGGCGCTCGGCGCCAGCATGGTCGGCTACGGCATCGTCGATGCCGACGGCGAGGTCGTCTGGATCGAACGCGACTGGACGGACGGTGCGCGGAGCTTCGCCGGCAGCGTCTGCTTTCGCGATTACGGCAGCTTCATAGACGACCTCAAGGCCGGGCAGGCCGTCGTGATCGCCGACGTCCGCGACGATCCGCGGGTGGCCGGCAATATCGAGGATCTGATCGCACAGGGCGTGCGGGCGTTCGTCACCATTCCGATCGTCGAACAGGGCGAATTCCGTGCGATCCTGTACGTCGGCATGGCACAGGCTTTCGCCTGGACCGACGAGACCGTCGCCCTCATCCGCGAAGTCGCGACGCGCATGCGCACCGCCAGCGAACGGGCGCGGTCGCAGGAGGATCTGCGACAGAGCGAGGAGCAGTTCCGCGTCTTCGCGCAGGCCGTGCCCAATCAGGTATGGGCGGCGACGCCGGCCGGAGCGCTCTACTGGGTCAATGATCAGGTAGCGATCTATATGGGCGTGGCCCCGGACGATCTGCTCGGACCTGAGGCATGGGTCAACGGCCTGTATCCTGACGATGTGCCGCATGCGGCCGCGGCCTGGACCAGCGCGCTGGCCGACGGCCGACCCTACGAGGTCGAGTTCCGCATCCGACGGCACGACGGCGGTTATCGCTGGTTCCTCGTCAGGGCCCAACCCGTCCGCGGATCCGACGGCGCCATCGTGCGATGGGTCGGAACCAATACGGACATCGACGACGCCAAGCGCCAGGCCGAAGCGCTGGAAGAGCAGGTCGCCGAGCGTACCACGGACCGCAATCGATTGTGGCAGATGTCGTCGGACATCATGCTCGTGGCGGACCTCACCGGCCGGATCGAGGCGGTCAATCCGGCGTGGACGCGCATCCTCGGTTGGACCGAGGATGAACTGCTCGGCCGCCCGCTGCTCGATCTCATCCATCCGGACGACCTTCAACATACCCTGGCGGCCGCTACGGCGATCGCCGAGGGCGCCAAGCTGACGCGCTTCGGCAATCGTTACCGGCACAAGGACGGCAGCTATCGCGATATCACCTGGGCGACCGGGCCTGGCGACGGCAAGATCATCGGCGTCGGCCGCGACGAAACCATGGAGAAGGCCCAGGCCGCCCAGCTCGCCGCCGCCGAGGATCAGTTGCGCCAGGCCCAGAAGATGGAAGCCGTCGGCCAGCTGACCGGCGGCATCGCCCACGACTTCAACAACATGCTGACCGGCGTGATCGGATCGATGGATCTGCTGAAACGCCATCTCGGCCCCGATTACGACGCGCGCACGGCGCGCTACATCGACGCCGCCACCACCTCCGCCCACCGCGCCGCCGGACTGACCCAGCGCCTGCTGGCCTTCTCGCGGCGTCAGTCGCTCGATATCAGGCCGGTGAACGTGAACGCGCTGGTGATCGGGCTGGAAGACCTGCTGCGCCGCACGCTGGGCGAGAATATCCAGCTCGAGATCGCGCTGCTTGCCGATACCTGGCCGATCAGCACGGACGCCAATCAGCTCGAGAGTGCGCTGCTGAACCTGGCGATCAACGCCCGCGACGCCATGCCGCACGGCGGCAGCCTTCTCATCGAAACGGTCAATCTGCGGTACGACACCGACGCAATCATGCCCACCGACGACCTGGCGCCCGGCGAGTATGTGACGATCGCGGTGTCGGACAGCGGCGCCGGTATGCCGCCGAGCGTGATCGGCAAGGCGTTCGATCCGTTCTTCACGACCAAGCCGATCGGCGCGGGCACCGGCCTCGGCCTGTCCATGATCTGGGGCTTCGCCAAGCAGTCGGGCGGCCATGTGTGGATCGAATCCCAGGTCGGGTTCGGTACGACCGTGCGCCTCTATCTGCCGCGCCACTACGGCACGGCCGACATGCCGGAAGCGGCGAATGCGGCGCGCCGCCCGGCACGGGACGGCGAATGCGTGCTGCTGGTCGAGGACGAGCCCGCGGTACGCATGCTGATCGCCGACCTGCTGAGCGACCTCGGCTACCAGGTCGAGCAGGCGCAGGATGCCAGAGCGGCCCTGCCGCTGATCCGGTCGATGCCGCGGATCGACCTGCTCGTGACGGATGTCGGCCTGCCCGGCATGAACGGTCGGGAACTCGCGAATGCGGCGCGCGAACATCGCCCCGATCTCAAGGTGCTGTTCGTCACCGGCTATGCGGAGGGGGCGACCCTGCGCAGCGACTTCCTCGACACCGACATGGACATGATCAGCAAGCCGTTCGAGATCGAAGCACTGTCCATCAAGATACGCGACATGCTCGAGCAGGACAGCACGCCTCCTGGAGCAGCTATTACCGGTTTGCCCGGGCCTTCGGGTGCAGGAACAGCTTGATCCTTACGGCCCGCTCAGTTCCTTGGCGCGCCCGGCCTCTTCCAGGTTCTGCAGCGTCTCCCGCTCGACCTTGCGGAGTTCGGCCACCGTCTCCTCGATCGCGACCCTGCGCTGCTCCAGCTCGCCGAGGCGCTCCCGCACGCGCTTGATCAGGCGCCGCATCTGTTCGACGTGCGCGGGATCGGCATCGTACAGGTCGAGGAACTCCTTGATGTCGCGAACGGTGAAGCCCAGCCGCCGGCCGCGCAGCACGAGCTGAACACGCGCGACTTCGCGCTTTCCGTAGATGCGGGTCGTGCCGACCCGCTGCGGGACGATCAGTCCCTTATCCTCGTAGAAGCGCAGCGCGCGCATGGTGATGCCGAGTTCCTTGGCGACCTCGTGGATGCCCTTCAGCGCGGCATTGTCGTCGTCCGGCATGCGGTGCTCGCTCATACGGCGCGCTTCGCCGCTTCTTCGTCGGCCAGCGCCTTCTTCGACAATTTGCCGACCAGCGTCTTGGGCAGGCTGTCGCGGAACTCGATCGACGACGGCATCTCGATCTTGTTCAGGCGCTCCTTGAGGAAGGCGCACAATGCCGCCTCGTCCGCCTGCATGCCTGCACGCAGCGCGACGAACGCCTTGGGCGACTGCCCGCGATACTCGTCCGGAACACCGATCACGACCGCCTCCGCCACCGCCGGATGCTCGTACAGCGCATCCTCGATCACCCGCGGGTAGACGTTGTAGCCACCGCACAGGATCAGGTCCTTGATGCGGTCGACCAGGAAGAGGTAGCCGTCCTCGTCGAGGTAGCCGATGTCGCCGGTGCGCAGGGCGCCGTCGACGAAGCTGCTCCTGCTCTCCTCCGGCCGGTTCCAGTAACCCTGCATCACTTGCGGCCCGCGCGCGCAGACCTCGCCCCGCTCGCCGACGCCGAGCAGGCGGTGGGGGTCGTCCAGGTCGCGTATCTCCAGCACCGTTCCGGGAAATGCCGGTCCGGCGCTATTGTCCTTCACCAGTCCGTCCAGCGGATTGCAGGCGATGATCGGGCTCGCCTCCGACAGGCCATAGCCTTCGACCAGGCGGCAGCCGTAACGCCGCTCGAACGCGTCGCGCACTTCGAACGGCAGCGGCGCGCCGCCGGAGATGCAGATCTGGATGGTGCTGAGATCCGGCGCCTGCTCCGCCGGCAGCGCGTTCATCGCATTGTACAGCGTCGGCACGCCGAAGAACTGGGTCGGCCGCGCGCGGCGGAGCGTCGCCAGAAACTGCTTCATCTCGAACCGCGGCAGCAGCACCAGTTCGGCCGCCGTGTCGACGCCGTAATTCAGCACGCTGGTCAGCGCGAAGACGTGGAAGAGCGGCAGCACGCCGAGCGTGCGCTCCTGCCTGCCCGGCAGGTGGCCGACGTGCAGGATCATCTGCGCACTGTTGGCGGCCAGGTTGGCGTGGGTCAGCTGCGCGCCCTTCGGCACGCCGGTCGTCCCGCCCGTATATTGCAGCACGGCGACATCGTCGGGCGAACGGTCGACCGGATCGGGATCGGCGGCGTCCGCGATCAGGTCCGCGAAGCGGACGTGCAGCCGGTCGCGCGGAATCCGCGCCAGATCCCGGCGCTTGAGCAGCGCGAAGGCGATCCGCTTGATCGGCGGCAGGATACCGCCCATCGGACAGACGACGACGTGCACCAGTCCGGTATCGCCGGCGACCGCGGCGACCTTGCCGTGGATCATCGCCAGATTGGGCACGATCATGATGCTGGTGCCCGAATCCAGGATCTGATGCTTCAGCTCGCGCTCGACGTAGAGCGGATTGAAGTTGACGACGATCCCGCCGATGCGCAGCACCGCGAAGTAGAAGATCGGGAAATAGGGCGTATTGGGCAGGCAGAGCCCGACCCGTGTGCCCCGCCGCACCCCCAGGTCCTGCAGCCCGCGTGCGGCACGGCGGACCAGCTCCACCAGTTCGGCATAGGTCCATCGCCGCCCCAGGAAGTCGAGCGCCGGCCAGTCGCCATACCGCAGCACGGCCTTGTCGAGCAGGTCGGTGAGCAGGCGCGGCGCGATCGTCGGCATGGCCTCTGGCGGCAGCTCCTTCGCCGCCGGCAGATCCTCGCTTCCCGATCGCGCCGCGCCCAGCATCAGAAGGTCACGCGCCCGCCGAGCGACAGCACCAGCGCATGCGCGCTGTCGAGGCGGCCGTTGACCAGGATGGGCGTCTGTGCCGCCGTCCCGGCATAGGCCGCGGTGACGCGATCGATGCTCTCGTTCTTGAAGTCGATGTAGTTGATGGCCGCATCGATCGTGAACGCCTTGCCGAACGTCACGCTGGTACCGCCGCCGAAATTCCAGCGGTCGCTGTCCGGCACGCGCGCGTCGCGGTGCGTGTCGCGGGTCGGCGTCTCGTCATGCTGCACGCCGGCTCGCAGTGTCCAGTTCGGCGTCACGGCGAAATCGGCGCCGCCGGCATAGCTCCAGGTGCTGCCATAATCTTCCGGCAGGGCGACGTTGAGCGGCGCGCCGAGGCGGATCGCGTCGAACTTGTTCCAGCCGAAGCGCACCACCTGGCCGTTCAGCGTCAGCTTGTCCGTGGCGTGGAAGCGGATGCCCGCCATCGCCTGCCAGGGCGTGCGGAACGAGGCCGCGGTGTCGATCGTCCGGTTCTGCCCCGCGAGCGGCCCGAGCAGGCCGGTCGTGTCGACCGTGCCGTCGAGATGGTGCGTGATGCTGGACTTATAGCTCACGCCGATCGCGACCGGGCCGGACTTGAACTGCGCACCCGCGCTCCAGCCCCAGTCCCAGCCCTTGCCCTGCAGCGTCTGATGGCCGTCGGGCAGCAGCGGCGAGAGGTTGGGAAGATAGTTGCCGAGCGTCGCCTTCGAATGTTCGGCATTGGCGGCGACGCCGATGCTGATCTGCGGCGTGATCGCGAAGGCGACCGACGGCTGGATGTCGATCGTGCGCAGCTTGGTCTTGTCGGCGGTGTAGCGCACCCAGCTGGTCGCGTCATAGTCGGTGGTGAAGCTGAACGGCGAAGTCACGGCCAGGCCGACCGACAGGCGCGGCGTGATGCCGTAGGCGATCGATCCCGCCGGCAGCGTGCCGTTGTTGATCGGGTTGTTCGCGCGCTGGTCGCCGCCGACCGGCGCCGGCGGCTGGCCGGGACGCACGATCAGGGTGCCGACATTGTCGACATTGCCGCGCGGCATGATGCGGCTGACGCCGAGTGCGGCATCGCCGCCGGTCATCCCGCCGGTCGCGGCCGGATTCCACCAGAGCGAGGCCGAGCCCTGATCGGCCACTTCGCCCGAGAAGGCACGGCCGGCGCCGCGCACCGACTGCTCCTGCAGGTAGAAGGCGGCAGCGTTGGCCGACGACGCGATGCCGCCGGCGAGCACGGACGCGGTCGCAACCAGCAGCGTACGCGTAGAAAACTTGGTCATAGGGTACTCTTCCTCCTTGAACATGGTCGTGCGGCCGCGCGTCACTTGATGCGCGTCCAGGTCTGGCTCTTGCACAGCGGCCAGATGATGCAGCCTCTTACCTTCAGGTGATCGGCATCGAGCGGCGTGACGGTCGCCTTGTAGGTGCCGCCGTCGTCGCCATTGTAGATGGTGCCGCCGGTCCACTCGCCGTCGCCGCGGGTGAAGCCGCCCAGAATCTGCAGGCCCACCAGCCGCCGGGTGCGCAGCGCCGCGTCCTTGTTGTTCGCGTCCAGCAGGTTGGGGTTGGCGCGCAGCCCGTCCGAGCTCACGAGCTTGCCGCAGATCGATCCGCCGCAGCGCTCGACCTCGACGATGCCGTTACGGGTCTGCGTGCGCCATTTGCCGATTGCGGCGTCAGGGCTCATCGCGGCGGCTGCCGCGAGCAGGGTCAAACCGAACATACCTCTCCTTCATCTCTCTCGCGGTTACCGCTCTTCGGCAGGTGAACCGTCGATCCGGCGTGGGCCGGCGTGACGATGTTGTGGCGCAAAAATCGCTTGACGTATAGGGAAACTATCGCACCTTTAGAAACGATACGCTACGACCTCGTCAAGTGCCGCCGGAGAGTGATCAATGCGCAACACCGTCATTGCGGGCTACGCCCGCTCGCCCTTTCACATCGCTTCCAAGGGGGAATTGGCGCGCGTCCGGCCCGACGATCTGGCGGCGCAGGTGATTCGCGGCCTGATCGACAAGACCGGGGTCGATCCCGCCGATATCGAGGACATCATCCTCGGCTGCGCCTTCCCCGAGGGCGAGCAGGGCCTTAACGTTGCGCGGCTGATCGGCCTCCTGGCGGACCTGCCGCTGTCGGTCGGCGGCATGACGGTGAACCGCTTCTGCGGATCGTCGATGAGCGCGATCCACATCGCGCTCGGCCAGATCCAGATCGGCGCGGGCGAGGCGTTCATCTGCGCCGGCGTCGAATCGATGAGCCGGGTGCCGATGATGGGCTACAATCCCCTGCCCAACCCGGAGCTCGCGGCCAAGAACCAGGGCGCCTACATGGGCATGGGCGAGACCGCGGAGAATGTCGCCACCCGCTACCAGATCACGCGCGCCCAGCAGGAGGAGTTCGCGGTCGGCAGTCAGCAGAAGGCGGCCGCCGCCCGCGCGGGCGGCAAGCTCAGCGACGAGATCGTGCCGATCCGCACCAAGAAGGGCGTGGTGAGCGAGGACGGCACGCTGCGGCCCGACACCAGCGCCGAGGGCCTGGCCGGGCTGAAGCCGGCGTTCGACGCGAACGGCTCGGTCACCGCCGGCACGTCGTCGCCGCTGACCGACGGCGCCAGCGCGGTGCTGGTGACGAGCGAGGATTATGCCCGCGCGCACGGCCTCGAGATCCTGGCGCGGATCAAGTCGGTAGCGATCGCCGGCTGCGCGCCTGAGGTCATGGGCATCGGTCCGGTCGGCGCGTCGGCCAAGGCGCTGGAGCGGGCGGGGATCGGCGCGGCCGACCTCAACGTGGTCGAGCTGAACGAAGCCTTCGCCAGCCAGGCGCTCGCCTGCATGCGCGACCTCAGCCTGGATGCGAACACGGTGAACATCGACGGCGGCGCGATCGCGATCGGCCACCCGCTCGGCGCCACCGGCGCGCGCATCGTCGGCAAGGCAGCGGCGCTGCTGAAGCGCGACGGCGGCAAATACGCGCTGGCGACCCAGTGCATCGGCGGCGGCCAGGGCATCGCCACCGTGCTGGAGGCGGCGGAATGAGCGACGCGATCCAGAAAGTCTGCGTGATCGGCGCCGGCGTGATGGGCGCCGGCATCGCCGCGCAGGTCGCCAATGCCGGCGTTCCGGTGCTGCTGCTCGACATCGTGCGTGACCCTGCCAGCCGCAATGCGGTGGCGGAGGGCGCGGTCGCCAGGATGCTCAAGACCGATCCGGCGCCGTTCATGACGCCGAAGGCGGCCAAGCTGATCGAGACTGGCAATATCGAGGACGACTTGGCGAAGGTCGCGGACTGCAACTGGGTCGTCGAAGCGGTGATCGAGCGGCTCGACGTCAAGCATGATCTCTACGCCAAGCTGGAGAGCGTGCGGCGGCCGGGCACGGCGGTGTCGTCCAACACCTCGACCATACCGCTCGACTGGCTGGTCGAGGGCCGGTCGGACGCGTTCAAGCGCGACTTCCTGATCACGCACTTCTTCAATCCCCCGCGCTACATGCGGCTGCTGGAGATCGTCACCGGCAGGGCGACGGACGCGCAGCTCGCGGCGCGGGTGGAGGCTTTCGCCGACCGCACGCTCGGCAAGACGATCGTCCATGCCAAGGACACGCCCGGCTTCATCGCCAACCGCATCGGCACGCTCTGGATCCAGCTCGGCCTCAACGCCGCGTTCGACCTCGGCCTGACCGTCGAGGAGGCGGACGCTATCGCAGGGCGGCCGATGGGCGTGCCCAAGACCGGCATCTTCGGCCTGGTCGATCTGGTCGGCATCGACCTGATGCCGCACCTGCAGAAGAGCCTGACCGAGACGCTGCCGGGCGACGATCCCTACCAGCCGATCGCGCGCAGCCATCCGCTGATCGAGAAGATGATCGCGGAGGGCTATACCGGCCGCAAGGGCAAGGGCGGCTTCTACCGCGTCAACCGCGAGCAGGGTAAGCGCAAGGAGACGCTGGACCTCGCCACCGGCGAGTACCGGCTGCCGATCAAGCCGGCGTCGCTGAGCGGTCCGGCCGCCAAGGGCGACCTGAATGCGCTTCTCGCCAGCAAGGGCAAGGTCGGCGACTATGCCTGGGCGATCCTGGGCGGCACGCTGAGCTATGCCGCCGGCCTCGTGCCGGACGCGGCGGACGATATCGTCGCGATCGATGATGCGATGAAGCTCGGTTACAATTGGAAGTTCGGGCCGTTCGAGCTGATCGACAAGATCGGCGCGGCTACGCTCGCGAAGCGGCTGGAGACCGAAGGCAAGCCGGTGCCGGCATTGCTGGCGCTGGCCGGCGAGCGCAGCTTCTACCGGATCGAGGGCGGCAAGCGCCAGTATCTTGGACTGGACGGCGACTATCACGACATCGTCCGTCCGGACGGCGTGCTGCGGCTGGAAGACTTCAAGCTCGGCGGCACGCCCCTCCTCAGGAACGCGTCCGCAGCCTTGTGGGACGTGGGCGACGGCGTCGCCTGCCTCGAGTTCACCGGCAAGATGAACGCGCTCGACGGCGACGTGATGAAGCTGATCGGCCAGGCGATCCCGCTGGTGCAGAAAGGCTTCAAGGCACTGGTCGTCTACAATGACGGCAGCAATTTCTCCGCCGGCGCCAATCTCGGCCTGGCGCTGTTCGCGCTCAACATCGCCGCGTGGGGCGAGGTCGAGAAGCTCGTCGCCGGCGGGCAGAAGGCCTACAAGGCGCTGAAATATGCCCCCTTCCCCGTCGTCGGCGCGCCCGCCGGCATGGCGCTGGGCGGCAGCTGCGAGATATTGCTCCACTGCGACGCCATCCAGGCGCATGCCGAGCTCTACATGGGCTTGGTCGAGTGCGGCGTCGGGCTGATCCCCGGCTGGGGCGGCTGCGGCGAGATGATCGAGCGCTGGCGCGACGCGCCGGCCATGCCGAAGGGCCCGATGCCGGCGGTCGCCAAGGTGTTCGAGACGGTGAGCACCGCGACCGTCTCGCGCTCGGCGGCGCAGGCGAGGGAGCTCATGTTCCTGCGGCCGGCGGACGGCGTCACGATGAACCGCGACCGGCTGCTCGCCGACGCGAAGGCCAAGGCGCTTGCGCTGGTCGACGGCTACCAGCCGCCCAAGCCGCCCGAGTTCAGACTGCCGGGCGCCAGCGGGCATGCCGGCCTCAACATGGCGGCGGAGGCGTTCCGCAAGCGCGGGCTCGCCACCGACTACGACATGGTCGTGTCCGACGCGCTCGCCGGCGTGCTGACCGGCGGCGAGGCCGACCTGATCGATACGGTGACCGAGGCGGACATGCTGAAACTGGAGCGTGACGCCTTCATGAAGCGGGTCCGTGATGAGCGCACGATCGCGCGGGTCGAGCATATGCTGGAGACGGGCAAGCCGTTGCGTAACTGATCGGCCGTCACCCCGGACTTGTTCCGGGGTCCACCGCGTCACAGGCGCGGACGGCAGGAGTGATGGGTGGATGCCGGAACAAGTCCGGCTGACGACATGAGGTTGGAGGCCAAGGCAATGCAGGTCTACGAAGCACCGCTACGCGACATGAAGTTCGTGCTGCACGAGCTGCACGAGGGAGACGGGTTCGGCGACATCGCGGCACTGGCCGAGTTCACGCCCGACCTGGTCGACGCGATCCTGGAGGAGGCCGGCCGCGTCGCCAGGGAGGTTCTGCTGCCGCTCAACCGCATCGGTGACATCGAAGGGTGCAGGCTCGAGAACGGGGTGGTGCGCACGCCCAAGGGCTTCAAGGAAGCCTATGACCAGTTCCGCGAGGGCGGCTGGTGCGCGCTCGCCTCCGATCCCGAGTGGGGCGGCCAGGGCCTGCCGGAGACGGTCAACAAGATGACCGAGGAGATGATCTGCGCGGCCAACGTGTCGTTCAGCCTCTATCCCGGCCTGACCCATGGCGCGACCACCGCCATCGAGGGCTTCGCAACCGACGAACTCAAGCAGCGCTATCTGCCCAGGCTGGTCTCTGGCGAGTGGTCGGGAACGATGTGCCTGACCGAGGCGCATTGCGGCACCGATCTCGGCCTGCTCCGCACCAAGGCCGTGCCGCAGGGCGACGACAGCTATAAGGTCACCGGATCCAAGATCTTCATCTCGGCTGGCGAGCACGACCTGACCGACAACATCGTCCACCT
>CAXTUG010000023.1:17439-19617 GCA_964247375.1 uncultured Sphingomonadaceae bacterium
GCGTGCTGGCGCGGCTGCCGGATGCGCCGGCCGGCGTGAAGGGCATCAGCCTTTTCCTGGTGCCCAAATATCTGCCGAAGGAGGACGGCACGATCGGTCCGTCCAACGGCGTCCAGTGCGCGGCGATCGAGCACAAGATGGGCATCAAGGGCTCGGCCACCTGCCAGATCAACTTCAACGAGTCCGTAGGCTGGCTGGTCGGCAGGCCGCACAAGGGCATGGAAGCCATGTTCCTGATGATGAATACCGAGCGCGTGTCGGTGGGCGTCCAGGGGCTCGGCATCGGCGAGGCGGCGTACCAGTCGGCCGTGTACTACGCGAAGGACCGGCTGCAGGGCCGGTCGCTGTCCGGTCCCAAATATCCGGACAAGCCCGCCGACCCGATCATCGTCCATCCCGACGTGCGGCGCATGCTGATGACGATGCGCGCCTATAATGAGGGCTGCCGCGCGGTGTGCGCGTGGGTCAGCCGGGCGCTGGACGCGGAGAAGCACTCGGCCGATCCGGAGGTGAAGCAGCGCGCGGCCGACTTCATCGCGCTGATGACGCCGGTGGTGAAGGCGCTCTTCACGGACATGGGCTTCGAATCCGCCAACCTGGGCGTGCAGGTCTATGGCGGCCACGGCTACATCAGCGAGAGCGGCGTCGAGCAATATGTGCGCGATGCCCGGATCGCGATGATCTACGAGGGCACGAACGGCATCCAGGCGCTCGACCTGGTCGGGCGCAAGCTGGGCGCGCGCATGGGCCGCAACCTGCGCGCCTTCTTCCACCCGGTGTCCAACTTCCTGGAAGATCATGCCGAGGACGAGGCGCTCGCCGCATTCATCCCCGCGCTGGCGCAGGCGTTCGGCGCACTGCAGCTGTCGACCGGCACGATCGCGCAGAAGGCGCTGAAGGATGCGGAGGAAGCCGGTGCGGCGGCGACCGACTATCTGCGGCTGCTCGGGCTGGTGGCGATGGGCTACTGCTTCGCCCGCGCGGCGAAGATCGCCCGTGCCAGGCTGGACGAAGGCAGCGAGGAAGCGGACTTCTACAAGGCGAAGATCGCGACCGCGACCTTCTTCTTCGACCGCATCCTGCCGCAGGCGACCGCCTGCTTCCTGGCGATCAAGTCCGGCAAGGCGTCGATGATGGCGCTGGCCGAGGATGCGTTCTGAGGATCGATGTCCAATTATAAGAACCCGTTCGTGTCGAGCGAAGTCGAGACACATGTTCGAGCGTAGTCGAGAACAAGCCTCGGCTGCGCTCGGCTATGCCCCTCGACTTCGCTCGGGGCGAACGGGACGTAAAACACTCGGTACTTTTACATCGAGACGCTCATGACCCTGCCCTCCGCCCTCGCCGGGCGGCTCGCCATGCCGGCGATCGTGGCGCCGATGTTCCTGATCTCGGGGCCGGATCTGGTGGTGGAATGCTGCCGCGCGGGGCTGGTCGGCACCTTCCCGGCGCTGAACCAGCGGACCACCGCAGGATTGGCGGAATGGCTGGAAAAACTCAGATTCGAACTAAAGGATGAGGACGCGCCGTTCGGCGTGAACCTGATCGTCCATCGCAGCAATACGCGGCTGCAGGCCGATCTCGACCTGGTCGTGCAGCACCAGGTGCCGCTGGTGATCACGTCGCTGGGCGCGGTCGCCGACGTGGTCGATGCGGTTCACTCCTACGGCGGGCTCGTCTTCCACGACGTGATCAGCGCGCGCCACGCCGAGAAGGCGGTCGCAGCCGGGGTCGACGGCCTGATCGCGGTCTGCGCCGGTGCGGGCGGCCATGCCGGCACGCTCAGCCCGTTCGCGCTCACCGCCGAGATCCGCTCCTTCTTCGACGGCGCGCTGGCGCTGGCGGGAGCGCTCTCGACCGGACGGCACGTCGCCGCCGCCGAGCTGATGGGCGCCGACCTCGGCTATTTCGGCAGCCTGTTCATCCCGACCGAAGAGAGCCTCGCCCCGGCCGAGCAGAAGGCGATGATGCTCGCGTCGCGCGCCGCCGACATCGTCCACACCGACAAGGTGACCGGCGTCGCGGCCAACTTCATGCGCGCCAGCCTGGCCGCCAACGGCCTGCTCGAGCCCGGCTCAGGCCATGTCGGCGTTATGGACCTGGAAGGCGAAGCGCGTGCCTGGAAGACGATCTGGTCGGCCGGACACGGCGTCGGCGCGATCGGCCGCGTGCAGCCGG
>CAXTUG010000024.1:0-7700 GCA_964247375.1 uncultured Sphingomonadaceae bacterium
CTTCCTCTCGGGCGCCATACTCGCCGCAACCATCACCTACTGGTGCTAATTGAGTCCGGAGCCTAGGCGATTGGACGCTCACGGCTAGGATCGAA
Source organism: uncultured Sphingomonadaceae bacterium (assembly GCA_964247375.1). Taxonomy (GTDB): domain Bacteria; phylum Pseudomonadota; class Alphaproteobacteria; order Sphingomonadales; family Sphingomonadaceae; genus Sphingomonas_I. Next base: position 96 of record CAXTUG010000024.1, read on the forward strand.
CCTCGGCGCAGTCCCGCTCGAAGCACGACATTTCCCGCATACGCCGCTTCGCCATGCTGAGAGCACCCGCTTTCAGATGAAGTGACGAGTCAATTTAGTAATGGAATGTTCTTGCGACGCCTCCGAACACGCGGAGGCGGGGAGCGGATGTACTAACGCGCCACGTCCGCGGCCAGCTTGTCCATCACCGGGGCAAGCCTCTCTGCGTAGTTGCGCCATCGCCCGATCGATCGGTCATGCAGCGGTTCGCGTACCTGCGCGTAGCTCGGTGTCGGCGCGTGGCGGCGGTTGCGGTGAAAGGCGCGCTGCGCCGGCTCGGTCTCCAGGCCGAGATAGGTCATCAGCCGATCGGTCTCGTCCGCCTGGTCGTGAACGAAGCGCTCGTAACCCAAGTCGTAGGTGCGTAGCCCCATGTCGCGATAATGTTCCGTCAGCGCCGCCACCCCGGCGAGATGGTCCGCCACGTCCGTCAGCCGGTAGGCGCAGTGGAAGCCGTGAGTCATGTCGTGCAGCATCATCGACACGGCCACGTCGCGCGGATCGCGGTGGACAGTGATGAAGTGCGCCTCCGGGAAAGCGAGGCGCAGCAGCGGCAGATAGACCTCGTTCAACGGCATCTTGTCGGTGAAGAAGTCGACGCCGCTCTCAAGCAGCCCATAGGATTGCGCGCCCGCGAGATAGTGGTCGCGCAATTGCGGCCACAGGTTGGACGCGTCGGCGATCCGGAGCAGGGCATCCGCGAACGGCAGTCCGACGGCACGTTCGATCAACGTGCGGAACGTGGCCGCGAAGGGAAGTTCGCCGCCGGCACATATCCTGGAATGGCTTGCCAGGACCTGCTCGGTGAGCGTCGTCCCCGAACGTGGCAGGCCCAGGATGAAAATCGGCTGCGGCAGGTCGGTTCGTGGCGATGCGCCTGGATCGCCCGCTACGCGCCGGGCAAACTCGGTCAATGCGGCGAAATCCCGCTGCACCGCCGGCGTATCGTAAGCATGGCCGCGCGCATCAGCGAGCGTCGCCTTGGCGGCGACCGCGTCCTGCCAGGCATACGCATACCGCTCCGCCCGATCACGCAGGCGGGCGCGCAGCAGGCGCGGCGTACCGGTCAGCGCCGGCACCGCATCGAGCAGCGCAAGACCTTCGCGCCACGCCGGCGTCCGGCTCAGCAGGTAGGCGCGCTGCGCCAGCACGTCGCTGCCCTGCCGCAGCGCCAGCGGCTCCGCCCGATCGAGCAGCGCAACGGCGCGGTCGAACGCGTCGCGCTGCTCGGCAAGCTCGGCCAGGTGGATTATCGGCATCAACGCGTCGGGCATGGCGGCGACCGCCGCCTCCAGCAGCGGCTCGGCCTCGTCCAGCTTGCCTTGCCGCATCAGGTTGCGGCCAAGATTGGCGAGCAGCTGCGGATGACGCCCCGCCAGCGCGATGGCGCGCTGCAAATGCCAGGCACCCGGCACGAGCAGCTCCTGCTCCGACAGCAAGGCGCCGAGCATCGCGTGCGCATCGGCATGGTCCGCGTCGATGGCGATTGCCTCGCGCAGCACGCCCGCGGCCTCGGCGCTGCGCCCCATGCCCAGCAGCAACCGGGCGAGATCGCCGCGCGGCCACTGCTTGTCCGGCGCGAGGGCGATCACCTGCCGCAGCGTGCGTTCGGCACCGGCGCCGTCGCCGAAGCGCTGCTGGCACAGGAACAGGATTTCGAGCGCATCGACATTGCACCCGTTTGCCGCCAACGCCTCGCGCGCCCGCTGCTCGGCCAGGGCGAACTGCTCCCGCCCGAAGGCGTGCCGTGCCTCTGCGATCAAATCCTGATCCTTCATGCGAAGGTTCTATCCCGCGGCGGCGAACGGCAACAAGCGTTAACCGGACTGCAAGGCTTTTCAGCGGCTTGTGCGTTGGCTAGGCTGGACCGGGCTGCTCATATGGACTATATACCAACTGGTATGGAAAGTGCCGTCACTCTTTGCGTTCCCAAAGGACGCCCACGCGAATTCGATATCGATCGGGCGCTGACGTCGGCGCTGCGCGTCTTCTGGCGTCGCGGCTACGAGGGGGCTTCCATGGCGGAACTCACCGCCGAGATGGGGATCGCCAAGCCCAGCCTCTATGCGGCGTTCGGCAACAAGGAAGAATTGTTCAAGAAGGCGCTCGATCTCTACGAGCGCGAGAAGATGGCCTATATGGCCGAAGCGTTGAAGGAACCGACCTCGCGCGCCATGGCCGAACGGTTGCTGGTCGGCGCGCTGGAGATGCAGACCAGCAGCTGTGATCCCAAAGGTTGCCTCGGTGTCATCAGCTCGGTCGCCTGCGGTCCGGAAGCCTCCTCGATCCGCGAGTGCGTGATCGAGCGGCAGGCATCGTCGCGGCGCGCGTTGATCGCGCGTCTGGAGGAGTTCAAGGCGGTGGGCGACCTGCCGGGCGACATCGATGCGGAGGCGCTCGCTCGCTATATGGTGGCGGTGCTGCAGGGTCTCTCGGTCCAGGCCGGCGCCGGTGCGACCTGCACGGAACTCAGAAGTCTCGTCGACATGGCGATACGGACCTGGCCCGGCCGCTAGCATCTTTACCGTTCAGTACAGAAACGGGTTGACGCTCTGCAGCTTATAGTTATAGACCATTCGGTATCGAAGTGATGCGTCCATGCGGGGCGGTCGGGTTGTTACGGTCATGTACCGTACATCTGCGCGCTGGCACGCAGTGGCAACGCCGGACCGAAAGGATGTGCAATGGCTTATATCGATCACGCTTCCACCTTTGCCGTCACCGGCGGTGCGGTGTCGGCCGAAGCCGTTGCACGGTCCGGCTTCAGTCCGCTCGAGTGGACCGTCATCCGGCTCGCGCAACGTGACGGCCTCGCGACCCTCGGCAAGCCTGGTCCGATGGCGCGCGCGTTCGGCAGTCTGTTCGGGCTGGGTCGCAAGTCGATCCTGGCCGATCCGCAGCTGGAATCCCTGCGCCGTGTGGCGGTCTATGCCTGGCGCCAGGGCTATCAATTGCCGGTGTCGGAGATCAAACGCTTCCTGGCCTCCGGCTTCTCGAGCGAACAATTCGAGACGCTCATCGCCAGCATCGGCACCCGCCGCGCAGCCACGGGGCAGGGGCCGAGGGTAGGCCGGAGCCGATAGGCGGCGCTATGCTCTCGACCAGTATCGACGTTGCCGTAAAACTGGTATCAGCCGCTGATGGAAACTACCTTGGACAATCACGATAGAAACAGCTTGGAGGCTGATTTCGACCGCTTGGCGGCTGAGGATGATGACAGCGCCGCCCGCGAGATTCTCGCATCGGGTATGCCGATCCACATCGCCCGTGATGACACACCGGTTGGGCACGTCGTCCGGGTCCATCCCGACGGCCATGAGGAGCTGGTACGCGTCGATCGTGACGCAGCCGCCAAGATACTCGGACGTTGATCATTGCCGCAACTATGGATCGTGGCCGGTCCGAATGGGGCGGGCAAGACCACACTCGTCTCGCGCCGTTTGAGCCGCCGCATCATTGTGGTAAACCCGGATGCTGTCGCTCAAGAGCTGCCCCGTGTGGGCGGACGGCTGGACGAACGCCGCGCGGGCAGGATCGCGATCGAGAGAAGAAATGAACTTCTCGCGCAAGGCGCCGACTTCGCGATCGAAACGACCCTCACAGGCAACAGTGGACTGCGCTTTCTGAGATCCGCGAAAGACGCCGGCTACAAAGTAACATTGGTTTACGTCGGTCTTGCCAGCGCTGACCTGTCTATGCAGCGCGTGCTCGACCGTGTGCGTCGGGGCGGGCATGCCGTGCCGGTTACCGCTCTTGAGCGCCGCTACCCAGATACCATGTCCAAACTCGCTCGGGCGATGCTGCTCGCTGACCGCAGCTACGTCTTTGATAACAGCAGCAGCCGCCGCCGGCTGCTTGTCGTACGCGAACAAGGTAGGAAGAGGTACGTGGCCTCCGACATCCCGGAATGGGTCGAAAACAGCTTAGCCAATCTGGCTCGCCTGCTTGGTCGAGACTGGTAAGTTCCAGACTATGATGCTGTTGTCGCGCGGCATACCTCGTTAGCATCGCTAGAACGATCCTCTGAACCCGAACCGGCCGGTGACGATCCGCTGGCCGTTGGTCCGTGTCTCGGCCTGGGCCGCCGCGATGAAGCGGAAGCTGGACGAACCGAGCGAGGCGGTCACCCCACCCAGCCAGCCGCTCTTGCGGTCCTCCGGTACCAGCGTGAAGTCGTTGCCGCCGGTGAAGTGCGCGGTCGTGCCGTCAAGGTTGGAGCTGAGGATCTGGCGCCGGCCGCCCTCCAGTTCCAGGCGCAGGGTGGTGGCCTCCGGATCGGTCGCGTTGCCGACGTGGAAGCCCGCCGCGACCAGGCCGGTGGCGGCCAGTTCGTCGCTGGTGCGCTTGGCGACGCTCAGGTCGAACGCCGTGCCGCCGCCGGTTTCGTCGTGGGAGTCCTCGCTCAGGCGGTTGTAGCTGAGCTCGGCACTCGGCCGCAGGTGGAAGGCGCCGAGCTTCGCCTCGTAGCTCGCCTTGCCGCCCGCGGCGAGATTGACGCCGTTCCAGCGGCCCGCGCTCGTGAAGATCGCGGCCGACGTATCGGTCTCGCCGGAGAAGAAGCGCTTCTCCTTGAAGCGCACGTAGCCGGCGGTGCCGTAAGCGGCGACGTGGAGCTTGCCGAAGTCGCTCAGCCAGTGGACGCCGCCGCCGAACTGGTTGGCATCCACCTCATTGTCGCCGCTGTCGCGCACGCTGCCGTGGACGTAGCCGATCGACAGGCCGACGCGACTGCTGTCGCCGATCGCGACGTCGCCGCCGCCGGTCAGGCCCCAGCCGGTGCCGCCATTGCCGGCGGTGCGGTCGGCGTCCTGATGCTCGTCCCAGATGCCCTGCTGCGCCCACAGGCTGACGTGTCCCAGCTGCGCCCACGGGGTCGCGGCCTGGGTCGGCGCGAGGGTGCGGGCGCCCTGCGTCAGCACGTCGAACACCCCACCCTGGTAGTCGGGCAGCATCTCGCGATAGCGCAGCAGCGTGGCCCGCTGATCGGTGAAGTTCAGGAATTGGCCGGCAAGTTGGCTGTTGCCCAGGATGGCGGCGAACACCGCGTCATAGGCTGCGGCTTCCGACGAGCGCAGGCCGATCTCGCCCGCGGTCTTGCGCTGGATGCCGACGCCGACCGTACCCGCCGCGTCGCTCGCGGCCAGCGTGCCTTTCAGCAGGTAGGGCAGGCCGTCGATCGTCAGCGTGAGATTGTTGCTGCCGGCCAGCGTTCCGCTCTGCAGGACCGTTACCGGCGCGGCGGTCACGCCGAAGCTGCTCACCGACACTTTGAGCGTGGTCGGCGCGCTGATCACGGTCGCGCCGGTGACGTCGATCAGCGAGTGCTTGCCGCTCACCGGATCGAGCACCACGCCCAGCGTGCCGCCGGCGACGGTAAGGCGGCCCATCGTCGACCGGTCGGTCGTGTTGAAGGCGAGTGTGCCGCCGTTCACCGCAACGGCGAGGTTGGCATTGCCGTTGGTGATCTTGCCGAAGAAGCCGGCGCCGTTGTTCACCGTCAGCGCATTGTTGCCGGCGCCGAAATCGACCGGGCCCGAATAGGTGGCGGTGCCCGAGACGGTGACCGCATCGTCGCCGTCGCCCAGCATCGCATCGATCGCCGCGTTGGCGTTGCCCGAGAGCGTGATCGTGTCGTTGCCTGCGCCCAGGATCATCTTGGAATTGATGCCGCCCGCCGAGACCGCGATCGTGTCGTTGCCGCTGCCGGTCAGGATGGCGCCGGCCAGCGCGGGCGTGGTGGTCTGGGTCGAACCCGACAGCGCCTGGGTGTAGGTGAAGGCGGTGGTGCGGCCCGATACGTCGATGGCGCGACCGGTGCCGTCGGTCGACGCGGCGACGATCGCCCCGTTATTGGTGACGCTGTTCAGCGTGTTGCTGCGGTCGAGAATGGCCGTGGAGAGGCCCGTGGACGCGGTCGTGGTCGCGGAGATGCCGCCGGTGACGACGATCGCCGGCAATGTCGCGCCGCTGTCGATCTGCACGCCGACGGAGGTGCCGCCCGCGGTCGCCGTGGCGGCGCCCTGCACCGTGCCGCCGATCGTCAGCCGCGGCGTGCTCGCGCCCGCACCCAGCCGCAGGCCGATGCCGGCCGCGCCGTTGGCATTGCCCTGGATGTTGCCGCCGATCGCGATGCCGCCGCTGATCGTCACCGCTTGGCCCAGGCCGCCGATCTGCGCGCCCGTGGCCGACACGCCGGCATAGACGCCGGCGCCGGCGATCTTGCCGTTGATGATCAGGCCGTTGGTGTTGCCCTGGAACACGCCGAGCGTCGTCGCCGTGGTGCTGGAGCCGACCAGCAGCGACGGCGCCGCGCCGTAGGTCACGAACGCGGCAGTGGCCTGTCCTGCGTCGGCGATGCCGTCCTTGTCCACGTCGGCGGTGGTGTTGCTGGTGTCCGTCGGTGCGGCTGCGATCAGCACGCCGCCGGCGACGTTGCCGCCCACGATCATCGCCGATCCGCCCTGCTGCAGGTTCTGCGCGGTCAGTTTCGTGACGTCGCTCGGCAGCGTGGTCGATCCGTAGCCGGTGGTGGTGATCGATCCGTGGACCACGACCTGGCCGCCGACGTTACCGCCCAGCACCAGGCCGGCCGAGTTGCCGCCGAGCATGCTGATGCTGCTGGACAGCGCGACGTTACCGGTGACCGCGCCCAGCCGGACGCCGACGCTGTTGTCGCCGGTGACGGTCACGCCGGCGGTGTTGATCGTCAGCCCGCCGTTGAGCGTCGGCGCGACGGAGATGCCGGCCGAATTGTTGCCGCGCACCGTGATCGCGCCAGTGCTGTTGATCGATCCCGTGAACGGCGCCGTGCCGTCGATGCGGATGCCGTAGCGGTCGCTGCCCTGCGCATAGGCGCCGTCGAGCACGCCGTCGCCGTTGCTGTCGGTGCGCGTATAGGTCTCGTCGACGCCGATCGTGCCGCTGTTCGTAATGCTGCCGGTCACGCCGCCGTTGGCGAGAATGCCGATTGCGCTGTTCACGCCGGTGAAGCTGATCTTGCCGGAATTGGTCACGGTGTTGCTGCTGTTGATCGTGACTGCCGCGCCGCTCGCCGTTGGCGAAATCGAGCCGCCGGACGCGATCGTGATGTTGCCCGCGCTGGCGGTGGCGAGCGGCGCGGTCGTGGCGCTGCTGACGGTCGTATCGGCCTTCAGCTCACGCGCCAGCTTCGTCCCGGCGGCGCGCGCTTCGGCAGCGAGCAGGGTAGCCATGGTAGTGATGCAGGTTGCGGTAAGCGCATGGCGCATGAAGAATTCTCGCTGCTGAAGGACGGACGAATCTGCCGGAATGCGCCCTCTAGCCCACCCCTGGGCGCGACCCAATGGGCAGCCGAGATGAACGCCGGCTGACCATCGCGCTCGAGCGATGCGGCGTCGCGATCCGGTCCTATATCGTGCTGGATGAAGGATCTGTTCGATACCGACCGCGTGCCGGGCTTCGCCACGACGGATGCCGTCGTCACGCCGGATCAGGAAGCTGCGTTGATCGGGCGGATCGACGCGTGCAAGCTGGCGCCGTTCCGGTTTCAAGGCTGGCTCGGCAAGCGGCTGACGCACAGCTTCGGCT
>CAXTUG010000024.1:7721-19257 GCA_964247375.1 uncultured Sphingomonadaceae bacterium
CGGAGCCGCTGCCGGACTGGCTGCTGCCGCTCCGCGATCGTGTGGCATGCGTGGCGGGCATGCCGCCGGACGCGTTCGTCCAGGCGCTGCTGATCCGCTACGATCCGGGCGCAGGTATCGGCTGGCATCGCGACCGGCCGGTGTTCGAGCATGTCGTCGGCGTGTCGCTGGGCAGTGCGGCGACGCTTCGCATGCGCCGCCGCCGGCAGGGCGGATTCGATCGCGCGTCGGTCGAACTGCCGCCGCGCTCCGTCTACCGCCTCTCCGGCGAAGCGCGGCACGCCTGGGAGCACAGCATCGCGCCGATGATCGTGCCACGCTGGTCGGTCACGTTCCGCAGCCTATCGGAACGCGGCCGCGCTCTGCTTCACCGATAGGCGCGGGCCCAGCCCGGCGGTGGCGGTGTCAGCCGTCGTGTTTCCGGAATGAGGGTGCGGATGCGCGCGGCGAACTGGCGCAGCGCCACCTCCTCGCGGCTCAGCGGGCCGACCGAGAAGCTGGACGAACCCATTCCCTGCTGGACGCGCGCGACCAGCTCCGTGTCCTCGGCATTCACCTGGCGGTTGATCCGCCAGTTGAGGTACCGTGCAGCCCGCATCTCGCGCCGGTCGTCCGGCAGGGCGTAGCTGATCTCGCGGATCAGCGTCTCGGTCGGCGAGACTGGCAGGAACTGCATGAAGTCCACTTGGTCGGGATAGATGTCGAATGCGACGTTCGGCCACAGCTTGAAGTAGGCCCAGAGCCGCTGCCGCTCCGCCGGCAGGTGCGGTACGCCCGGCAGGAAATGGCAGTAGGCCCGCTCCGAAGGGTTTGACGACGGCCGATCGACCAGCGGCCCCCACATCTTGTCGACCCAGGCGTCGCTCTCCACGCCATACCCTTCGCCCATCAGCCGCTTGAGCCCCGGATGCGCCACCGCGATGTGCAGTCCGTCCGAGTAATTGTCGGCGATATTCTTCCAGTTGACCCGGCGCGACCGCAGCGTGACCCGGCCGAGCGCGCGCAATTGCTCGAACCGATAAGGGGCGATCTCGTGCGCGTAGGGGCGCATCATCTCGGCCACGCTCGGCCCACCCGCTTCCAGCCGGACGAAGACGAAGCCACGCCAGATCTCGTGCTCGACCGCAGCAAGGCCGATGCCGTCGAGCGCGCCCGGATCGTAGCTCTCACGCTGCGGCACGCCGATCAGGCGGCCGTCGGCGGCGTAGGTCCAGGCGTGGTAGGGGCAGACGATCCGCCTGGCGCAGCCGCGCACCCCGTCCAGGATGCGCGCGCCGCGGTGACGGCAGACATTGTGGAAGGCGCGGATCGCGCCGTCCGGCCCGCGCATCACCACGACGCTCTCCCCAGCATAATCGAGGCTGTGCCAGTCACCCGCACCGGCGACGTCGCTGACGTGGCAGACAACCTGCCAGGACGGCCGGATCACGCGCGTCAGCTCGACCTCGTAATAGTCCGGGTCGGAGTAGAGCCATGCGGGCAGGCTCCAGCCCTCGTCCGGATCGGAGCCGATGTGCGGAAGTGCGGTCGCCATCCGACGAACCTGCACCGAAGCCGCGTCCGCGGCAATATCCGCATTGACAGGGCAGGGCGGCACGGCCTCTTCTGACGCGCATGGCCTCGCAGACCCAGCCGACCGGAACCCTCGAGACGGCGCTCGCGCACGCGCGGCGGCTGCTCGCGACCGAGCCGCAGCTGGCGCTGGCGCAGGCGCGCGAAATCCTTCGCGTTATCCCGCACAATGCCGAGGCCCACCTGCTGGCGGGCGAGGCGCATCGCGCGGCGGGCAAGCCCGCGGAGGCGCTGGCGGCGTTCCGTGCGGCGGTTGCGGCTGATCGGGGACTGACGCGTGCCTGGCGCGCGCTCGGCGATCAGCTCTACCTGCAGGGTGACGAGGCGGCTGCGGGAACGGCGCACCTCGCGGCCTTGCGCGCGTCCACGGCCGATCCGGAACTGCTCGCCGCGGCGGACGCGCTCGGGCGCGACGATCTCGCCACTGCCGAGCATACCTTACGCGAACGGCTGAAGCGCACGCCGACCGACATCGGCGCGATCCGCATGCTGGCCGAGCTGGCCGGCCGCATCGGCCGCAACAAGGATGCCGAGACGCTGCTGCGCCGCGCGCTGGAGCTGGCGCCGGGCTTCGCTGCCGCGCGCCACAATCTCGCGATCGCGATCCACCGGCAGGGCCGCTCGGCCGAGGCGATCGCCGAGATCGACCGCCTGCTGGAGGCGGAGCCGCGCCACCCGTCCTATCTGAACCTCAAGGCGGCGGCGCTGGCCCGGCTCGGCGATTACGCGCCCGCGATCGCGCTCTACCGTCGGGTGCTCGCCGATTATCCGCGTCAGCCTAAGGTGTGGATGAGCCTGGGCCATGCCTTGAAGACGATCGGCAAGCCGGAAGACAGTGTCGACGCCTATCGCCGTGCCCTGGACCTGCAGCCCACGCTGGGCGAGGCGTGGTGGAGCCTCGCCAACCTCAAGACCTTCCGTTTCGCAGCGGACGACATCGGCGCGATGCGGACGGCGGCCGAGCGACCGGGCCTCGGCGAGGAAGATCGCTTCCACCTCGATTTCGCGCTCGGCAAGGCGGAGGAGGATGGCGGCGCGTTCGATCGCGCCTTCGCGCATTACGCCGCCGGCAATCGCCGTCGCCGCACGCTGATCGACTATGATCCGACGGAGCTGACCGCGTCGGTCGACCGGCAGTGCACGCTCTACTCGGCCGGCTTCTCCGCCGAACGGCAGGGGTGGGGCTGCGCCGCCGCGGACCCGATCTTCGTCGTCTCGCTGCCGCGTTCCGGCTCGACCCTGATCGAGCAGATCCTCGCCAGTCATAGCCAGGTGGAAGGCACTACCGAGCTGCCGGACATTGCAATTCTCGCCGCCCGCGTCGGACTGGACCGCATCGCGTCATTGTCCGCCGACGATGCCCGCGCGCTCGGGCAGGAATATCTCGACCGCACGCGCATCCAGCGCAAGACGGACCGGCCGCGCTTCGTCGACAAGATGCCGAACAACTGGCTGCACGCCGGCTTCATCCGGCTGATCCTGCCCAACGCCACCATCGTCGATGCGCGACGCCATCCGCTCGGCTGCTGCTTCTCCAACTTCAAGCAGCATTTCGCGCGCGGTCAGGTCTTCACCTACGACCTCGACGATCTCGGCCGCTACTATCGCGATTATCTGCGGCTCATGGCGCACATGGATCAGGTCCTGCCCGGCTCCGTCCACCACGTCTTCTACGAGGCGATGGTCGACGATACCGAGGCGCAGATCCGCGCGCTGCTCGACCATGCGCACCTGCCGTTCGAGCCGGCGTGTCTCCATTTCCACCAGACCGAGCGGGCGGTGCGCACCGCCTCGTCGGAACAGGTGCGGCAGCCGATCTTTCGCGACGGCATCGATCAGTGGCGTAACTTCGAACAATGGCTGGGCCCCCTTGCGGCGGCACTCGGCGGCGCGGACCGGTCCTACCCTTTCCGGGCGTGACATGTTTGCAATGCTGCACTGCAAAGGGGGTGCGCCGCAGCTTCGCGCTTGACACCGTATCGGGTCAGTAACAGCTTTGCTCCCAATAACAGATCAGGGAGCCACCTTCATGCGTTCTTCCCGCCGCTTCGTGCCGCTGCTGCTCGCAGGTACCGTTCTTGCCGGAGCCGCCGCGCCGGGATGGACGCAGCAGAAGGCCGGCGACGCGGATGCGGGAACCCCTGCGGCGGCGCTGCCCGCAAGCGCCGACGACGCGACGCAGGAGATCGTGGTCACGGCGCAGAAGCGCTCCGAGAGCCTGCAGAACGTGCCGATCAGCATCCAAGCGCTCGGCACCGCCAAGCTGGAACAGTTGAACATCGCCAATTTCGACGATTTCACCAAGCAGCTGCCGAGCGTGTCGTTCCAGAGCTCGCAGCCGGGCGTCACCACCGTCTACATCCGCGGCGCCGCGTCGGGCGGCGACGGCAATCACTCGGGATCGCTGCCGTCGGTCGGCGTCTACCTCGACGAGCAGCCGATCACGACCATCGGCGGCACGCTCGACGTCCACATCTACGACATCGCCCGGATCGAGGCGCTGTCGGGGCCGCAGGGCACGCTCTACGGCGCTTCGTCGGAGAGCGGCACGCTGCGCATCATCACCAACAAGCCCGACGTCAGCAGCACCTATGGCGGCGTCGACGGCGAGGTGAACGGCGTCCGCAAGGGCAGCGTCGGCGGCAAGGTCGAGGCGTTCCTCAACAAGCCGCTGTCCGACAGCGCCGCCATCCGCCTCGTCGGCTTCTACGAACATGATGCGGGCTATATCGACAACGTGCCCGGCACCCGCACCTTCTGCGACGGGACGCCGGCCTGCGGCCCGGGCATCGTCCTCAATAACGACCAGTTCGTGAAGAAGAACTACAACGACGTCGACGTCTGGGGCGGCCGCGCCGCGCTCAAGATCGACCTCAACGACAATTGGACCGCGACTGCGACCGTCTTCGGCCAGGACCAGAAGAATCACGGCTCGTTCGGCACCGACAAGCAGGTCGGCGACCTCAAGGTGCAGCACTTCCTGCCGGAATACAATCATGACCGCTACGGCCAGGCGGCGCTCACGATCGAAGGCAAGATCGGCAACTGGGATCTGACCTATGCCGGCGCCTACCTGAAGCGGAAGATCAACTCGTCGAACGATTACACCGACTATGCCGAGGCGTACGACCAGCTCTACGTCGGCAATGGCGGCCTGGCCGGCTACTTCTACTACCAGGACAATGCCGGCAACCAGATCACGCCGATTCAGCAGATCATCGGCAACGACAAGTTCAACAAGGTCAGCCAGGAACTGCGCCTGTCCTCGCCGGTCGATCAGCCGCTGCGGCTGGTGGGCGGGCTCTTCTACCAGCGGCAATATCACAACATCCGCCAGGATTATCAGGTCGCCGGCCTAGCCGATGCGCTGTCGGTCAACGGCTTTCCGGGCACGCTCTGGCTCACCCAGCAGAAGCGCGTCGACCGCGACTATGCCGCTTTCGGCGAGCTGTCCTACGACATCCTCTCGAACGTGACGCTCACCGGCGGCCTGCGCTACTACAAGTTCAACAACTCGCTGATCGGCTTCTTTGGCTTCGGACGAAATCCCGACGGTCCGCCCTACAACGCCGCCGGCAGCTCGCGCACCGGCGTCGCCGCCTGCTACAATACCGACGGCAGCACCGTGCGCGACAATCCGGGTGGCACGCTCATCGCCGCGGACGAGAAGGGTGCGCCCTGCACCAATCTCGGCGTGTTCCGCGACGGCAAGATCGTGCCCAAGCGGATCAAGGACGACGGCGTGATCCACCGTCTCAATCTGACGTGGAAGGTTGATCCCACGCACCTGCTCTACGCCACTTGGTCGCGCGGTTTCCGGCCGGGCGGCATCAACCGGCGTGCCGACATCGCGCCCTACCAGGCCGATTACCTGACCAATTACGAGATCGGCTGGAAGACGAGCTGGGCCGATCGCAAGATCCGCTGGAACGGCGCCATCTTCTGGGAAGACTGGAAGAAGTTCCAGTACAGCTTCCTGGGCGCCAACAGCTTCACCGAAATCCACAACGGACCCAATGCCCGCATCAAGGGCATTGAATCCGATATTTCGGTTTACCCGGTTTCGGGGCTGACGCTCAGCACCACCGGCGCGTACCTGGACGGCAAGATCCGCAACAATCTGTGCGCGATCGACGATCCGACGTTCCAGTGCGCCGGCGAGGACAATGAGGTGATCGCGCCCAAGGGCACGCGCCTGCCGGTCACGCCCAAGTTCAAGATCAGCAGCACCGCTCGCTATGAATGGGCGCTCGGCACGGGCAAGGCCCACCTGCAGGCTCTCTGGACGCATGCGAGCTCCGCCTCGTCCGCGCTGCGCATCGGCACGTCGACCGATGATCGCCCGCCGGTCCTGCATGCCTATGACCTGATCGATCTCTACGCCGGTTACGACTGGGCGAACGTGACGGCGGAACTGTTCGCGACCAACGTCACCGACAAGCGTGCGGAAATCTCGGCCAATCAGGAATGCGGCAATTGCGGCCAGCGGTCCTACTACCGCGTGATCCGTCCCGCCACGATCGGAGTGAGGGTCGGGTATAAATTTTAGCGCACGATGATCTGTAGAGCGTCGTGCCTTAAGTCTGAAACAACCTAATCCGTTCGTTCCGAGCGTAGTCGAGGGGCATTGCCGAGCGAAGCCGAGGCTTCTCGGCTGCGCTCGAAGATGTGTCTCGACGTCGCTCGACACGAACGGAGGTAGGTGATCCGGATTCAGGCATGCCGCTCGAGCTTGCTGCTAGCTTGTATCATCGCGCTCAATTCGACAGGCGCCGGATCACCGTCTGCCAATACGCCACCCCCGGCGCGATATTGCTCACCTGCGTGCGCTCGTTCAGCCCATGCGAGAAGTCGTCGGATTCCTTCAGGAAGATCGGTGCCACGCCGTAGCTCGGTACGCCGCGCACGCGGAACCACATGCTGTCGCTCGCACCGGACGACATGCTGGGGATGATCGGCACGCCCGGATAGCCCGTCTCCAGCCCGGCGCGGACCGCCGCCGTCACGTCGGCGCGCATCGGCGAGGCGGGGCTGGCGGTCGTGCCCGTGCCGATGAAGCGGATCTGCATCTTGGGATCGGCGGCGACCCGGACCAGTTCGTCCTGCACCTGCTTGAACGACGTTCCCGGAAAGATCCGGCAGTTGACGTTCGCGACCGCGCGCTGCGGCAGCGCGTTGCGCGCATGGCCCGCCTCCACCATCGTCGCGACGCAGGTGGTGCCGATCTGCCCGACATGCGCCGGATCGGCCTCCAGCGTGGCGATCGCCTGCGCGTCGGCGGGGTTGGCGGCGAAGACGCGCATCGCCGCCGCCGTCTTCGGATCGGCACGCATAGCCGCGGCCGTGAAATAGGCTTTGGTGATCTCGTTAAGCTGCGGCGTGAAGCGGTGATTGCCGATCCGGGTCAGCACCGCCGCCATGTCGTAGATCGCGTTGCTCCGGCGCGGCGCGCTGGAATGGCCGCCGGGATTGATGAAGGTCAGTTCATAGTCGCCATAGGCCTTCTCCGCGCCCTCCAGGGCGAAGTAGGCGGGCTTGCCGTCCTCGGTCAGCGTGCCGCCTCCGCCGTCGGCGTTCAGCATCAGGTAGGCGTCGGAAAATTGCGCGGCGAGCAGCTGCGTCGTCTTCATCTCGGTCTCTTCGTCGCCCGAGAGGATCAGCACCACGTCGCGCTTGGGCACGAAGCGCTGCCGCTTCAGCTCGACCAGGCTCGCGATCATCAGCGCATCATCGAATTTCATGTCGGTCGCACCGCGGCCGTAGATGTAGCCATGCTCGATCACCGGCGTGAACGGATCCCGCTCCCAGTCGGCCGGCTTGGCCTCCACCACGTCCATGTGGCCCGACAGCAGCAGCGGCTTGAGCGCGGCGTCGCTGCCGCGATATCGCGCGATCAGGTAGGCGGTATCGTCGACCGGCGTGATGGTTATGTCGTTCTCGGCGAAGCCGCCGGCGACCAGCTGCTGCTTCAGGTAGGCGGCGAACGCCGGCGTCTCGTTGCCCGGTCCGGCGACGCTGCGAAAGCGGATCGCCCGCTGCAATATGTCCAGCGCCTGTGCGGACGGAGGGTCGTTCTGCTTGCGCCCTGCGCTCTCCGCTGCCGCGATGCTGCCGGTCAGGATCGTCAGCGCGATCAGGTGTCGTAGGCGCATCGGCATGGCGGTTCTCCTTGGAGGGAAGGCCACCCTAGAGCGTGATCCAAGCCATGAAAATTGTCATTGCGAGGAGCGTAGCGAAGCAATCCGGTATGTCTCAGGCGGACGTAGCCAACGCGAGCGCGGTAATGACGGGGGCGATCAGTCCTCTGCCGCCGGCGCCGCGACGTCCTTGTGCGTGGGTCCGTGCGCCGCCGAAGGGTAGTAGAAGACGACGCGGTTCCGGCCCTGCTCCTTGGCGGCGTAGAGCGCCCGGTCGGCGTGGGCCACGCCGGTGCCGAGCAGATCGGGCGCGGTTTCGCTGAATTCGACGCCGAAACTCGCCGTGACTCCGCGGCCGATCCCGAAATCGTGCTGCTCGATCTTGCCGCGCAGCTTGTCGGCAAGTTCCATCGCCGTATCGGCGTCACCGCCGCGAACCACGAGCAGGAATTCCTCGCCGCCCCAGCGGCCGATCAGATCGTCCTCGCGCAGGTTCTGGCGCAGCAGCGCGGCGAAGGCGACCAGCACCTCGTCGCCCTGCATGTGGCCCCAGCGGTCGTTGACGGCTTTGAAGTGATCGATGTCAATCAGGATGAACGCCACCGCGCGATCGCCGTCGGCCGCGAGCGCCCGCTGGTAGCGATCGGTCATCCCCAGTCGGTTGAGCAGCCTCGTCAGGTGGTCCTGACGCGCGCTCTCCTGCGCCCGGCGTGCCTCGCCCTGCGCATGGTGCTGCAGCGCCCGGCGCCGGCGCAGGTCGTGCTGCAGGTCCATGATCCGCGAGATCAGGAACAGGCAGATCAGGACGATCCAGCAGCTGATGATCCCCAGATACCACTGCTCGACCGACACGATGCTGCCGCGCAGGACGACGCGGTCGAGCTTGAAACTATGCCGGCCGGGCAGAGCGCCGTTGCCGGTCTGCACCTCGATCGCGACGACGTCGTCGAACTGCGGGCGACTTAGCCGGAACGGAATGTGGTTCTTCTGGATCCACCACTCGGCCACGTCGAAGTCGCTCAACGGTGCGACGATCGTCTGATGTCCCGACACGACCGGCAGCTCGGCGCGGTTGAACTTGACCGTGCTGCGGACGTCCGTGTGGCTGTAGCGCGGATCGTAATTCTTCAGGTACAATCGTACGGAGTCGGCCGAACCCTGATAATCGAGGTCGAGCGTGATCGTCTGATAGCGGCTCAGGTCGAGACCTCGCCCGGCATCCTTGCCGAGCAGGATTTCGTAACCGCAGAACGGATAACGGTATTTCCCTCGGAGTTCGCAGGACCATTGCAGCGGCTGCCGCGCGTTGGTCACGACGGTCGAGCTGCCGCCCGCCGCTTCGTCGCCGTGCGCGGCCGTGCCGTAACCCGAAGGATCGGCAGCGCTGATCACCACCGAATTGCTCAGGATCACGTCGCCGTAGCGGATGGCGATTACGGTCAGCAGCAGCAGCGCCACGACCGCGATCTCGAAGCGCAGCTCCGTAGGCGTGCGGCCCGGACCGCGCTTTCTCAGCCTTTGACCGGCAGCGTGTATGTCGTCAGGATCAGGTAGCATGTTACGGTCGGGAACGTCTCGCTCGCGTCAGCCGTCCAAGCGTGTGCGCTATGGCACAAACAAGTTAACGGATCGCTCCAGATACGTCCGGTATGCAATGCGCAGGGTCGGCGGACCGTTGCCCGCCGGATCGCCGACAGCCTGCTGCGCGGGATCAGTGGTTCGATGCACGCGATGGAAGGAGACTGATCTTTGGCGGCCTTGCTGCTCGACCACGTCACCAAGGATTTCGGCGCGCGGCGGGCGGTGGACGGCGTGAGCTTCGCGGTCGGGGCCGGCGAGGTATTCGGCTTTCTCGGCGGCAACGGCGCCGGCAAGACGACGACGCTGCGCATGGTGCTGGATATCCTGCGCCCGTCGTCCGGCAGCATCGCGGTGCTCGGACGACCGCCGGGCCGCGAGAACAATGCCCGCCTGGGCTTCCTGCCGGAGGAGCGCGGCCTCTACCGCACCATGTCGGCGATTGACGTCGTTACCTATTTCGCCAGGCTGAAGGGCATGGCGCGGGGGCCGGCACGGGCGCAGGCGCGGAGCTTGCTGGATCGCTTCGATCTTTCCCACGTCGCCAGCGTGAGGACCGACAAATTGTCGAAGGGCACGGCGCAGAAGGTGCAACTGGCTGCCGCGATCGTGCACGATCCCGAGCTGCTCATCCTGGACGAGCCCTTCTCCGGGCTGGACCCCGTCAACCAGGCCCTGCTCGAGGGCGAGATCAGGGCGCTGGCGCGGCGGGGCGTGACCATCCTCTTCTCCACCCATGTGATGCAGCATGCGGAGCGGCTGTGTGACCGCCTGCTGCTGCTGTCTTCCGGCCGCAAGCTGTTCGAGGGCACGCAGGACGCCGCCCGCGCATTGCTGCCGCCCCGGCTGACGCTCAGCGCGCGATCGACGCCGGCCGGGTTGCTAGGGGTGACCGCCGTGACGGCGCGCGCGTGCGTGGACGGCTGGACCGACTGGGATGTGCGGCTCGCGGCGGGCCACGATCCGGCAGATCTGCTGCATGCCTGTACCGAGCAGGGCTTCGTCCTGCGCCGCTTCGATCGGCGGCAGCCGAGCCTGCACGACGTCTTCCTGCACGTCGTCGGCGGCGCTGAGGACGGTCGATGACGCATCCCGTCCTCCTCATCGCCGCACGGGAGTTCCGCCAGATCGTCGCCGCGCGCAGCTTCTGGGTGACGCTGCTGGTCCTGCCGCTCGTGCTCGCGATCGGTCCGATCGCGTCGCGTGCCGGCGAGCGCGACCCTACCGAGCGGATCATGCTGATCGATCCGTCCAGAACGGCGTCGCCCCTGATCGCGCATCGGTTCGAACTGGAGCGACGGCGGCCGCGCGCCGGTTCCGAGCGGGCTCGTCCGATGGAGCGCGCCGCGCTGCCCTACCGGATCGTATCGCCGCCGCGCCTCCTCGTCGCCGCGCCGGTCGCGACGATCGTGCGGCATGTTCCCGACCTGATCGATCCGCCCGCTGCGTCCCGATCGGAGGCGGTCGATTACGTCGTCTATGTTCCCGCCGACTTTGCCGTCGGCGGGGCCGTACGGATCTGGGCCGATCACGACCCGTCGCCCAGGCTGATGAGCCTGCTGCGTGACAGCCTTGCGCCGGTGTTGCGCCGGGAGAAGCTGACGCAGGCAGGCGTGCAGCCCGCGCTCGCCGACGCTGCGCTGCGGATCGAGCCGACCTTCACCACCACCTTGCCGCCGCCGAACCGGAATCACGACGATGCGCAACTCCGGACGATCGGCACGCTGGTCCTGTCCTACTTGCTGCTCATGACGCTGATGCTGTCCGGCTCGTGGGCGCTGCAGTCGATGATCGAGGAACGGTCCAACAAGCTCCTGGAGGCGCTGCTCGCCTGCGTCAGCCCGGCGCAGCTGATGCAGGGCAAGCTCGTGGGCACGGTCGCCGTCGGGCTGACGATGGCCGGCTGCTGGATCGGCTGGGCGGTCGTGGCGGCGCTCGCCGCCCGCGGCATGTTAGCCGATGGGCTGCAACCGGCGCTCGCGCCCGTCGCGCCGCCGGTCGAACCGCCCGCGCCATAGCTTGTGCCATAAGGCGAATTCACGTCCAGATTGTCGGCGTAATAGCCGAAACGGTCGAACACCTGACGTTTTTTCTCGTCGGATAAAACGTCATAGGCTTCCTGAACCTCTTAAAATTTATCCTCGGCGGATTTATCGTTCGGATTTACGTCCGGGTGATATTTTCGCGCAAGGCGGCGATACGATTTTTTAATCTCGTCGGCCTTTGCGTCCTTTTTTACGCCAAGAACC
>CAXTUG010000025.1:0-9793 GCA_964247375.1 uncultured Sphingomonadaceae bacterium
GCCGATGAACTCGGTGCCGCCCTGCTCCTCGGCGACGTCGAACCAGATGTCGTCCGACGCCTTGTCGCCCGACCCCTTCCAGGCGGCGCGCGCCGCCGCCTTCTGCTCGGCCATGGCGGCATCGAAGCCGACCCGGTCCACGCCGAAGCCCTGCGCGCGCAGGGCGTCCTCGGTCAGGTCGTAGGGGAAGCCGTAGGTATCGTAGAGCTTGAACGCGACCGCACCCGGCAGCGTCGCGCCGGCTGCCATGCCGCCGGTCGCCTCGTCCAGCAGGCGCAGGCCGTTGGCGAGCGTCTGGCGGAAGCGCGTCTCCTCCAGCTTCAGCGTCTCCTCGATCAGCGGCTGCGCGCGCACCAGCTCCGGATAGGCCGCCCCCATCTCGGCGACCAGCGCCGGCACCAGCCGGTACATCAAGGGCTCGGTCGCCCCCAGCAGGTGGGCATGGCGCATCGCGCGGCGCATGATGCGGCGGAGCACGTAGCCGCGCCCCTCATTGGCCGGCAGCACGCCGTCGGCCACCAGAAAACCCGACGCACGCAGATGATCCGCGATCACGCGATGCGACGCCTGGTTGATCCCGGTGGTGGCGGTCTTCGTGAGCTCGCCCGAAACGGCGATCAGCGCCCTGAACGTGTCCGTGTCGTAATTGTCGTGCACGCCCTGCAGCACCGCGGCGATCCGCTCCAGCCCCATGCCGGTATCGATGCTGGGCCGCGGCAGGTCGCCGACGATCACGTCGGCTTCCTGCAGGAACTGCATGAAGACCAGATTCCAGATCTCGACAAAGCGGTCGCCGTCCTCGTCCGGGCTGCCGGGAGGGCCGCCGGGTATATGGTCGCCATGATCGTAGAAGATTTCCGAGCACGGCCCGCACGGTCCGTCCGCGCCCATCGCCCAGAAATTGTCCTTGGTCGGGATGCGGATGATCCTGTGGTCCGGCAGGCCGGCGATCTTCTTCCACAGGTCGAACGCCTGGTCGTCGGTGTGGTAGACGGTGGCCGTCAGCTTCTCGGCCGGAATGCCCCACTCCTTGGTCAGCAGCGTCCAGGCATGGATGATCGCCTGCTCCTTGAAGTAATCGCCGAACGAGAAGTTGCCGAGCATCTCGAAGAAGGTGTGGTGCCGCGCGGTGTAGCCGACATTGTCGAGGTCGTTATGCTTGCCGCCCGCGCGCACGCACTTCTGGCTGGACGTCGCGGTCGAGTAGGGCCGTGTTTCCAGCCCCGTGAACACGTTCTTGAACGGCACCATGCCCGCATTGACGAACATCAGCGTCGGATCGTTGTGCGGCACCAGCGGCGCCGAAGGGACGATGCGGTGCCCGTTCGCGCCGAAATATTCGAGGAAGGAACGGCGGATGTCGTTGGTCGAGTTCATGCCCGCGACTTAGTGGACCGTCCGATGCTTCTCAAGCGGCGGCTCTTAAGCCCTCTCCCGCTTTCGCGGGAGAGGGCTACCTCTCGCTAGACCGGCCGATCGATCGACTGCGGCGGCTCGCTGAACCATCTCGGCCCCTGTTCGGTCATGTGGAAGCAGTCCTCCAGCCGCACCCCGAACTTGCCGGGCAGGTAGATGCCGGGCTCGTCGGAGAAGCACATGCCCGCCGCCAGCCGCGTCGTCTCGCCGTGGACGAGATTGACCGGCTCGTGCCCGTCCAGGCCGATACCGTGGCCGGTGCGATGCGACAGGCCCGGCAGCTTGTAGCCGGGCCCGTAGCCCCAGCCTTCGTACAGGCGCCGCACCGCGTCGTCGACCTGGCCGGCCCTCGCGCCCGGCTGCGCCGCGGCGAAGGCCGTCTGCTGACCCTGCCGCACCTGATCCCACACCCGCCGCTGTTCTCCGCTGGCGCTGCCGTAGACGAAGGTGCGGGAGATGTCGGACTGGTAACCTTCGACGTTGCAGCCGCAGTCCATCAGCACGATCGTGCCCGGTGCGACCTGGTGCACGCCGTGCGATCCGTGCGGATAGGCCGAGGCTTCGCCCACCAGCGCCATGCTGAACTCGACCGCGCCGCCCAGCTTGACGGTCGCCGCATCCATCAGCGCGCCGATGTCCGCACCGGTCATGCCGCGCTCCACCCGCGGATGCACCCAGCGATAGGCGGCGACCGTGATGTCGGTCGCTTTCTGCATCAGCGCGATCTCGGCCGGCGTCTTCACCATGCGGCAGCCGCGCACGACCGGATCGGCCGAGATCAGCTTCGCAGCCGGCAGCGCCTGCCGCAGCCGGTCGACCGCGAAATAGCGCAGCGTCTCCTCGATGCCGATCGGCTGCGACACGAGCCCGCGCTCCCTGAGAAAGGCGGCGACCAGCCGCAGCGGATCCTCATCCTCCTGCCACACGCGGATATCGGCCGGGACCTGCAGCGTCTCGCGGACGGAGGGCTCCTCGAAGAACGGCGTCACCACGCAGGCTTCGCCGCTCGCAGGCAGGATGGCGGCGGTCAGCCGCTCGCTGCGATGCCACTGGATGCCGGTGAAGTAGACCAGCGACGCGCCCGGCTCGATCAGTACCGCGCCGATGCCGCGCGCATGCATCAGCGCCTGCGCCCGTGCGATCCGCCGCGCACGTTCGGGCCGGCTGATCGGAACGACGTCGCCGGTCATCGGCGCAAGACCGGCAAGGTCGGGCTCGGCCGCACGAAGAACCGACGAGACCGACATGATCGGCAACACCGCGGCAGCGCCGAGTATCGCGCGCCGGCTCAGGCGAAGACCTGCATCCAATGCCATCGCGAGGACCATATCGCGCCACAGCGGTACTGGCTAGCTGGCGAGGAAGAGGTCGACCTTCTGCAGGAAGATCGCCGGCTGATCGATCATGATGAACTGGTAGCTGTCGTCGATCCGCTCGACCTTGCCGTGCGGCAGCGTTGCGAACGCGTCGGTGTAGAGCGCGTCGAACATCTCCTGCGGCATGCCGCTCGTCTCGTCCCACGGATAGAGTATGGTGACGGGGATCGCGATCCGCGGCAGATCGGAACGGAGGTCGAGCGTCATGTCGTCGTACAGGGCCTGCCCCACCACGCGGTGATCGGATGCGGCCGCGGCGGCATAGGCGGCATCCGCCTCGGCGCTATGCGCCTTGATCAGCTGCGCCATCTGCACCCGTTCTCCGGCGGCAAAATCCTCCTGCGTGCCGCGCACCAGCTGGTCGCGCAGCCTGGCCGCCTGGGGCCTCACCAGCGCCACGTTCATCCGCGCACCGAACATCATGCCGAGGTAGGGCAGCGCATCGACGAGCATGGCGCGACCGGCATCGCCGGGGTGGGCGACGGCCAGGCGGAGCGCGATCGTGCCGCCCAGCGCGTGGCCGATCACGGCCGCACCCTGCAGGTGCTGCGCAACGATGTAGTCGTGCAGCGCATCGACGACCGGCTCCAGCACCGGTCCGCTGGCATTGGCGCCGGCCGGCACGCCGCCGAAACCCGCCACCTGCACGACATGGACGCGATGCGTGGGCGCGAGATGGGCGACGGTCGCATCCCAGACGCGCGCCGAACTCGCGATCCCGGGGATCAGGATCACGTCCGGTCCCTGCCCCGATACCGTCACGGTGATGCGATCCGCCGCCGGTGGGGCGGCATTTTCAGGCGTCGACGCTCTGGCCGGAGCAGCCATCAGGAGCAGCGCGCAGCCGAGCAACAGCAAGAAGCGGCGCATGATCATCCTCGTTCCTGCGAGCATCACGCTCTGAGCCGCTTACGGCCAAGGCGGTCCTCGGAAACTCGCACCTTCGGCCGCAAGGGCAGATCGGCCGGCTTACAGATCGTCGCTCGCGTCCGGACCGGTGATCATCTGCTCGGCCACGTCGGACATGTTGGAGCGGATCGCCTTCTCGAGCCGTGCGCAGATCTCCGGATTTTCGCGGAGGTAGGTCTTGGAATTCTCACGGCCCTGGCCGATGCGGACGCTGTCGTAGCTGAACCAGGCGCCCGATTTCTCGACCAGCCCGGCCTTGACGCCCAGGTCGAGGATCTCGCCGACCTTGGATACGCCCTCGCCATACATGATATCGAATTCGACCTGCTTGAACGGCGGGGCGACCTTGTTCTTGACGACCTTCACGCGGGTCGTGTTGCCGACGATATCGTCCCGGTCCTTGATCTGGCCGGTGCGGCGGATGTCGAGCCGGACCGAGGCGTAGAATTTCAGCGCATTGCCGCCGGTGGTGGTCTCCGGATTGCCGTACATCACGCCGATCTTCATGCGGATCTGGTTGATGAAGATGACGAGCGTGCGCGAGCGGCTGATCGAGCCGGTGATCTTGCGCAGCGCCTGGCTCATCAGCCGGGCCTGCAGGCCGACGTGGCTGTCGCCCATCTCGCCCTCGATCTCCGCCCGCGGCACCAGGGCCGCGACCGAGTCGATCACGAGCACGTCGACCGCGTTGGAGCGCACCAGCGTGTCGGTAATCTCCAGCGCCTGCTCCCCCGTGTCGGGCTGGCTGACGATCAGATTGTCGACATCGACACCCAGCTTCTTGGCATAGGCCGGATCGAGCGCATGTTCCGCATCGACGAATGCCGCGGTGCCGCCATTCTTCTGCGCTTCCGCGATCGCATGCAGCGCCAGCGTCGTCTTGCCCGAGCTTTCAGGACCGTAAATCTCGACGATGCGGCCGCGCGGCAGGCCGCCGATGCCGAGCGCGATGTCGAGCCCCAGGCTGCCGGTCGAGATCGCCTCGATCTCGATCTTCTCGCGGCTGCCGAGCTTCATCGCGCTGCCCTTGCCGAACGCGCGGTCGATCTGCGCCAGCGCGGCGTCCAGCGCCTTCTGCCTCTCCGAAGAACCCATCATGTCGCCGTCGATCACCTTCAGAGAAGCCGCCATTGCCAAGTCCCGTCGCTAGAGGAAGTCGTCCACGCATTCAACGCGTGAAAGGGCTTGTACATGGAATGTTCTGTTAGAACAAGAGGCGAACTTATTCGCGCCTCCAGCGCGAAATGCCCGCGTCAGACGCGGGTCGAGAGCATCTCCAGCGCCGATTGCACCCCGTCCAGCGTGAACGGCTTCGACAGCTGCGGCGCCCCGCTGTGCGCGGCCGGCGGCGGTTCGACGTGGCCACCGCTCGCCAGCACGAACGGAATGTTCCGGGCGGCGAGCGCATCCGCCACCGGCCAGCACGGCCCGTCCCGCAGGTTGACGTCGAGGATCACGGCGTCGAACCCGCCTTGCTCGACCCCGGTCAGCGCCTCGGCCACGCTGTCGAACGTGCCCGCCAGCCGATGGCCGAGCATGTCAATAAAATCCTCGATCATCATGGCGATAAGCGGCTCGTCCTCGACCACGAGGACGGACAGAGGTGCGGTCATGACGCCTGCAATAGTAGCCCGCATCGTAGCCGCAAAGGCAAAATCGGCATCTGCGACAATGCGTTGCGAACGCCTAGATCGGCGGCTGCAGCGCGTCGCGGGCGGCCTGCCCCAATTGCTGCACCGAGAAGGGCTTCGGCAGGAAGGATACGCGGTCGATGTCGATCGACTTGCGCAGCTGCTCCTCGGCATAGCCCGACATGAACAGGATCTTGAGATCGGGATAACGCTCGCGCGCGGCGCGCACCAGCGTCGGCCCGTCCATGGTCGGCATGACCACGTCGGAGATCAGCAGGTCGATCTCCGCGCCCTCCTCGAGCAGCTCCAGCGCCTCCTCGCCATTGTTGGCGGTCAGCACCTGATAGCCCTGGCGGGTGAGCGCACGCTCGGCGACGGCGCGCACCATCGCCTCGTCCTCGACCAGCAGGATCGTGCCGGTGCCCCACGTCTCGCCCGCCGGCTCGACCCGCACCGGCACGGCCGGCTCCGGCACCTCGGCGGCGTGGTGAATCGGCAGGTAGATGACGAAGCTGGTCCCCTTTCCCACCTCCGAATCCGCGAAGATGAAGCCGTCGGTCTGCTTGACGATGCCGTAGACGGTGGAGAGGCCGAGACCCGTGCCCTTGCCCACCTCTTTGGTGGTGAAGAAGGGCTCGAAGATCTTGGACAGGTTCTCGGCCGGAATGCCCATGCCGGTGTCGGATACGCGCAGGCCGGTATAGTCGGCCACCGGCAGGATCTCGCTGCGCATGCGGCGGACCTCCGGCGCGGTGACGCGGAACGTCTCGACCGTGAGCGTTCCGCCGCCGGGCATGGCGTCGCGCGCATTCACCGCCAGGTTGACGATCACCTGCTCCAGCTGGCCCGGATCGGCGCGGACCAGGCCCAGGTTGCGGCCGTGCTTCACCTCCAGCCGCACCGTCTCGCCCAGCAGGCGGCGCAGCAGGTTGGATACTTCGGAGATGATGTCGGGCAGCTGCAGGATCTGCGGGCGCAGCGTCTGCTGGCGCGAGAAGGCGAGCAATTGCCGCGTCAGCGATGCGGCGCGGTTGGAATTGTGCTTGATCTGCTGGATGTCGTCATAGTCGATGTCGCCGGGCGTGTGGCGCATCATCATCAGGTCGCAGTGGCCGATGATCGCGGTCAATATGTTGTTGAAGTCGTGGGCGACGCCCCCGGCGAGCTGGCCGACCGCCTGCATCTTGGTCGCCTGCGCGACCTGGCGCTTCAGCTTCGACTCCTCGCTATTGTCCTTGAGGCTCAGCAGCACCGTCGCGTCGCCCAGCCCCTTGGCATTGGCGATGGTGAGCGCCACCGGTTCCTCCGGCCGGTATTTCAGCCGCACCGCGAGATCGCCCGGCAGCGCGCGGCCGGCGGCGAAGCGGCGGACCGAATCCGATACGATCGCCTTGTCCTCGTCGGCGACGAGGTCGCTCGGATACACGACATGATCCTCGGCGGCGACGCCGGCGGCGCGGCGGAACGCGGTGTTGAGGAACAGGAAGCGTCCGTCGCGCTCCACCAGCGCAAGGCCGAGCGGCAGCATGGCGAGCAGTTCGTGGAGGTGGCCGGTGGCGGCGCCCCGCGCGGCGGCGACCGTCATCGCCTCCGGATCCTCGTCGAACATCAGGAACACGCTGGCGCCCTCGGCCGGATCCTCCTCCAGCGCGATGGGGATGATGCGCAGCGGCGGCATGTCCTCGCTGTCCTGCCGCATCCGGACGCTGCCGTCGGCGGTGGTGTGGATCAGGGAGGCCATGTTGATGCCGGCCGGATCGGCAGCGACGTCGCCGAGCGCGCGGTAGGTGAAGACCTCGTTGGCGGCGACGATCGTGCCGTCGGCCTGGACCAGCACCAGCATCACGCCCGCCGCACCCAGCCGCTTGCCGCCGACGCCGTCCAGCAGCGAGCGCACCACGCCGAGTTCGCTCTGCGGCCCGCTCGTGCGGAAACGCCAGACGAGGTGGTCCTCGCGCCGGCCGGCGCGCCTAAGCAGCACCCGCACCGTCCGATCTTGGAAGGAGAGGTCGTCGATGTCGGCCTCGCCATCGCGCATCGCCAGGCGCGCCGCCACCGCCAGTCGGGCCAGCTCGTGGGACGGCAGCGGCAGCTCGTCGGGCGGCAGGGAGGCGCCGAACAGCGCCGCATAGGCCGGACTGGCGCAGATCAGCGCGCCGCGGCGGTCGGTGATGATCGTCCCGTCGGCGCCGTCGGCGAGCGCCGTGTGGAGCAGAGCCCAGTCGTGCCGGCTCTCCGCCGCCGCTCCCCGCCCCTGCAACAGCCGCGCACTGCCGATCAGCAGCCCCGCCGCACCGGCGGCCGCTGTCGCCACGATCAGGCCAGGGGCGCCGATCTGCGCCCACACCAGCGTGAGGGTCGCCGCTGCCAGCAGCACGACGACGAGCGACAGGGCCCATCCCTGCCGCCGGCGCGGCAGCAGCAGGAAGGACGCGGTCAGCGCGCGGGAGGCCATGACGATGCGCTCCCGATCCTACCAGACGAGCACGCGCTGGTCGGGCGTCAGGTACATCTTGGCGGTCTGCGCCGGCTGGTAGGCGTCGTACCACGGCTGCAGGTTGCGCACGATCCAGGTGCGCTGCGGCGAGGGCGAGTGCGGGTCGGTCAGCAGCCGCTGGCGCAGATTGGGCTCACGATAGTTGCGCCGCCACACCTGCGCCCAGCCGAGATAGAAGCGCTGGTCGCCGGTCAGGCCGTCGATCACCGGCGCCGGGGCGCCGCCGAGCGCGACGTGGTAGGCATCGTAGGCCACCGTCAGGCCGGCCAGGTCCGCCATATTCTCGCCGAGCGTCAGCGCGCCCTGCACGTGCACGCCTGGCAGCGGCTCGTAAGCGTCGTACTGCGCGACGAGCTTGCCGGTCATGGCGGTGAAACGCTGCACGTCCTGCGGCGTCCACCAGTCGGCCAGTCGGCCGGTCTTGTCGTACTTGCGGCCCTGATCGTCGAAGTGGTGGCTCAGCTCGTGCCCGATCACGGCGCCGATCCCGCCGTAATTGACCGCCGGATCGGCGTGCGGATCGAAGAAGGGCGGCTGCAGGATCGCCGCGGGAAACACG
The DNA here is from genome assembly GCA_964247375.1 of uncultured Sphingomonadaceae bacterium. Lineage (GTDB taxonomy): Bacteria > Pseudomonadota > Alphaproteobacteria > Sphingomonadales > Sphingomonadaceae > Sphingomonas_I. The sequence continues at coordinate 8,389 of CAXTUG010000025.1, forward strand.
ATCTCGTTCCACACCGGGTTGGCGTAGGCGTTGATCTCCATCGGCGTCATGCCCCACTCGCCGCGATCGGCGGGCTTGCCGAGCTTGTTCAGGCCATATTGCCAGTCGAACTCGTTGGAGCGCTTGACGTTGCCGTAGAGGTCGCCCCGCGCAACCTGCAGCCCCGCATAGTCGCGCCACTTGTCGGGATAGCCGATCTTCGGGCGGAAGGAGGCGAGCTTGGCGCGCGCTTCCGTCCTCGTCTTGGGATCCATCCAGGCGAGGTTCTGCAGCCGCCGGTCCATCGCGGCGATGATGTTCTTGACCAGCTGGTCCGCCGCCGCCTTGGTTTCCGGCGGGAAGTAGCGGGTGACGTAGGTCTGGCCGAGATCCTCGCCCATCGCGTTCTTGACGAGGTCGACGCCGCGCTTCCAGCGCGCCTGGATCTGCGGCGTGCCCGAGAGCGTCGTGCCGTGGAAGGCGAAGTTCGCGTCGACGAAGCGGCGCGAGAGCCAGGGCGCGGCATTGTCGATCGTGCGGACCAGCAGATAGTCGCGCAGCACCGGCATCGGCGCGTCGGCGATGAGCTTCGCCGAACCGGCCACCGCGCTCGGCTGCGCCACCAGGTAATGATTGTCGCCGTTGAGCCCGGCGGCGGTCAGGTACGCCGTCCAGTCGAAACCCGGCGCCTTCTTCTCGAAATCGGCGCGCGTCCAGACATTGTAGGTCTTGTCGGAATCGCGGCTGTCGATCCGTGTCCAGTGGACCTGCGCCAAGCTGGTCTCGAACGCCAGCACCGCCTGCGCACGGGCCGCCGCGCTGGGCTCGCCCACCAGGGTCAGCAGCTGCGTGACATAGTCGGCATAGGCCTTGCGCGCGGCGACGATCGCCGCATCGCTCTTCAGGTAATAATCGCGGTCGGGCAGGCCGAGGCCGCCCTGAACCACGCCGATGGTGGGACGGTCCGGATCCTTGTCGTCCAGGCTGACGCCGGCCACGATCGGCCCGGAAATGCCGTTGCGCAGGTCTTGCCCCAGCAGGCGCGCATAGTCGGACTTGCTGTTGACAGACTTGACCGCGGCGATCTCCGGCTTGATCGGATCATAGCCCTTCGCCTCGGCCGCGGCCTCGTCCATGAAGCTGGCGTAGAGCGTGCCGCTCCTGGAGGCAGGATCCTTCACCGCCTCGTCGAGGATGGTGTGCATGCGCTGGACCGAGAGGTCGTCGAGCACGGTGAAGGCGCCGTAGTTGGAGCGGTCGGCCGGGATCGGCGTGGCCTTGGTCCAGCCGCCGTTGGCGAAGGCGTAGAAGTCGTTGCCCGCCGCGACCGAGCGATCCATCCCCGCCTCGTCGAAGCCGAAGCTGCCGATCTGCGGCTTGTCCGCCGCGGGCGTGGCGACGGGGCCGACCGATGCCTCCGACACGA
>CAXTUG010000025.1:9803-19194 GCA_964247375.1 uncultured Sphingomonadaceae bacterium
CGCCCGGACCGCCCGCGGCGCCGACCGGCTTCTTCGCCATGTCGGCGGGTGCGGCGGCCAGGGCGGCGGACGAGGCGACGATGCTGCCGGCGAGCAACAGAACGATCTTCGAGATCATGGAACGGGCATCCTCAGAATTGTCTCTCTGCACAGCGGGTTAGCGCCTGCGCGGCCGGACGCAAGTGGGCTGTCCGGAGACGGACAGACGGTCGAAACATGGATCAGGCGAGCGTCAGCACGATCTTTCCGCGCAGGCCGCCCTGCTCCAGCCGCTCCTGCGCCTGCCGCACCTGATCCAGCGGGAAGGTCTCGGACACGACTACCTTGACCTTGCCGGCATCGATCAGGTCGGCGATCTCGCCCAGCTGCGCGGCATTGGGCTGCGCCAGATAGCGCGGCGCCGCGTGGACCTTGTGGTCCGCGGCCTTCTGCGGATCGGGTGCGCTGACGGTCGAGACCATGATCCCGCCCTCGCGCAGCACCGGCCAGGAACGGTCCTGCGTCTCGCCGCCGATCAGGTCGAACACGACGTCCACGTCCGCGACCACGTCTTCGAACCGCTCCGCCTTATAGTCGATCGCCGTATCGGCGCCGAGTTCGCGCACGAAGTCGAGGTCGCCGGCCGACGCGGTCGTGATCACGGTCGCGCCTTTCGCCTTGGCCAATTGGAGTGCGAGATGGCCGACGCCGCCCGCACCGCCGTGGATCAGCACGCGCTGCCCGGCGTGGAGCCCGCCATGATCGAACAGCCCCTGCCAGGCGGTCATCGCCGCCAGCGGCACGGCCGCCGCATGGATCAGGTCGATCGACCGGGGTGCAGCGACCAGCTCGATGGCCTTCACCACCACATAGTCCGCCTGCGCGCCGCGGTCCTGGCCGATGAAGGCGAAGACCGGCTCGCCCTTGCTCAGCATGTAGTGCGCCCGGGTGCCGACCGCCTCGATCGTGCCCGCTAGGTCGCGGCCGAGAATGATCGGCAGATCGTCCTCGCTCACCGGCGGGAACTTGCCCTCCCGGATCTTGGCGTCGACCGGGTTGACGCTGGCGGCGGCGACGCGGACCAGCACCTCGTCGTCCACCGGCTGCGGGATGGCGGTCGGATCGATCATCAGCGCGTCCGGTCCGCCGAACCAGGACAGGCGCACGGCGCGGCTCGTCTCAACCATCGGTCGCGTCCTTGTTCTCGTAGATACCGACGATCTCGGCTTCCGCCACGACGTGACCGTCGGCGGCGCGGAGCAGCGCCTGCGGGTCGTCGCCCGTGCGCACGTCCAGCGTCGGCACGTCGAGCGCCATTACCTTGAAGTGGTAGTGATGCGGGCCATGCCTGGCGGGTGGCCGCGGACCGCCATAGCCGGTGTCGCCGAACACGTTGGTGCACACGGTGAAGGTGTCGAGCCCTTCTCCTTCAAGGAGGCCGGGATGCTCCGGCCCGATATCGCACACCGCCAGGTGGGTGACCGTACCTATGGGTGCATCCGGATCCTGTACGATCACCGCGTAGCTCTCGGTGCCCTCCGGCGCACCGCGCCAGTCGAGCGCGGGCAGCACGTTGCCATGCTCCTTGGCATAGCGGTCCGGCATGACGCCGCCGTCGGCGAAGCTGGAAGTGCTGACCTCGAACGCCATGATCACTGCTCCGGCTGAACGATGGGCGCGCCCAGTGCTTTGGCCGCCCGCGCGACCTCTTCGTCGCTCGGCGGCGTCGGCAGCTCGGTTTCGCCGGGAGCGAGCGCGTCGTCGGGAATGCCCGGTCCGGTACCGGCAATCGTCTCGTCCAGCGGACGGGCATTCGTGCCGCCGTCTCTCGCGTCAGCCATGATTCTTGCTCCTTGCGTGTGGCGTATGTGTCGGCCTCAACGCGCCCGGCACCGAAATGCTGCCTTGGGGGGGAAAAGGAGGTCACGTGAATATAGAGACCGTTCCCCGGCGCAGGCCGGGGCCCAGCTCGTCAAATCCGCGTGCGGCAGCACGCGACCATGCGCGTCAGCAACTGGACTCCGGCTTTCGCCGGAGAACGGTAAATGCGTGGCGTTGACGACTGATAATGATCCGTCGGATTCAGGCGTGCCCGCTGGTGGACGCCAGCAGGCGCACGTCGACCCCGGCCGCCGCAAAAGCGCGCGGCCAGCGCTCCCGCGTCGCCGTCTCGAACAGCAGCTCGTCGGTCGCACCGACGCTCAGCCAGCCGTGGCGCAGCATCTCCTCGTCCAGCTGCTCCTCGCCCCAGCCGGCATAGCCGAGCGCGACCAGCCAGCGGTCCGGCCCCTCGCTCGCCGCGATCGCGCGCAGCACATCCAGCGTGGTGGTCAGGCTCAGCGCGTCGGAGATCACCAGCGTGTCCTCGCCCCGCCAGTCGCCCGAATGCAGCACGAAGCCGCGCTGCGTCTCGACCGGGCCGCCCTGGTGGATCGGGACGTCGGGCGCGGTGCCCGGCTCGATGTTGAGCTGCTTCAGCAGCGTGTGCAGGCCGAGTCCCGGCACGGTACGGCCGATGCCGATGCCCATCGCACCGTCGGGATGATGCAGGCACATGGCGATCACCGCCTGCTCGAATCGCGGATCGCCGATGCCGGGCATGGCCAGCAGCAGCTCACCGGCAAGCGAGGTGAAGTCAGGAGATGTCATATTTCCAGTATAGGGACTCGCGATCTCCGCTCCAACCGCTCCGGGGCCTTCCGGCCCGTCGATCCGGCTGTTAGGGCGGGCGCGAAACAGGAGGACCATCATGACGATTGCCGCAGGTGATACGCTTCCCGACGCTACCCTGGTCCGGATGACCGAGAACGGTCCGGAGAAGGTCGAGACCAGGGACTATTTCGCCGGACGGCGGATCGCCTTGTTCTCGGTGCCGGGCGCCTTCACGCCGACCTGCTCGGCGCGCCACCTGCCGAGCTTCGTCGACAAGGTCGACGCGCTCAAGGCCAAGGGAATCGACGAGGTGGTCGGCACCGCCGTCAACGACGCCTTCGTCATGGCCGCCTGGGGCCGGAGCGCCGCGGCCGACGGCAAGGTCACGCTGCTGGCCGACGGCAATGGCGAGTTCGTGCAGGCGCTCGGCCTCGACTTCGACGGCAGCGGCTTCGGCATGGGCCGGCGCGGCCAGCGCTTCGCGATGGTGGTGAACGACAACGTGGTCGAGAAGCTGTTCGTCGAGGCACCGGGCGAGTATCGCGTGAGCTCGGCCGAGCACATGCTCGCGGAGCTCTGATGCCGTCGCAGCAGAGCCTCGCCTACGTCGATCAGCTGGAAACCCTCTACCGCGAATCGGTCGCCGCGCTGCGGTCCGCCCTCGCCCACTATATCGCTTGCGGCGAGCGGCCCGATCCCGCCGCGCGTGCGGCCGGCGCCTTCTGCTATCCGGAGATCCGCGTCCGCTACGACGGGCGGCCCTCGGCGTCCGCGCCAGGCCGCGCCTTCGGCCGCCTGCACGTGCCCGGCGACTATGCGGTCGGCATCACGCAGCCCGCTCTGTTTCGCGACTATCTGGCCGAGCAGCTGGATTACCTGGTCGAGGATTACGGCGCGGAGGTCGGCGTCGGTCGATCGCAGGAGGAGATCGCCTATCCTTACGTGCTCGACGCCGAGCTCGACCTGACCGGCGCGGCGGCCGCCGAGCTGGCGCGCATCTTTCCCGCGACCGAGCTCGCCCATATCGGCGACGAGATTGCGGACGGCATTCTGCCCAGGGGCGACCGGCCGCGCCCGCTCGCCTTGTTCGAGGCGGGCCGGGTCGACTTCAGCCTCGCGCGCCTGCGCCACTATACCGGCACGCCGCCGCTGCACCTGCAGAAATACGTGCTGTTCACCAACTATCATCGCTACGTCGATGAGTTCGTCACCTGGGCGTGCGGCGAACTCAACGCCGACAAGGGCTATGAGCTGCTGAGCGGTGCCGGCGGGCTCGAGATCCGGCCGGGCGACACCGATCCGGAGCGCGCGGTCGCGGACAGCGCGTGGCGGCGGCACCAGATGCCGGCCTACCACCTGGTCGCGCCCGACCGCTCCGGCATCAGCCTCGTCAACATCGGCGTCGGGCCGTCCAACGCCAAGACGATCACCGACCACTTGGCCGTCACCCGGCCCGAGGCCTGGCTGATGATCGGCCACTGCGGCGGGCTGCGGCCGAGCCAGCGCATCGGCGACTACGTCCTCGCCCACGCCTACCTGCGTGACGACCATGTGCTGGACGACGTGCTGCCGCCGGAAATTCCCGTGCCGGCGATCGCCGAGGTGCAGCGCGCGCTCGACCGGGCGGCGGAACGCGTGTCCGGCGAGAGCCGCGACCAGCTGAAGACCCGGCTGCGCACCGGCACCGTCGTCACCACCGACGATCGCAACTGGGAGCTGCGCTACGCCAGTTCGGCGCTCCGCTTCAGCCAGAGCCGGGCGGTGGCGATCGACATGGAATCGGCCACGCTCGCCGCCCAGGGCTTCCGCTTCCGCGTGCCCTACGGCACGCTGCTGTGCGTATCCGACAAGCCGATCCATGGCGAGATCAAGCTGCCCGGCCAGGCCAACCGCTTCTACGAGCGCGCGATCGCCGAGCATCTGCGGATCGGCATCGCCGCCATCGACGAGCTCAAGCTGGCCGGCGACCAGCTCCACAGCCGCAAGCTCCGCGCCTTCAACGAGCCGCCGTTTCGGTAGAATTGCATCACCTCATCCCGTTCGCGTCGAGAGGGTTCGAGCTTGTCGAGACGACTATTCGGAGCGAACAGGCAGAGAGAGATGTCTTTGCCCGCTCACGCTACCGTCACCCGATCGCGCCCATTCTCCTTAGACCGGTAGAGCGCCGCATCCGCGCGGCGCAGCAGGTGGGCGAGATCGTCATCGTCCGCGTGCAGGGCGGCCACGCCGAAACTGCCGGTCACCTGGTGCGGCGGCGTCAGGCGCAGGTCGAGCGCGGCGAGGTCGCGGCGCATGGCCTCGACCGTCATGGTTGCCGTAACCACGTCGGCATCGACCAGGACGACCGCGAACTCCTCCCCGCCGATCCGCGCCAATATGTCGCGCCGGCCGAGCGAGGCGGCGAGCCGGTCGGCGATCGCGCACAATACCCGATCCCCGGTCGGGTGACCGAACCGGTCGTTGACCTGCTTGAAGCAGTCGACGTCCATCAGCGCGAGCGTGAGCGCGCGATGGTTGCGCTGCGCACTGTCGATCAGCGCCTTGCCCGCATCCTCGAAACCGCGTCGGTTCAACAACCCGGTCATCATGTCGCTCGCCGCCAGCCGTCGCGCCTGGTCGGCGAGGTCCGCGGCGAGCAGGATGATGGTGAACAGGCCGGTTCCCGCGACGATGCCCGGCAGCAGCAGCATGATCGCTATCTGCAGCTGCCCGATGTCGAGCCGGATCACGCCGGCCAAAGCGGCGATCAGGCCGATCGCGACGGCGGCGCTCGCCACCGCCAGCAGCAGAAGGCCGCTCTCGGCCACGCGCTCGGCTACGCGTTCGCCCTTGCGCCGCCCCCGCAACGTCCGTGCCGACAGGTAGAACATGACAACGTTGAGGACGTTGATCGGCACCATCTGCGCCGTACGCGCCGCGTCCGCGAGGGTCAGGCCCAGCACGGCCGCCAGGTAGAGGAGCAGGATCGACCTCAATGGCCGCCGCGCGTGCGGCGTTCCCGCACGCTGGCGGAAGCCGAGCGCATCCAGCACGGAGGCCGCGCCCGCGAGCGCATATTCCAGGAAGATCGCGATACGATGCTGGTACGGCACGGCGACCGGCAGCAGGCCGATCGACCATGCCAGTGCCAGCAGCGCGAACGCCAGCGCCCAGGTGAAGACGTGGCGCGGACGCCCGAACTCGCGCCACGCGATGATCAGCACCAGCGCGATGGTCGCGCTCGTGGCGACGAGCGCGATCTGGATGAACTCGGCTCCGATCATGGCGCGGGCGGCGTCTGCGCCAGGGTCGATCGGTTGCGGCCGGCACGCTTGGACCGGTAGAGGGCGGCGTCGGCGCGCTCGAGCAACGCCCCGATCGCCTCGCCCGGGTGCCGCTCCGCGACCCCGAAGCTGGCGGTCAGCGTAAGATGCGGATGCTGGTCGACCTTCAGCGACGCAAGGCTCTTGCGCAGCGGATCGATCCGATCGAACGCGTCGCCGCCGTCGATCCCCGGCAGCAGCAGGGCGAACTCCTCGCCACCGATGCGCGCCACATGCACGTCCCGGCCGACCTGCTTGGCGAGGTGGTCCGCGAAGCAGGCGAGCGTCGCATCGCCCGCCGCATGGCCGTGCCGATCGTTGATCTCCTTGAAGAAATCGATGTCGGCGATCGCCAGCAATAAGGGTCGTGATCGTTGCCGCCGATTGCATTCGCAGGTGTTCAGCGCATGTTCGAAACCGAGCCGGTTGAGCACGCCGGTCAGCGGATCGGTGTGAACCAGGCGACGCAGGTCCGCCGAGAAGTCGAAGGCGATCAGCAGCAGGGTGAACAGCGCGATGGCGGCGCAGGCGGGCTCCACGGTGGCGATGGCAAGCACCAGGTACAGCCGGTGCATCTGCAGCAGGCCGGACTGCTCGCCCAATGCGGCAAGGGCCAAGCCGGCGCCGATCAGCGTCAGCGATACGAGCATGCCGACGACCGCCCACTCCGCCGCGGAGGCGCGCTGTCGCGGTGGCACGACCAGCGTCGCCGCCCAGCCGAGCAGCAGGGCGGAGATGCCGGGGGTCACCGCGCCCCGCCAGGGCGCCGCGCCGGCGAGCGCGCTTGCCGCCAGCAGTGCCGCACCCGTGGCGCCGGCGAGCGGCACCACCCATCGCCGATGATCGGCGCGATAGCGCAGCCGAAATCCCTCTGCGAAGAGCAACATGCTCGTCAGTCCGAGCAGGTCGGCGACCAGCCCCGCCTGCAACGGGAGATCGCCGGCGACATTCCTGCCGGCGATAACGCCCCACTGCAGCGCGGCGGTCGCGAACGCTGCCGACCAGACCAGCGCGTGACGCACCGGACTGAGATAGCGATAGACGCCGCACAAGGCGACGGCCGCCATAGCCATCAGCAGCCCCGGTCCCAGCAGGATCAGGATAAAGGAATATTGTATCTGCAGGCGGGAACTCTCGCGACGGAGAAATTTTGCGTCAGAGCGCCAGAACGACCGATATTGTTCCCGGTCCGGCCGGTCGTCGCCCGATCAACTGTCGGTCTTCGTCAGGAAGGCCGCTATTTCCTGCCCTAATTCCGGGCGCAGCACGCTCGTCATATGGTTGCCCGGGATCGCTGCGAACGCGCCATGTCGCAGCAGCGCGGCCAGGTCGGCCGACGACCCGTTATCGTGATCGTCAATGCCGGCAAGGACGAGCGTGGGGATCGCGATGTCCGCCAGCGCGGCGCGGGTCGTCGCGACGAAGCTGTCGAGCAGCGGCAGCATTGCCTGCGGGTCGCCGCCGGTCGTCTTCAGGAACGCTTCCGCCAGCCACGCCGCCGACCCGCGCGCATGCGCGCCCGCGCCGGACAGGACCGTGCGGAAGAAGTCGGCGCGGTGGTACGGATCGAGCAGCCCGGCCAAGCCCATCCCGGCGACGATCGCCCGCCGCGGCCTGCTGCCACGCACCAGCATGCGCACCGTCGTCCGCCCGCCCAGCGAGTAGCCGCCCAGGTCGAAGTCGATCAGGTCCAGGTGCCGGATCAGCGCCTCGCCGTCGGCGGCGAGGATGTCGGGCGGGTAGGCCGCCGGATCGTGCGGCGCCGCGCTCGAGCCGTGGCCGCGCAGGTCCGGCATGATCACGCGGAAGCCGGCATCCGCCAGCCGCTGCGCGTGTCCGTAGCGGATCCAGTTGGTCCAGGCGTTGGAGAACAGCCCATGGATCAGCACGAGCGGCCGCCCATCGCCCATCTCACGATAGGCCAGGTCCGTCCCGTCCGCGCCGGGAAAACGCACGACCGGCAGGTCAGTCGGGGAGCTTGCCACAGGCGGCGATCCAGCGTTGCGCGACATTCTCATTCTGGTCCGATCGCATGCCCGGCAGGTGCGCGCACTCCAGCCAGGCCGGCAGCATGCTCTCGGTCGCGTAATTATGCACCGGTCTGAACCGCTCGGGCGCGTCGAACGAGCCGAGCGTCAGGTCCATGCGGGTGGCGCCCTCGACGAAGCGGAAGCCGAGCGGCGTGCCGCAGGCCGCGCAGAACGGGCGTTCGGCGATCGGCGAGGAACGATACCAGTCCGGCTCGCTTTCCCAGGCGAGACCGGCCAGCGCGACGCTGACGAACGCGATCGACGCGCCGCCGGTCGCGTGCCGGCACATGCGGCAGTGGCACAGATAGGCGTCGTCGCCCTCGACCTCGACGGCGTAGCGTACACGCCGGCACTGGCAGCCGCCGGTCATCCGGTCGCTCATACGGTTACCTTCTACCTTACTGTTCCCCGGCGAAGGCCGGGGTCCAGCCAGATCAAATATCCGTGCGGCAGCATGGGCGCGCTACTGCGCGCATCCCTGTTTCGCCGGAACCCGGCCAGCGCCGGGGCACGAGGGAATGGAGATCCCGACATCCTGCTTCACTGCCAGCCCTCCAGCGCGCTAGCAAGATCGCGCAGGCCGTGCCACGGCGCCGTGGTGACCGGAACGGACTCCTACGACGCCATCATCCTCGGTGCCGGCGGCGCCGGGCTGATGTGCGCCGCCGTGGCGGGACAGCGGGGCCGGCGCGTGCTGGTGATCGATCACGCGCCGGAGCCGGGCCGCAAGATCCTGATCTCGGGCGGCGGCCGCTGCAACTTCACCAATGTCGGGACTGCGCCCGACCGCTTCCTCAGCGCCAATCCGCACTTCGCCCGCTCGGCGCTCAGCCGCTACACGCCGGCCGACTTCCTCGACATGGTCGAACGCCACGGCATCGCCTGGCACGAGAAGACGCTGGGTCAGCTCTTCTGCGACGGCTCGGCCCGGCAGATCGTGGCGATGCTGCTCGACGAGTGCGCCCGCGGCGACGTGGCGCTCCACCTGGGGCGCGCGATCGATGCGGTGGATCACGCCGACACGCGCTTCACCATCCGGTACGGTGATCGCAGCGCCTCCGCATCCGCACTGGTGGTCGCTACCGGTGGTCCGTCGATCCCGAAGCTCGGCGCGACCGGCTTCGCTTATGATCTCGCCCGCCGCTTCGGCCTCAAGGTCGTCGAGCCCAGGCCTGCCCTGGTGCCGCTGACGCTGTCGCAGGACGAGGCGCTGTTCCGCGCGCTGGCCGGGGTCGCCGCACCGGTGGTCGCCCAGGCCGGCGGCGCGTCGTTTGCTGAGGCCGCCCTGTTCACCCACCGCGGCCTGTCCGGCCCCGCCATCCTCCAGATCTCCTCCTATTGGCGGCACGGCGAGTCGATCGCGATCGACTTCCAGGCGGGCCGCTCCGGCTGGCTGCTCGATGCCCACCCCGCCTCCCCGCGCGCCGC
>CAXTUG010000026.1:0-19093 GCA_964247375.1 uncultured Sphingomonadaceae bacterium
GCAGATCCCTATCCATTGCTGCGAACGATCGGGCGGAACGCCGCGCCTTTCCACGCCGCATCTTCAAGGGAACGGCCTATCCGGCCAGGATCGGCCGCAAGGACAGCCAGATACGCCTCAAGGACCTGTCGCGCGGCGGTGCCAGCGGCCTGGTGGAGGAGCCGCTCGCGATCGGCGACCATATCCTGATCACGTTCGACGACCGCCACCGCATCGAGGCGGAGGTCCGCTGGACGCGGCGCGTGATGGTCGGCCTGAAGTTCACCAACCTGCTGAGCGCCGACTATGTCGACGAGCTGCAGGAGCGGGCGGACCACCGCTTCCTGGCCGCGCTGCAGGCGGAATGGGGCCGGAGCATCGCCGCGGCCGAAGCCGGCGGCGCCCCGCCCGCGAGTGCCGGGCCGGTGAAGAAGCGCAAGGCCGCCTGACGCCGGCCGGGCACACGAGCGAACCCTATTTACGCCCGAGATCGCCCTGCCCGACCGTGGCCGACGCCATCTCCAGCATGCGGTCGAGCGGGCGCTTGGCGGCAGTCCGCAGCGCCTCGTCCAACTCGATCCGGGGCTGCAGGTCGCGCAGCGCCAGATAGAGCTTCTCGATCGAATTCATCGCCATGTACGGGCACATGTTGCAGTTGCAGTTCCCGTCGGCGCCGGGTGCGCCGATGAAATGCTTGTGCGGCGCCGCCTTCTCCATCTGATGGATGATGTGCGGCTCGGTTGCGACGATGATCGTCTCGGCGGGCGTGGCCAGCGCGAATTCCAGGATGGCGCGGGTCGAACCGACCTGGTCGGCGTGATCGAGGATGTAGGCCGGGCATTCCGGATGTGCCGCGACCGGCGCATCCGGATGTTGCGCCTTCAGCTTCAGCAACTCGGTCTCGCTGAACGCCTCGTGCACGATGCAGGCGCCGGGCCACAGCAGCATGTCGCGCCCGGTCTTGCGGTTGAAGTACGCGCCCAGATTCTTGTCGGGCGCGAAGATGATCTTCTGGTCCATCGGCAGCTGCGCCAGGATCTTCTCCGCCGATGAGGACGTGACGATGATATCGGAATGCGCCTTCACCGCCGCCGAGCAGTTGATGTAGGTCAGCGCGATATGGTCCGGATGCGCGGCGCGGAAGCGCGCGAACTGCTCGGGCGGGCAGCTGTCCTCCAGGCTGCAGCCGGCGGCCATGTCGGGCAGCACCACCGTCTTCTCCGGCGACAGGATCTTGGCGACCTCCGCCATGAAGCGCACCCCGCAGAAGGCGATCACCTCGGCATCCGTCTCCGCTGCCTTACGCGACAGGTCGAGGCTGTCGCCGACGAAGTCGGCCAGATCCTGGATCTCCGGCTCCTGGTAATAGTGCGCGAGGATGACGGCATTGCGCTCCCGACGCAGCCGATCGATCTCGGCGCGCAGGTCCAATCCGGCGAGGCTCTGGGTGGGGGCGTTCATCGCGCTCAGATAGGGATGGCGTCGCGGTTTGTCGAAGGGTGACGCACTCGGCCGAATCGACAATTCGCCATCCGCGTCGCGTTCGCGATGCGACGACGTCAGTCAACCTGGTGGATCAGGCGGCGATGGCCCAGCTGTCGCCGTCGCGCCACACACGGTCGCGCGCCTCCAGGTCGATCAGGTGCGCCAGCACCGATCGGCCGGCGGCGCCGTGCAGGCGCGGGTCGATGCCGCGGTACATCGCCTTGACCATCGCGGGGATCGGCTGCGCCTCCTGCTCCAGCAGGTCGAGGATCTGGCGTTCGCGCTGGCGGCGATGACCGGCGATCGCGCGCACGAAGCGCTGCGGGTCGGGGATAGGATCGCCGTGTGCGGGATAATAGATGCGGTCGTCGCGCGCGAGCAGCTTGTCCAGGCTCGCCATATAGGCCGCCATGTCGCCGTCGGGCGGACTCACCACCGTGGTGGACCAGCCCATGACGTGATCGCCGGAGAAGAGCGCGCCGCTCTCCGGCAGTGCGAAGCAGAGGTGGTTGGAAGTATGGCCGGGGGTCGCCAGCGCCTGCAGCGTCCAGCCCGGTCCGGTCACCGCCTCGCCATCCGCCAGGACCCGATCCGGACGATAATCCGGGTCGAATCCCGCGGCGGCGCGCGGGCGGTCATCGCCCATCGTCAGCGGCGGGCAGCCGACGACCGGCGCGCCGGTCGCGCCCTGCAGAAAGCGGGCCGCGGGGCTATGGTCGCGGTGCGTGTGCGTGCACAGGATGGCGACGATCCGCTCGTCGGCGGTCGCGTGCAGGATCGCGTCGACATGCTCCGGCAGATCGGGTCCCGGATCGATCACCGCCACCTCGCCGCGACCGACGATGTAGGTCTGGGTGCCGGTGTGGGTGAAAGGCGAGGGATTGTGCGCCAGCACCCGGCGGACGCGGGGATCGAGGGTGGTGACAGCCGGCGCCAGGCGCATCGGAATTTCCTCACGGCCGTTCGTCCCGAGCGCAGTCGAGGGACGCTGCCGAGCGAAGCCGAGGCATTCTCGACTATGCTCGAATATGTGTCTCGACTGCGCTCGACACGAACGGAAAAGAATTACAGCCTAGCTCGCCGCAGCTACCCCCTGCTCCTGCATCAGCTGCGCAAGCTCGCCGCTCTCGTACATCTCCATCATGATGTCGGAGCCGCCGACGAACTCGCCCTTCACGTAGAGCTGGGGAATGGTGGGCCACTCCGAATATTTCTTGATGCCCTGACGCACCGCCTGGTCCTGCAGCACGTCGACGCTCTCGTAGCCGACGCCGAGGTGATCGAGGATCGCGATCGCGCGGCTGGAGAAGCCGCACTGCGGGAAGAGCGGCGTGCCCTTCATGAACAGCACCACGTCATTGGCCTTGACGGTGGCGTCGATGCGGGCGTGGGCGTCTTCGGTCATGGCTGTCATACTCACTTGGGAATGGCGGTGGTAAGCTGCAGCGCGTGGAGCACGCCGCCCATGCGGCCGCCCAGCGCCGCGTAGACTGCCTGGTGCTGCTTGACGCGGCTGAGCCCTGCAAAGGCGGCGCTCGTCACCTTCGCCGCATAATGGTCGCCGTCGCCCGCCAGGTCGGTGATCTCGATCTCGGCGTCCGGGATCGACGCCCGGATCATCGTCTCGATCTCGTCGGCCGCCATCGGCATGATGTCAGCCCTCGATCCCGATCAGCTGGCGGCGCGCCTCTACCGTGGCATCGTGCAGGGCGGAGCGTACCCGGCCCTCGTCCATGTCGACGTTGGCGGAGACGAGATCGCCGAGCAGCTTGCGCACGACATCCCCGTCGCCCGCTTCCTCGAAATCGGCCTGGACGACCGCCTTGGCATAGGCATCGGTCTCTTCGGGCGTCAGGCCCATCAGCCCCGCCGCCCAGGTGCCGACCAGCCGGTTGCGCCGCGCGGTGATGCGGAACGCCATTTCCTCGTCACGCGCGAACTTCGTCTCGAAAGCCCGCTCGCGATCGTCGAAACTGGTCATCGTGTCGCATCTCCCTTTTGTTGTGGGAAGAGATAGGGACAGTGACGCAAGGGCGCAACCGAGCGGATCCACTCCCGCTTGAGGAAGGGGCTTACCGGTGCTTAAAGCGGCAGCTTGAAAGTCACCATCGCGCGCCTGCTGTGCACGTCGCCACCCAAGACCTTGTCCTCGTTGTGGAGAGACAGCCTACCTTTGCCGACACCGGTCTCGGCACGAACCGGCAACTCGGCATAGCGGCGATCGTCGATGGATGGCAGACGATAGCGTTGCGCCTGCTCCTTGGCGCTACAGACGACGACCTCATCCGACGCCGCGTGGTCACAGTCTCTCGGCGATGGATGCAGGTAGAGGTGCGGCGGCGCTGCCGGCGCGGAGGGCTCCGCCAGCGGCGGATCGGCGGCGAACGCCAGTACCAGCGCAATCAACCGCCTCTCCTTTGTACCGGAAGCAGGCGGATCATGCCTCAGTCAGACGTCGCGCACCAGCCGGTCGCCCTCGATCCGGCGATAGAAGCAGCTGCGTTCGCCGGTGTGGCAAGCGGGGCCGGCCGGATCGGCCTTGATCCAAACCGCATCCTGATCGCAGTCGATGCGGAGTTCGGCGACGCGCAGCACGTGGCCGGACGTCTCGCCCTTCTTCCACAATCGCCCACGCGACCGCGACCAGAACCACGCCTCGCCGGTGTCGATCGTGCGATCCAGCGCGTCGGCGTTCATGTGCGCGACCATCAGCAGCTCGCCGCTTTCCCGGTCGGTGACCACGGCCGTCACCAGCCCGGCCTGGTCCCAGCGGGGGCGCAGCTGGCTTCCGGTTTCGCGATCTTGATTCACTGTCCTTCGCCTCTGCGCTTCCATGAGTGCCGTCAAGCGGGAAGGCCGTCGGCGCTACGACCTCCGCAACCCGACCATTTGCGAAATCTTCGTCATCGTCGTGTCACAAGGGGCGACATTCCCGATCGGCGTCCCTATATCGGCGGTGCGATAGCAATCAGGGCTGAGATGCTCACCACCAATCCCTTCGATGACGACAAGCTGCGCGAGGAGTGCGGCGTCTTCGGCGTTTACAGCGCCGAATCGGCGGCAGCCGTCGCCGCCCTCGGCCTCCATGCGCTCCAGCATCGCGGCCAGGAAGCGGCGGGAATCACCAGCTGGGACGGGCACCAGTTCCACAGCCACCGCGCAATGGGCCACGTCGCCGGCAATTTCGACCGCGACGACGTGATCCGCGCCCTGCCCGGCCAGGCCGCGGTCGGCCACGTGCGCTACTCGACCACCGGCGAGACCGCGCTGCGCAACGTGCAGCCGCTCTTCGCCGAGCTGGCCGGCGGCGGCTTCGCGGTGGCACATAACGGCAACCTCTCCAATGCGATGCACCTGCGTCAGGAGCTGGTGCGGCGCGGCTCCATCTTCCAGTCGACGAGCGATACCGAGACGATCATCCACCTGGTCGCAACGTCGACCTACCCGACGATGATCGACCGCTTCATCGACGCGCTGCGCCGGATCGAGGGCGCCTACTCGCTGATCTGCCTGACGCGTGAGGGCATGATCGCCTGCCGCGACCCGCTCGGCATCCGTCCGCTGGTAATGGGCAAGCTGGGGGATGCGACCATCTTCGCCTCGGAGACGGTCGCCCTCGACGTCTGCGGCGCCGAGTTCGTGCGGCAGGTCGATCCCGGCGAGATCGTGATCGTCAACGATACGCTGGTCCGCTCGATTCGGCCGTTCGCCCCGGTTCCGCCCCGCCCGTGCGTGTTCGAGCATGTCTACTTCTCGCGGCCGGACTCGGTAATCGACGATCACTCGGTCTACTCGGTGCGCAAGGCGATCGGCGCCGAGCTGGCGCGCGAGGCGGGCGTGGATGCCGACTACGTTATTCCCGTGCCGGACTCGGGCGTGCCGGCCGCAATCGGCTATGCGCAGGAATCGGGCGTGCCGTTCGAACTCGGCATCATCCGCTCGCACTATGTCGGCCGCACCTTCATCCAGCCGGCGGACAATATCCGCCACCTCGGCGTAAAGCTGAAGCACAATGCCAATCGCGCGCTGCTGCAGGGCAAGCGCATCGTGCTGATCGACGATTCGATCGTGCGCGGCACCACCAGCGTCAAGATCGTGCAGATGATGCGCGATGCCGGCGCGAGCGAGGTGCACATGCGCATCGCCTCCCCGCCGACGCGGCACAGCTGCTTCTACGGCGTCGACACGCCGGAGCGCGCCAAGCTGCTCGCCGCGCGCATGTCGGTCGACGAGATGGCGACGTTCATCAACGCCGACAGCCTCGCCTTCATCTCGGTCGACGGCATGTACCGCGCGCTGGGTGAGAAAGGCCGCATCCCCGGCCGGCCCAGCCACTGCGACGCCTGCTTCACCGGCGAGTATCCGACCACGCTGACCGACCATGATGAGGTCGAGCAATTGGCACTGGTCAAGGATCCGGTCGCAGCCTAGCACTCGTGGATCGGGGCCCCTCGGCGCGCCCCCAGATCCTGACGCACCATGCCCCAAGCGGCGAGGAACAGCGCGGCGGCGATCGGGCCGATGATCAGGCCGTTGAACCCGAACGCCGAGAGGCCGCCGAGCGTCGTCAGCAGCACGAGCGCGTCGGGGAGCTTGGTTTCCCGGCCGACGAGCACGGGCCGAAGCACGTTGTCGATATTGCCGATCACGAATGCACCGAGCGCGGCCATCACGATTCCCTGCCAGGTCTGACCGACCGCCAGCAGGTAGAGCGAGACCGGAACCCATACCAGTCCGGTGCCGACCGCCGGGATCAATGCGCCGAACGCCATGACCACGGCCCAGAGCAGCGCTTCCGGCACCCCGAGCACCGCCATGATCAGGCCGCCCAGCGCGCCTTGCGCCAACGCCACCACCACCGTTCCCTTTACCGTCGCACGCACCACGGACACGAACCGTTCGGACAGAGCGTGCCGCCGTTCGGCCTGCAGCGGGATCGCCTCTCCGGCGCGCGTCGCCAGCGTTCGGCCGTCCCGGATCAGGAAGAAGGCCAGATAGAGGGTGAGGATCAGCGAGAGGAGCGTCCCGAGCACGTCCGATCCGATCGCGAAGGCGTGGCCGGCGATCGCATTGAACTGATGCTGGAGCGTGGCCGACACGCGCCTGACGACCGCGTCGATGTCGGCCAGGCCCGATCGGCGCAGCATGGCCTGGCCCCATTCGGGCAAGGCGCCCATGGTCCGATCGAACAGCGAGCCGACATCGATCTGCCCCGACTGCAACCGGTGGAGCAGGCCTGCAATCTCGCCGACGAGCGCGCTGCCTAGCATCAGCAGAGGCACGAGGATGCCTGCGAAGATGATCAGCACCGTGACGGCGGCAGCGCGATTGGTGCGTCCCCTCCAGCGGCGCAGCAGATGATCGTTGAGCGGAGTGAACACGACCGCGAGCACCACCGCCCACAGGATCGCGCCGGAGAATGCCCAGACGGTCCACAACAGGACCAGCGTGACCGCCACGACGAACAGCGCGAAGGTGCGATCTTCCAGCGGATGTCCCGCGCCTCTGCTCATGCGCCTGTCCCCATAAAGTGCGCTGCGGAAGCGCGAAATGCTCGCGGGTGGGTGCGTGTTACAGAGGCGCGGTGCGCCAGCCAATGGGGTAAACGCGACGGTTCCTCATTCGAGGGTTCAGCTTCCTTTCCTGGCTCCTGGCTTTCTCGGGCAGTTACGCGCTCGGCTTCCCGCAGCGACGATGCTTGGTGATCTCATCCTGTCGGGGTAAGTCCGGCATGCGACGGCCGCCGCCTCCGCAGCGCCGCGCCCGCCGCGCCGAAGCCGATCACCATCATCGCCCAGCTCGCCGGTTCTGGCACGGCCGCGATGTTCAGCGATCCGCTCAGGTTCAGGTCGTTGACCGGCCGCATGGGCGCACGATCGAGGAGGCCGACGCCCTTGATCGTGCCGGTCGCACCCGCGAACCGTCCGGTGCCACCGGTAACCGTATAGGTCACGAAACTATTGAACAGCAGAGGCGTGGCGGTCGGGGTCATGTAGCCGGCCGTCGTACCCGAGAACATGTCGCCCAGATCGAAGACGAAATCGAACGTGCCGGCATAAGGCTGGCCGGGTGCAATACAGTGGCTCTGCGATGGACCGAAATCGCCGAAGTTCGACGTGCCCTGCGCGGTCGAGTTATCGGGATTGAAGGAGACGAAGACCTGTCCCGCCATGCATGCCGGATTGGGCATTGGCGTGGGCGTGTCGTTGGAGAAGTGTCCGGAGAAGGACATGAGCGCGGCCTGAGCACTCGATAGCGGTGCGGCCATGATGAGTGCGGCGAGAAAGCCGAACGAGGTCTTCAGCATAGATGATCTCCCTGGCACGCCAAGGTTCGGCGCACGTCCGGGGGAGTGCGCACGAGCCTGACGCAGAGCCATGATGATGTTATGAGGATTTCATGATCTCCACCTGCGCGCGGGGGTAAGTGATGCACGGGCCGAACGATCCGCACGGGAACGGGCCGGTCGGACAGGCCGGCATCGACATGGGCGGGGTCCGGCTGGATCCCTCCACACGCGTCCTCGTGGGCCCCGACGGCGCCGTGGCCCTCGAGCCGCGCGTCATGCAGGTCCTGATGGAACTGGTCCAATCGCGCGGCAGGGTGGTCACCCGCGGAGACTTGTTCGCGCGCTGCTGGAACGACGTTCCCGTCGGCGATGACTCGATCAATCGCGCGATCTTCGAGCTGCGTCAGGCGCTGCGCCGCGTGGGAGGACGACCGAAGATCGAAACCATCCCGCGCACCGGCTATCGCCTGACGGGAACACAGATCGACGAGCCGGTGATCGAGTCCGGCCCGTCCCCGGCTCAGGCGTTCGGCATCGATCGACGTTCGCTCCTCGGTGGAACATTGGCGTTGTCCGGTGCGGCCATTCTGTGGCGGGGCGGCGTTCGGTCCAGGAAGTTCTCAGAGGCGGAGGCGCTCGTCGCGCGCGGCGATCTCGCCCGGCGGGACGACCTCCCGAATGCGTCGGAGCAGGGCATCGGCTTCTATCGGGAGGCACTGAAACTCGTACCGGACGACGCGAACATCTGGGGCAAGCTGGCGCTCGCCCAAGTAGCGGTTGCCGAATATGCCGGCTCGTTCACGCAGGCACGGGCCGTGGCCGACGCCTCGGGAGCGATACGGGGCGCGCTGGCCTTGGACCCGCAGCAGCCGGAAGCGCTGGTCGCCGACGCCATCCTCGCACCTCATTTCGGCGACTGGTGGCGGATCGAACAGAAGCTTCGCCACATCCTCTCCTTCGCGCCGGACAATGCCGCAGCCCGGGAAAATCTGTCGCTGGTTCTGATGGAGGTCGGCCGCGTTGCCGAAGCCGCCGCGATCCTCGACCGGCTGGCGGAGGCGGAGCCGCTCGCTCCGGCCTATGCGTACCGCCACGTCTATCAGCTGTGGGCACGGGGCCGCCTGGCCGAGGCCGATCGGGTGGCGGATCAGTCCCTGCAGCTCTGGCCGCATCATCTGGCGGTCTGGCTGGCGCGGTTCTGGACCTTCGCGGTCACTAGTCGCGCGCCGGCGGCGCTGGCCATGCTCGACGACGAGAACCGGGCCGACATGCCGCCGCCCCTGGTATCCCTGCTGCGCGTCTCCGCCGAAGCCCTGGGGCGCGGTGCGCCGACCGACGTGGCGGCCGCCGCCCACGCGAATGTCGCGGCGGCGCGACGGAGCCCGTTCGGCGTCATCAACGCCACCCTGACCCTGCCGCCGCTCGGGCAGATCGAGGCCGCTTATCAGATCAACCGCGGCTATCTCCTGCGTACCGGAGAGATGGTTGGCGCGCTGCGCCGGCCGCCGGATCAAGCCGCGGTGAACCAGCAGAACCGCCGCAAGACCATGGCGCTGTGGATGCCGTCCGCGGCGCCGTTGCGGGCTGATCCTCGATTTGCCGAACTGTGCCGCGCGGCCGGTTTGGCCGCCTACTGGCACCGCGCCCGCTGCCGTCCTGATTTCATGACCAATCGCAGCGCCGGCACGACCGTTTGAGCCACCCTTCCCCTCTCCGGTTCGAGCCTCTAGGGCCGCACCATGTCCGACCTCCCTTTCTCCGGCCGCATCGCCCTCGTAACCGGCGCCAGCCGCGGCATCGGTGCCGCCACGGCCAGGGCCCTGGCCGCCGGCGGCGCGCATGTGGTGCTCGTCGCGCGCACTGTCGGCGGGTTGGAGGAGACGGAAGAGGCGATCCATCGGGACGGCGGTACCGCCACGATCGCGCCGCTCGATCTGGCCGACGGCGATTCGATCGGGCGACTGGCGGCGGCGGTCGGCGAACGGTGGGCGCGGCTCGACCTGCTGGTGCTGAACGCGGCCATGCTCGGCACGCTAACGCCGGTGCCGTCGATCGATGCCAAGGAGTTCTCGCGCCTGCTCACGCTCAACGTGGGCGCCAATCAGGCGCTGATCGCCGCCTTCGATCCGTGGCTGCGGCAGAGTGCCGCACCCCGGGTGGCGGCGGTCACGTCGAGCGTCGGTGGAGCACCCCGGGCCTATTGGGGCGGCTACGGCGCGTCGAAGGCGGCGCTGGAGACGCTGATCCTGGCCTATGCCGACGAGATAGCCGGCCTGGGCGACCTGCGCGTTGCGATCGTCGATCCCGGCGCGACCGCCACCGCCATGCGGCAGGACGCCTTTCCCGGAGAGGATCAGGCGACGCTCAAATCGCCGCAAGCGGTCGGCGACGCGATTGCCGACCTGCTCGCGTCGGATTTCGCGAGCGGTGCCCGGATCAGGGTTGAGGCGTAGCGGCAGGCGCCGCTGCAGGCTTCGCCTGGCGGGAGAGCACGAGCGTGCGCAGGAACGTGCCGCGATCGCCGTCCGGCAATTGCTTCAGCACGGCGAGCAGCCGGTCATTGTTGTGCGTTCTCACCGCGGCCTGCGCCGTCTCCTCGGCCCGAACGGCCGTCGTGACCTTGTCCACGTCGATCACGGGCGCCATCACCGCCGTAATCAGCTGATCGTGCGCTGCGCGCATCTGGCGGTTGAGCGTCACCAGCTGGGGATCGGGCGTGGTCTGTGCCTTGGCGAGCACCGCATTGCCCTCGTCCGAGACGCCGGGAAACCGCCGTGGCGAAGCTGCCGAAGCGGCGGCGAGAGTCGCGGACGGAACGGGCTTGGCCGGCGGCGGGGCGGCGGCGAACGCCGCGCCGGCTGCGCCCGCCAGCAGGATTGAAGACGCGATCTTCATGGACATGCACTCCCTAGCGCGCCTGCATGTGACGTTGCGCGGCTGAACACAATCTTGATCCGCGCCGCGATCTGAAGGAAGCGGACTGCATGGATGCGCTCCCCTACCGCCCGGCTGCGGGCATCATGCTGATCAACGCCGACCGACAGGTCTGGGTCGGTCAGCGGATCGACAACATGGCCGAGGCCTGGCAGATGCCGCAGGGCGGTCTCGATCCGGGCGAGGATCCGCGCGACGGCGCCCTGCGCGAGCTTGAGGAGGAGACCGGTATCCCGGTCGAGATGGTCGAGATCGTCGCCTGCGCCTCGCGAACGTTCGACTATGACCTGCCCGTCGATCTGGTCGGCAAATTGTGGAAGGGCCGATACCGGGGCCAGCGCCAGACCTGGTTCCTGATGCGCTTCCTCGGGCGGGACGAAGACGTGACGCTGGAAACGCCGCATCCGGAGTTCCGCGCCTGGAAATGGGCCGAGCCGCGTCATCTTCCCGACATGATCGTCCCGTTCAAGCGCCAGCTCTACCAAGATGTGCTGGCTGAATTTGCGCCATACCTCTCCTGACCCGCGAAGGACCATGCCGATGACCCGCTTCGTCCCGGCCGCAGGGCAGTCGCTCGTCGCCGACGTCGCGCGCAGGATTGCCCATAAGAGCAGAACCCGCAACCGCCGGGCGCTTGTCCTGGCGTTGACCCTGGCTGCGTCACCCGCGCTCGCCGATGCTCCCGCCGCCTCGGCACATCCTATCGCGCCGCAGGACACGATCGCGGCGATGCTCGACGCCGCCTACCGCAGCGGCGACGACGCGACGATCCGCGCCGTAGTGGGCGTGGCCAAGGCGACCTTCCCCGATCAGGCGGTGGAGATCGATCGCCTCGCGGCCGGCGACGCGGCCGTGCTCGCGGCATCGCGCAAGGAGGAGCAGGCGCGGCAGCAGCAGCGGATCGCGGAGGCGACCTTCTTCGAGATCTGGAAGGGCGAGCTCGAGTTCGGCGCCAGCCGCTCGACCGGCACCGCCGACGTGGTCGGCCTCTACGCGGCGGCGACACTCAATCGCGACGGGCTGGCCTGGCGGCAGAAGCTGGCCGGGCGGATCGACTATCAGCGTACCAGCGGAGTGACCACCACGGAGCGCGCGCTGATCGCCTATCAACCGAGCTACCGGTTCAACGAGGACCGCTATGCCTACGGCCTCGTCCAGTATGAACGCGACCGGTCGCTCGGCTACAGCAACCGCGCGACCGTGGGTGCCGGGCTGGGCGTCACGGCGCTGCACGGCGCGTACGGCAAGATCGACCTGGAGGGCGGGCCGGCCGTGCGCGAGACCGACTTCATCGACCAGCCGAGCCGCACCACGCTGGCCGCGCGCGCGAGCCTGGCCGCACGCTACACGATCTCGCCGACGCTCAACTTCAGCCAGAATGCCTCGCTCTTCGTCGAATCCGGCGACACCACCGCCAGTTCGACCAGCGCCATTGACACGCGGCTGATCGGACGGCTCAAGGCCAAACTGTCTTACAATCTCCAATATGAGCAGGAGGCGCTGCAGGGGCAGCACTCGCTCGACACGATCGGCCGCGCAACCTTGGTATACGACTTCTGATGACCGCAATCGTTCGCATCGCCCGCGCCGAAGATATCGATGCGCTCTACGAGATGGCGAAGCTGACCGGCGGCGGCTTCACCAACCTGCCCGCCGACCGCCGCGCGCTCGCGGCCAAGCTCGCCCGCTCCGACGAGGCGATCGCCGCCGACGACGACGTGCCCGGCAACCATCTTTACGTCCTGATGATGGAGGATGTGGAGACGGGCCGCGTCGCCGGCACCGCCCAGATCATGGCGCGCGTCGGGGACATCCAGCCCTTCTACTCCTACCGTCTGGGGGCGGTGACGCAGCAGTCGACCGAGCTCGGCCGCACCTTCCGGGCCGAGATGCTGAGCCTGGTCACCGACCTGGAGGGCTCGTCCGAGGTCGGCGGCCTGTTCCTGCATCCGAGCTACCGCGCCGGCGGCCTCGGCCTGCTGCTGGCGCGCAGCCGCTACCTGTTCATCCGCCGCCACCGCGCACGATTTGCCGACCGGCTGCTGGCGGAGTTGCGCGGCGTGATCGACGAGGGCGGCAATGCGCCGTTCTGGGACGGCTTGGCCGGCCGCTTCTTCGGCATGACCTTCCGCGACGCGGACGGCTTCAATGCGGTCAACGGCAACCAGTTCATCGCCGACCTGATGCCCAAGCACCCGATCTACCAGGCGATGCTCACCGAGGCGGCGCGCACCGTGATCGGCGTGCCCCACCCGACCGGCCGCGCCGCAATGCGCATGCTGGAGGAGGAAGGATTCGCCTGCGAAGGCTATGTCGACATCTTCGACGGCGGACCGACCATGACGGTGGCGACCGACCGCGTCCGCACCATCCGCGATGCCGGCGAAGCGGTGGTCGACCATGTCGGGGTGGACCAGGGACATCGTTCCATATTGTCGCGCGGACGGCTCGGCGACTTCCGCGCCACGCTTGGCCGCGTCCAGTTCAGCGGCGGCTTCGCGATCGACGAGGCGGCGGCGCAAGCGCTCGGCGTGGCCGCTGGCGACACCGTTCTGCACGCCGCGCGCTGATAATGTCGGTCGAGATCAACTTCGACGGCCTGGTCGGCCCCAGCCACAATTATGCCGGCCTCAGCCCCGGCAATCTCGCCGCCAGCAGCAATGCTGGTCGGACTTCCCACCCGCGGGCGGCGGCGCTGGAAGGCATCGCCAAGATGCGGGCCAACCTGGCGCTCGGCCTCGTACAGGGCATCCTGCTCCCGCATCGGCGCCCCGATCGCGAGTGGCTGGCACGGCTCGCTACCGACCCGGCAGGTGCCGAGCCGTGGCTGCGCGCGGCGGCCATGTCGGCCTCGCCGATGTGGGCGGCCAATGCCGCGACCGTCTCGCCCGCCGCCGATACCGCGGATAGGCGTTGCCACCTGACCGTCGCCAACCTGATGACGATGCCGCACCGCAGCCACGAGTGGCCCGAGACATTGGCGCAGCTGCGGCTCGCCTTCGCGGACGCGGCGTTCGCGGTGCACGGGCCGGTGCCGCCGCCGTTCGGCGACGAGGGCGCCGCCAACCACATGCGCCTCGCTCCGACGCACGGGGCGCCAGGGATCGAGATCTTCGTGCACGGCGTGTCCGGCGGCGGCTTCCCCGTGCGCCAACATGCCGAGGCCGGCCGCGTCGTCGCCCGTGCGCACGGGCTAGATCCCGCACGCACGCTCCACGTCGCGCAGTCGGAAGCGGCGATCGCGGCCGGCGCCTTCCACAACGACGTCGTCGCCGTCGCCGATGGCCTGACGCTCTTCACGCACGAGCAGGCCTTTGCCGATCCCGCTGCCTTCTACGCCGACCTGCGCCGTCTCCTGCCCGAGGCGGCGATCGTCGAGGTTCCTGCGCGCGCCGTTTCGCTCGCCGACGCGATCCGGTCCTATCTGTTCAACGCCCAGCTGGTTACGCTGCCGGCAGGCGGACAGGCGCTGATCCTGCCGGCGGAAGCGCGCGAGACGCCGTCGGTGTGGTCCTGGTTGCAGGCCATGATTGCCGGGAACGGTCCGATCCGCCGACTGGAACTGGTCGACGTCCGCCAGTCGATGGCAAACGGCGGCGGACCGGCGTGCCTGCGGCTGCGGGTCGTAGCCGATCCGGCGACGATAGATCCGCGCTTCCTGGTCGACGGCGAACGCCTCGACCATATCGCCGCGCTGGTCGAACGGTACTGGCCCGAGGCGATCCACCCGCAGGAACTCACCGATCCGGCCCTATGGGTGCGGATCGAGGCGGCACGTGCGGCATTGCTCGACCGGCTCGGGCTGAGCGCGTTGGTTTAGAACGGGCTAACCGCGCGCAAGCAAGTCCAGGATCAGCGACGCCGCCCGACGCGGCGCAGCCCCGCTCGTGTCGCCCAGGGATGCCGCAGCGAAAGCAACCTGCCGCGCGGCGAAGTCCGGCTGTAGCGCCGCCGCGGCATCGATCGCCGGCATCACCGCGTCGAGCCGGTCGAGCACCTGCCCGCACCGCCATTGCGCATAGGAGGGATCGCCGGCCCAGTCGCGGCGCTGCGGATTGAGAAAGATGCAGGGACGCAGCTCGGCGAGGAACTCCACTACCTGACTGGACGTATCGCCCAGGTAGATGTCGGCTGCCGCCGTGTAGCTCCCGTCCACCGTCGCGAAACTGTCCAGGTCGCAATGTACGTGCGGCAGCGGCGCTACGGCGGCGAGCACCTCCCGCACCTCGGGCGCCGTCTCGACCAGCCGCTGGTGCGGCGCGAGGATGACATTGTAGCGGTCCTGCTGCGCCAGCAGGCGCACGATCTCCCCTCCCCATGCCGGCCAGGAAGATCGGCGTAGCTGCCAGTGCGGCGTGTAGAGGATGATCGGCCGCGGTTCGGCGAACAGCGCCTGCGGCCTCGTCCGCTGGCGAAAGGCCGCCTTGACGTAGCCGGTCACGCGGATCGTGGCGGGATCGACGCCGTGTTCCGCCAAGGCGCGCTTCTCCCCTTCCGCAGGCACGAGCGTCAGCGCCGCCGCCCGCCGTCGCCGATCGGCGCGCGCCATCATCGATCCCGCACCGTGCGCCGTCTTCACGAAGCGAGTGCGGAGCGGCAGCAAGGTCGGCAGCCACAGGCTGGTCTGCTCCGCACAGACGGCGATCGGACTGTGCCGGAGCCTGGGGGCGAGTCGCGCCAGCAGCAGCGGCTTGTAGGGCAGCTTCGGATTGCGACCCGCCTCGGCATCGGGAACGATCCGAAACCCCGGAGCGCGGCGCAGGCCTATGCGCGCCGGATCGATCCACTCCCGCAGCATCTGCTCGTGCACGGAGGTGCTGGTCCACAGGTCGATCGGCACGTCCGTCATCCCGGCCAGCGCCTCGACGATCGGGAAGAGGTGCGGGATCAGCAGCGTCTCGCCGAGGAACAGGAACGCGACCGGACCGGTCATGCCGCCTGCGCGTAGGCCGCCATCTCCGCCTTCATCGCATTCCAACGGTCGGCAAAGGCCGCGAACACCGCATCATCCTCGCTCACCATCAGCAGCTCTGAGTTGAGCCAGCGCGAGGTGCGGGTCAGGTTGAAGCTGCCGAACGCCGTCCAGCGCCCTTCCGGCGTCTCCGCCAGCAGGAACTTGTTGTGCATCGGCAGACGATCGGGATGGCGATAGCGGGCGAAGTCGACACCTTGGGCGAGCAGCCTGTGCTCGATGTCGTACGGAACGCGGCGCTGCGTTTCCTCGGTCAGCAGTTCCACCTTTACCCCGACGGCGGCCAGCATGCCCAGCGTCGCCGCGATGCTGCCGTCGCTCAGGTGCGACGCGGCAATGCGCAGCCGGGCTCCGGGACCCAGCTTGCGCAGCAGCGGATCGAGCGGGTTAGCGAGGCGCGGAAACAGGTAAGCGCTCAGCTTACGGGTGCGGATCGGCCGGCTCCTGCGCGCCGAGAAGTGATCCAGCAGCGACGGCGCACGGGCGTGCAGGGCACGAGCATGATCCAGCAGCGCTGCAGCCGCGTCGCCGCTCAGCGTCGCCAGGAAATTATGCCCGCGATCCTGGTCACCGATCTTGCGAACGATTGCGGGATCGTCCGGCTGGTTGCCTGAAGGGTTGAACGATCCGGCCAGGACGACCGGTACAGGATGGCTGAAATAATAGATCTTCTCGTGGAGATGCCGGAAGAAACCCCGCTTCACCACGCGCAGACCCTGGCCGATGCCGCTCTCGGGATCGCGCAATTTTGCGATCACGGCATCGTTGGCGGAGCGGATGCGCGGCCGTCCCTCCAGCGAGACCCGCACGCGCACGCCGCGGCGATGCGCACGGATCAGGGCGTCGGCGAGACGCTCGTCCCGAAAATAATAGGTGGCCCACACGATTTCGCCGTCCGGCGGCACGGCATCGACCCGCCGTTCCAGCAGGTCGCGCAGACGCCCGGGCGAACCGGGATCGCCGAACGTCACGTCGACTACGCCGTCCTCAACTGCCGGCTTCGCCGATTCCGTCTGCAGCGTCGACAGCAAGGGCATCGGTTCACGCTCCGGCCTTTCGCCGCATCGACTGCGGTCACGCACGTCCAAAATCATTCACACCGCTTAAGTTTCGTCGCTGGAATGATTTACAGCGGGATCGTGACCGGCCGCTGAACGATCACGCCGGCTGTTGGCCAACGTGCGGGCGAGCCGGTCCGCATCCTGGGCGTCCGCCAGCTTCTGCGCCTTGGTCCGGCCGTGCCGCGCGCGCGCTGCCCCTGCCGCCTGCTCCGCATCGCGCCGCTGTTTCGCCTTGCGCGCCTGCCGCAGGTTGACGAGGTCGCCCATCAGTGCGGCACCGCCACGCGGACCGCCCGGGACGCGAGCCTGGCCATGACCGGCGTCCTCGCGTCGACCTCGCCGTCGATGGAGATCGGCAGCGGCGGATCGGTCTTGATACGGAAGGATTGGCCGCGAAATTCGCGCACCGTGCCGCGGACCTGATCCGGTCCGATCAGGCCCAGCCCCCAGCTCCACAGCAGTTTTAGCTTGAGCCGGCCGAGGATCGCCTGAATCACGATCTCGCCATCGTCGACCTCGGTGTCGACCAACTCCGTCCCGCCGTGATAGCGGCCGTTGGCGATCCGTACCTCCAGGACATCGATCGTCTCTGGGGTGCCGCCCTCGGGCGTGACGGTCAGCTTGAAGGGTTCGAAGCGCGCCATCTGCAGCGCCGCCCAGCCGAGATAGCCCGGCCGGCCCAGATATTTCTTCAGCAGGTGCGGCACCGATTGCGCGATGAGCGGCGACAGGCCGATGGCGGCACAATTGGCGAAGTAATCGTCGTCGATCATGCCGAGATCGATCTGCTTCACCTTGCCCGTGACGATCACGCCAACGGCGCCCGCAACGTCCAGCGGCACGCACAGCGAGCGCGAGAAGCTGTTGGCTGTGCCGAGCGGCAGCAGCCCGAAGACGGTGGTCGTACCGACGAAATGGTCGATCGAGGAGGACACCGAGCCGTCGCCGCCGCCGACGATCACCATTGGCACGCCCGTCGCCACCGCCTTTTGCACTTCGTCGGGCAGCGTCTCCGGATTCTGCACGGCACGCTGGACCGTCAGTTCGACGCCGCCTTCATGGAGCAGTCGACACGCCTGCTGAAAGGCTTCCTGTCCCTTGCGCGACTTGGCGTTGACGATAAGCGCGGCTTGGCGGGGCAGACTGGACATCGTCTTTCAACGTCCGCCGACCGTTTCGGATGCGACACGCCGAAATGGGTTGCGCGATATCAGGCGATAATCGGCGTTCCGGTCAGCATGCCGTATCCGGCATAGCCCAGCAGCCCCAACCCCAGGGTCAAGGAAAAGGCCATCAGGAGCCAGCCGAACGCCACCAGCAGCGGCGGGTGGGTCCGCGCCTCACGGCGATTGCGGCTGGCGCTGGCCACCACGAAGGTGGCGATCATGCCGTAGGTTAGCGCTGCGAACTCGAACATGCTGCTGATCCCCCCGGACCAAGAAAAGGAGCGATATGGTTAACATCGCGGCCCTACTGATGCGTTAACGCCTCTCGGCCCGCAAGCAATTTGGTCATCAAGGCGACACCTTCTGCCGCACGGGCTACCCGATTTGCGCCAACCTCAAACCAGTCTAGGATCGGGGTGATGACACACGCCGCCTATCCCGCACTCCGTCTCCGCCGTACCCGCTCCGCTGCGTGGAGCCGGGCGATGGTCGCCGAAACGCACCTGTCGCCGGCCAACCTCATCTGGCCGCTGTTCGTCACCTCGGGCCAGGACATTGAGGAACCGATCGCGACGCTGCCGGGCGTATCGCGCTGGTCGGTCGATCGCATCGTCGGCCGCGCCCGCGACGCTGCCGCGCTCGGCATTCACTGTGTGGCGCTGTTCCCCAACACGCCCCGCGAACTGCGCAGCGAGCGGGGCGAGGAAGCGCTCAATTCCGACAATCTGATGTGCCGCGCGATAAAGGCGATCGCCGATGCCGTGCCGGAGATCGGCATCCTCACCGACGTGGCGCTCGACCCCTACACCGCACACGGCCATGACGGGCTGGTCGACGCGCAGGGCCGCGTGCTCAACGATGCCACCATGGACGTGCTGGTTCAGCAGGCGCTGGTGCAGGCGCGCGCCGGCGCCAGCATCATCGCGCCGTCCGACATGATGGACGGGCGGGTCGGCGCGATCCGCGCCGCGCTGGAACGCGAAGGCCATTACGACGTGCAGATCATGGCCTATGCCGCCAAATATGCCTCCGCCTTCTACGGGCCGTTCCGCGACGCGGTGGGCTCGGGCGGGCTGCTGAAGGGCGACAAGCGCGGCTACCAGATGGACCCGGCCAATGCCGAGGAGGCGCTGCGCGAAGTCGCGCTGGACCTGGCCGAAGGGGCGGACACGGTGATGGTCAAGCCCGGCCTGCCCTATCTCGACAT
>CAXTUG010000027.1:0-18911 GCA_964247375.1 uncultured Sphingomonadaceae bacterium
GGTGGGGGTTTTATATGTTTGCCCCCGCCGGTTGGGGGTTGGGGTTGGGGGTGGGTGACCGGGCAAGAGGCAAGCGTTTCGGCTATGGTATGGAGAACACCTTCGAGCCGCTCCGTCACGTCATCGTTGGCGAAGCGCAGCACTGCGTAGCCCTCTTGTACCATGTAGGCGTTCCGCTGTGCATCATGGTCAATCCGGAGATCGTGACTGTACCCGTCAAGCTCGATCACCAGCTTTCGCTCACGGCACAGGAAATCCGCAAAGTATGGTCCTAACGGCATCTGCCGGCTGAACTTGCAGCCTGCCAACTGACGATTTGAAAGCCGTCGCCACAGCAGCCGCTCCGCCGGGCTCGCCTCGTGACGCAGCGCACGCGCTCGCTTCGTATTCCTAGCCTGAAACACCGGATTGCCCACCGCCGGTCCCTTCCTGAAGCGGAAGGAGAGTTCAAGCATGACTGACGTTGACTCGGTGCCGACCCCTGCTAAAGGGGCCGGGCCTGACGGGAACGCCCGCCGGCGCGGCCGTTCGGCCGGCCCGACTATTGGGTCAGCAGGAGGATGGCGTGGCGGCGAACGAGCCTGGGCAGGATCCGATCGGCGATACCAATCCCTCGCGGGATGTCCGGCTTTCCGAGCTGGATGCGCGGCTGAAAGCCGCGTCAGGCGCCGGACAGGCCGGGACAGGAATGGCGCCGCGCGGGCCCGACAAGGGCTACAAGCAGGGTAGCCGGGTTCTGACCGAGCTGATTGCGGGTCCTGGCGGCGGCGCGTTGATCGGCTGGTTCCTGGACCGGCTGTTCGGCACGACGCCCTGGCTCCTGTTGGTGATGCTGGCCCTCGGGTTCATCGTCGCCTTCCGGAACATCTATCGGATTTCTAAGCAGCGTCCGGAGTGATCCGGGCGCCGCTTGCATAAACGAAGGGTTGAAGAGTGGCGGCTGAAGGGTCCGGTATCGATCCGATGCACCAGTTCCTGGTGGAGCCCGTGCTGGGCCACCGGCTGATGCTGCACGGCTACGACGTCAGCTTCACCAACTCCGCCTTGTTCATGGCGATCACCGCCGTCGTACTGTGGGTGTTCATGCTGGGCGGCATGCAGCGCCGGCTGGTGCCCGGCCGCTGGCAGGCCGCGGTGGAAGGCATGACCGGGTTCGTCAGCAACATGATGGACACAAACATAGGACCGAAGGGCAAGGCGTTCACGCCGTACGTCTTCTCACTGTTCATGTTCATCCTGTTCGCCAACATGATCGGATTGTTCCCGCTCGGCATCGTGCCCGGCTGGCACCCGTTCACCGTGACGAGCCACATCACGGTCACCGCAGTGCTCGCCTTCGTCAGCTTCGGCATCGTGCTGATCGTCGGTTTCGCCAAGCACGGCTTCCACTTCTTCTCGCTCTTTATCCCGCACGGCACTCCGACGGTGATGGTGCCGCTGATCTTCGTGATCGAGCTCGCCAGCTTTCTGGTGCGGCCGTTCAGCCTCGGGCTGCGACTGTTCGTGGCGATGACCGCCGGGCACATCCTGCTCGACGTGTTCGCCAGCTTCGTGGTGCAGGGGCTCAACAGCGGCGGCGTGCTGGGCATCCCGGTCGGCGTGCTCAGCTTCATCATGATCATCGGGATCTCGGCGCTGGAGCTGCTGGTGTCGGCGATTCAGGCCTATGTGTTCGCCCTGCTCACGTCGCTGTACCTGAACGACGCGATCAACCTCCACTAAGTTCATTCGAATAGAAGAAGGGAAGACAATCATGGATCTCACATCTGCCAAGGTGATCGGCGCCGGTCTCGCAGCCATCGGCGTCGGCCTGGCCGCGCTCGGCGTGGGCAACGTGTTCGGCTCGTTCCTCGAGGGCGCGCTGCGCAACCCGGGTGCCGCCGACGGCCAGCAGGGCCGCCTGTTCATCGGCTTCGCCGCCGCCGAGCTGCTGGGCCTGATCGCGTTCGTGATCGCGATCCTGATCCTGTTCGTCGTCAAGTAAGCGGATAGAGGGGAGGGCGCTCGCGCTCTCCCCGCACGGAATACGGAAGACCGATGCCCCAGATAGATCAGATCGCGTCCATCTACGCTTCCCAGCTGTTCTGGCTGGTGGTGGTGTTCGGGCTGATCCTGATCGGCAGCTACCTGATGCTGCCGAAGATCCAGGGCACGGTCGAGCAGCGCTCCGCGCGGATCAGCGGCGATCTCGCCTCGGCCGAGCGGGCGCGGCACGAGGCCGATGCGGCGGACGAAGCCTATCAGGCCAAGCTCGGCGCCGGCCGCACCGAGGCCCAGGCCGCAGCGGCGCGCGCCAAGCGTGATGCGACCGCCGCGGCGGAGAAGCGGATCAAGGCGGCCGATGGCGACATCGCGCAACGGGTCGAGGCGGCGGAGACGCAGCTGAAGGCGCGGCAGGCGGAGGCGGTCGCCGGCATCGAGGCGGTCGCGGCCGAGGCGGCACAGGAAATCGTTGCCAAGATTGCCGGCCTCAAGGTCGATTCCGAGGCTGCCGGTGCGGCGGTCAAGACCGCACTGAACGCGTAAAGGACGTTTCTGGACATGAGCGGTTCGCTGAACGCCACCACCGTCGTCACCAATCCCGATGCTATCGAAAATAGCGAAGCAAGCTTTCTCGGCATCAACGCCGGCGGCTTCGTCGCGCTATCGATGCTGGTCGTGATTGGCATCCTGATCTGGAAGGGCGCTTTCAAGGCGATCGGCGGCGCGCTGGACAAGAAGATCGCTTCGATCCGCGAGCAGCTGGACGAGGCGGCCAAGCTGCGTACCGAGGCGGAGGCGTTGCGCGCGGAGTATCAGAACAAGGCGGCGAAGGCGGACGCCGAGGCCGAGCAGATCCTGGTGCATGCCCGCGCCGAAGCCGACATGATCCTCGCCAAGGCGCAGGACGACACCGAACAGCTCATCAGGCGGCGCCAGCGCATGGCCGAGGACAAGATCGCGGCTGCCGAGCGTGCGGCGATCGCCGAGGTGCGCGCCAAGGCGGCGGATGCGGCGACCAAGGCTGCTGCGAAGATTATTGCCGATCGGAATGATGCGACAGCGGACAAGGCGTTGGTCGACAAGACGATCGCCGGGTTGGGTCAGCGGCTGAACTGATTTAATCGTCATCTCGGCTCAGGCCGGGATCCATCTCTCCACCAGGACTTGCCTCCCGGTGGATCCCGGCCTGCGCCGGGATGACGGCACGTGGCGTGGGCGTGGCACTCACGTCAGAAAGCCGATGATCATATCCGGGTGGATTGGCAGCTGAGCGAAGCCGGCGACCATGAACAGGATCGACAGGCCACCGGTGATCCAGCCGACGTAGAGCAGCCACCACAACTCCACGAGAGCCGCGATGGCGGTCGTCGCCAGCGCGATCGAGCTCAGGCCGTCGGACAGGTCGAATTGATCGTCGCGATAGCCGTTATGATCATAGTCGGCCTTGGCCGCCGCGGCCTGCGCTCCCAGACTGGCCGACTCCCGGTTGTACTTGGCGATCTCGGCGGTGGCGCGCGTCGCCGCCGGGCCGCCCGCGGCCTGGGCGATCTCCTCCATGTGCAGCTTCAGCCGCGTCGCCTGATACTCGTTCCAGGCGTCGACCTGCGTCGCCTGCGCCGCCTGCATGTTCTGGGTAATGTTGCCGTCCTTGATGTTGGTCAGCGCCATCGTGACGCTCAGGACCACCACCGTGGCAGCCACCGCGCGGTTCAACCTTCTGTCGTGGATCTCGCGCTTGTCGATCTCCGGCAGTTCGGGCACGTCGCTCACGACATTCTCCAATGCTGGCGCGTTGCGTTCCGCGCTCTTAAATCAGCCCCGTGAGCGACACTACCAAAGAGCTTGGCGACCGTTTCAACGAGGAGAAGGCCACCTACGCCGTGCGGGGCACCGAGGCGCCGGACATGGAGGCCGGCGTTGCGGCGATCCGCAACGTGCTGAAAACCCTGCCGGTACGGCCCGGCGTCTACCGCATGCTCGATGCGCGCGGCGACGTGCTGTATGTCGGCAAGGCACGCGCGCTGAAGAATCGCGTCTCGAACTACACCCAGGTCGCGCGGCTGCCGAAGCGGCTCAGCCGGATGGTCGCGCAGACGCGCGGCATGACGGTGGTCACGACCAACACCGAGGCGGAGGCATTGCTGCTGGAGGCGCAGCTGATCAAGCGCTTCCGCCCGCCCTACAACGTGCTGCTGCGCGACGATAAGAGCTTCCCGTTCATCCTGCTGCGCGAGGATCATGATTTTCCACGCGCGCAGCTGCATCGCGGCGCACGCCGGGCCAAGGGGCAGTATTTCGGGCCGTTCGCAGGGGCAGGTGCGGTGCGCAAGACGCTGACGGCGCTGCAGAAGCTGTTCCTGCTCCGGTCCTGCACCGACAGCTTCTTTGCCAATCGCTCGCGGCCGTGCCTGCTCTACCAGATCAAGCGCTGCTCCGCGCCCTGTGTCGACCGGATCGACAAGGCGGCTTATGCCGAGCTGGTCGAGGATGCGACCGCGTTCCTGGCCGGCAAGTCGACCCAGGTGCAGAAGCGGCTGAGCACGCAGATGCAGACGGCGGCCGAGGCGATGGACTTCGAACTGGCCGCGGTCCTGCGCGACCGGCTCAAGGCGCTGACCTTCATCCAGGGCACGCAGGCGATCAACGCCGAGGGCGTCGACGATGCCGACGTATTCGCGCTGGCCTGCAGATCGGGCCAGATCGGCATCCAGGCCTTCTTCATCCGCGGCGGCCAGAATTGGGGCCATCGCGCCTTCTTCCCGACGCACACCGCCGAGGTGCCGGAGGACGAGGTGCTGCAGAGCTTCATGATGCAGTTCTACGAGGAGGTGCCGCCGCCGCGGTTGGTGCTGATCGACCGGGTGCTGCCGGAGGCGGACCTGATCGGCGAGGCATTGGCCGAGAAAGCCGGCCGCAAGGTCGTGCTGAAGGTGCCGCAGCGGGGCGAGCAGCGCCGGCTGATGGCGCAGGCGACCCGCAACGCCGAAGAAGCGCTCGACCGTCGGCTGGCCGAGGGCGCCACCCAGACCAAGCTGCTGCGCGAGGTCGCCGACCTGTTCGAACTGGACGCCCCGCCCAATCGCATCGAAATCTACGACAACAGCCACATCATGGGCACCAACATGGTGGGCGCGATGGTCGTCGCCGGGCCGGAGGGCTTTCGCAGCGGGCAGTATCGCAAGTTCAACATCAAGCGCGCGGAGACCGCGCCGGGCGACGATTTCGCGATGATGCGCGAGGTGCTGGAGCGCCGCTTCGCGCGGCTGGAGCGGGAGGACCCCGACCGCAAGTCGGGCGAGTGGCCCGACCTGCTGCTGATCGACGGCGGCAAGGGTCAGGTCTCCGCCGTCTTCCGGACGATGGAGGAGATGGGCGTGCACGACATTCCCGTGGTCGGCATCTCGAAAGGCCCCGACCGCAATGCCGGGCGCGAGCATTTCCATCTGCCGGACGGGCGCGAATCGATGCTGCCGATGAACTCGCCGGTACTCTTCTACCTGCAGCGGCTGCGCGACGAGGCGCACCGGTTCGCGATCGGCGCGCACCGCACCCGTCGTGCCGCGGCGCTCACCACGAGTCCGCTCGACGACGTGCCGGGGATCGGCCCGGCGCGCAAGAAGGCGCTGCTGCTGCATTTCGGTACGGCCAAGGCGGTCCGCAGTGCCGCCCTGGAGGACCTGCAGAAGGCGCCCGGCGTGTCCGCCACGATGGCGCGCGCGATCTACGACCATTTCCACCCGAGCGGATGAGGCGGCAATCACATGGCTTTCGGCCGGTTAACCGTCGCGCTTACGGAATTGCTCACATCGGCCGGCTAGACCGTTCCACGACGAGGCCTCGTCGTAACGGTAGAGTAGCTTCACCATCCCGTCATCCCGGTTCGTGCAGGGCCGGGATGACATGGGGTGGTGAACGTCTCGCCTTCGCGGCCGGCCGCGCCTAACGAGCGGACATGCACGTCGAAGCCCTTGCGATCGTCTGCGCGGTTCGTCCGCACGGCGAGCATGGGGCGATCGTGCGGACCCTGACGCCGCGTGACGGGCTGCTGGCCGGCTACGTCCGCGGCGGCCGGTCACGACGGCTCCGCCCCGTGCTAATCCCCGGGAACCTGGTGCGCGCCGACTTTCGCGCGCGGACCGAAGAGCAGCTGCCGGCCCTCACGGTCGAACTCACCGAGAGCCGCGCCAGCCTGCTATCCGAGCCGCTGCCGATCGCGGCGATCGAGTGGGCGACCGCGCTGACCGCAACCGCGCTGCCCGAAGCGCAGCCTTACCCGCTGCTGTATGAGGGCCTGGACGGCATGCTGGCCGCGGTGATGACAGCGCCTGCGGCGCGGGGCTGGGCGACGGCGCTGGTGCGCTACGAACTGCTGATCCTGTCCGAACTCGGGTTCGGGCTCGATCTCTCCGCCTGCGTGGCGACCGGTGCCGTCGAAGGCCTGGCCTACGTCAGCCCCAAGAGCGGCGGCGCGGTCAGCCGGTCCGCCGGTGCGGGCTACCGCGACCGGCTGCTGCGGCTGCCGTCTTTCCTGACCGGAGGCGGGGCCGGCGAGTGGACGGACATCGTCGACGGGCTCCGCCTTACCGGACATTTCCTCGAACGCGACCTGCTCCACGGGCGAGCCGCCGACATCCTGGTCGCGCGGGAGCGGCTGGTCGATCGGCTGAAGCGCGCAGTCGGTCGAGCATCATGATGACCGGCAGCCGATCGGCCTCGGGAGAGTTGGGCAGTCCGAGGAGGACCTATCTAATGACCGAACAGACGCACCTGACGCTCAACGACGGCCGCACCATGCCGCAACTCGGCTACGGCGTGTTCCAGATCCCGGAAAACGAGACGGAGCAACTGGTGCGCAGCGCCATCGAAATCGGATACCGTGCCGTCGATACCGCCGCCTTCTACGGCAACGAGCGGGGCGTCGGCGCCGCCGTTCGCGACAGCGACGACTGGATCTTCGTCACCACCAAATTGTGGAATGCCGACCATGGCTATGATCGCGCGCTGCGCGCCTTCGATGCCAGCTATGCCGCGCTCGGGCTCGACACGATCGACCTCTACCTGATTCACTGGCCGGTGCCGCGCCAGGACCTCTACGTGGAGACCTGGAAGGCGCTGATCCGCCTGCGCGAGGAGGGGCGGGTTAGCTCGATCGGCGTATCCAATTTCACGATGGAGCATCTCGAGCGGATCATTCACGACACGGGCGTGGTGCCGGCCGTCAATCAGATCGAGCTGCATCCGAAGTTTCAGCAGGTCGAGCAGCGCGCCTTTCACGAGGAGAACGGCATCGTCGCCACGAGCTGGTCGCCGCTCGGCCGCGGGGCCCTGCTCGACGATCCGGTTATCACGGCGATGGCGCGCAAGCACGGGCGGACGCCGGCGCAGGTCGTCATCCGCTGGCACCTCGACAACGGCCTGACGGTCATTCCGAAGACAGCCAACCCGGCGCGGCAGGCGGAAAATCTCGCCGTGTTCGACTTCGCCCTCGATGCGGAGGACATGCACGCCATCGCGGCGCTGGACCGACCCGAGGGGCGGATCGGCCCCGATCCGGACACGCTATAGCCCGGAAGCGACCCGCGCGGTCCGGCGATAGGCATAAGCCAGGATCGCGCCGAACACGACCAGGCTGACGACGACGACCGGCGTCGCAAAACCGTCGCCGACCAGCGCCATCGGCGCGCCCTTGCCCGTGGCGACGATCAACCCGGCAAGGGCGACGCCGAACAGGCCGTCGCCGACGATGAAGCCGGAGGCCAGCAGGACGCCGGTGCGCGTCACGGCTTCGGAGCGAGCACGCTTGTCGTAGAGGTGACCGATCACCGCACCGATCACCACCGGCAGCGTCGCACCCATCGGCAGATAGATGCCGAGACCGACTGCGAGCGGCGGCACCCGGCGCCAGCCGAACTTTTCGAGCAGCGCATCGATCAGGATCAACGCGATGCCGACGGTCACGCCGGCGCCGATCGTCGGCCAGTCCAGTCCGGCGCCGAGCACGCCTTTGGCCAGCGTGCTGATCAGGGTCGCCTGCGGGGCGGCCAGAGGGGCAGGGGGTGCCGCGCCGGTCAGCGGTGCGAAGCCGTAAGCCTTGTTGAGCAGGTTGAGCGTGAACGGGATGACGAGCGAGCCGGCCACCACGCCGATCATCAGCGCGACCTGCTGCTTCCACGGCGTCGCGCCGACGAGCTGACCGGTCTTGAGGTCCTGCAGATTGTCGTTGGCGATGGTCGCGGTCGAGAAGATCAGCGCGGTCAGAAACAGCGCGAAGGCGATCAGGTGCGGCACCGCGCCGGCGGGCACGTGCGGCTTGACCAGGATCGCCAGCATGAGGCCGGCACCGACGATGCCGAGAATGCCCAGTCCCGATACCGGGCTGTTGGAGGCTCCGATCAATCCGGCCATGTAACCGCAGACCGCGGCGACGATCGCGCCGGCAACGATGACGTAGAAGATGCCGAGCAGCACCAGCGGCCACGCCAGCCCGGCGAGTGCACCGTCGAGCAGAAATTGGTGGAGCAAGAGCGCCATCGGCACGATCAGCACCAGCAATCCCAGCCCGAGCAGCGGCACCGGTATGTCCTGCTCCTCGATGGCGAGCGTGGCATTGCCGGCCTTGCGTGCGCGGGACGCCGCGAGCGACTCCCTCAGTCCGCCGATGATTGGTACGATCAGCCGGGCGAGCGTCCACAAGGCGGCGATGCCGATCACGCCGGCGCCGAAGAACCGCACCTGATGCGCCCAGATCGTGGCAGCTGCGTCAGGGGTTCCGGCCCAGTAGGTCATCAGCGGGGTGACGATGCCGAAGCCGAGCACGAGTCCCCACAGGATCGCCAGGCCGACCGTGAGCCCGACCAGGTGCCCGGCGCCGATCAGCGCGAACGACATGCTCACGTCCACGCCGGTGCCGGCCGCACCAATCCGAAACCATCTGCTGAGTTCGGCCGACGCAATCTGGGTGGCGGCGAGCGCGGAGTAGAAGGCAGACAGGACGCTGCCGAGAACGATCACGCGCAGCCCGGCCCTGCTCTCCCGCTCGCCCTCGATCGTCTTCGTGCCGACCTGCAGCACCGCCGCCGCGGCGACGCCTTCGGGATAGGGGAGGTCCGATCCGGTGACGAGCGCCCGGCGCAGCGGCACGCTGAAGAGCACGCCCAGCAGGCCGCCGATGGCGCAGATCCAGAAGGTGGTCCAGAAAGCGAAGCCGCTCCACCACCCGACCATGATCAGTCCGGGCAGGACGAAGCCGATCGACGACAGCGTACCGGCCGCGCTGGCGATCGTCTGGACGATATTGTTCTCGTAGATGTTGGCGTCACGAAAGTGGCGGAGCAGGGCCATCGAGATCACCGCCGCCGGAATCGACGTGGCGATCGTCAGACCGACGCGCAGCCCGAGGTACAGGTTCGCGGCGGTGAAGAGCAGGGTGATGAGACAGCCGAGCGCGATGCCGCGCCAGGTGAGCTCGGGCGGACGAGCCGCGGAGGGGGAAGTCATCGTGCCATCTTGCCGAAGCGGGATGGCTGTGTCGAGTTACCGCCTGACGCTACACCAATGCTTCCAGCCGCTCGCGAGCCTGCTTCAGGTCGTCCACGAACCGTGCCATCTCGGCATCGGCCAGATCGCGTTCCTGGATGCGCAGCAGGAAGCTCGGGTGGACGGTCACCCAGCCCTCGCTGCCATCCTCCAGCCGATGGGCGACCCCGCGGGCGGCGCCGATCGTCACCGCCTTGCCCAGCATCTGCCGGGCGGCGGTCGCGCCCAAGGCGACCGTCACCGCCGGCCGGATCAGCTCGCGCTCCTGCCCATACCACCAGCGGCACGCCTGGATCTCGCCGGCATTGGGCTTGGAGTGGATGCGGCGCTTGCCGCGCTGCTCATATTTGAAATGCTTGACTGCGTTGGTGACGTAGCTCTGCGCCCGATCGATCCCGGCCTCTGCCAGCGCGCGGTCGAACACCTGACCGGCAGGGCCGACGAACGGCATCCCGGCCAGATCCTCCTGATCGCCCGGCTGCTCGCCCACGAACATCAGCCGCGCTTCGAGCGGACCTTCGCCGAACACGGTCTGCGTCGCATCCCGGAACAGCGGGCAGCGGGTGCAGCTCATCGCCTCCTCGCGCAGCGCCGCCCACGATCCCGCGACATTGCCGCCCAGATTCTCCCGACTCGCTTCCACCATCGCGCTCTCCCGTGCCTGCGCACTTGCGATCAGGCCGGGCACCAACGCCGTCTCCGGCATGTTTTTCCAATAGCGGCGCGGCATCTCCTTCAACATCGCGCCGATCTTCACCCGCGCCGGGTTGAAGATGGAGGCGTAATAGGTCTTCCACGTATCCTCGAGCGGATCGCCGTCCGGCGCGTCGGCGCGGACCGCGCCCGGTGCCTCGTGCAGCGTCGTACCATCCCAGTGCAGCGAGAGTTCGGGCGTAAGAATCGACCAGCGCATCGACGCGAACCGCTCGACGAAGAAGCCGGCATTGGCCCGGACGATATGATGGTCTGGTTCGAACCAGGCGACGAACCTCTTCTCGTCTCCCTCGCCGACTTCGCGGAAGCGCAGAAAGGCGCGCATCTTATGGATGTCGCGCCGCACCTCCTTCGCCATGCGTTCGAGCCGGCGCAGCAGCGGATCGGTCTGATCCTCCATCAGTCCGTGCTGCGCGCGCAGCCGACACAGCATCAGATAGAGCAGGGCGAAGCGTTCCGGGTCACCGTGGGATGCGACCATCCGCGCGAGGCTGACGAAGGTGCGGGGTACGGAGAAGGCTTCGGCGGATCTCTCCGGAGACGCTGCTTCGGCATCGGCCACGCCGGTGAGCAGGTCGCCTGCCGCATCGCCCACGTGCCAGCCGATCTGGTCGGGCGACACGCCAGCAGCCGCCAATCGCCGCGCCGCTGCGCGCCAGCCGTCGAAATCATCCTCGTCCGCAAGCGTGACCTTCTGCACGGCTCAGCGTGCACCCCTTAGAGCGGGTGCCGGTCTCCCGTCAGAAATCGCCGAAAGGACGGCGACACGATCCACAGCATGCCGCTGCCGACCAGCACCGCGAACGATCCGCCGTACACGGCCATGATCAATTGGATAAACGTCGTCATGTCGAACACCTCGCCACTCGTACGACCTAGAGCGCGAACGGCTAGCGTGCGAATGTGACGGTTCGAGCGACGCGCCGACCGTCATGCGGCGAACAGCTCCAATTGTGTCTCCCGCGGTACATGCACCGTCAGATCGGTCCGGTCGGCCAGTTGCGTCGGCCGCCAATCCGCTGCCACGATGAAGGGGCGAAGCTTGGCGATGGAGACGGTCAGCCGAGCCACGTCGTCCAGTCGCAGCACATGAACCCGCCGCGACGACAAGATCGCGCTGACCGCTTTTGGTCCCAGACCTGGAACCCGCAGCAGCGACTCCCTGGGTGCGCGATTCACGTCGACGGGAAATATGTCTCGAAACTTCAACGCCCAGGCGAGCTTCGGGTCCATGTCGAGCGGCATCATGCCATCGGCGCCGGCAGCCGCCGCAACTTCGTGCGCGGCATAGCCGTAGAAGCGCATCATCCAGTCGGACTGATACAGCCGATGCTCGCGGATCAGGGGCGGGCGCTTCAGCGGCAGAATGGCGCTGGCGTCGGGAATGGGGCTGAATGCCGAGTAATAGACCCGTTTCAGGCGAAACCGATCGTAGAGCCGGCTCGCACTACCGATGATTTCGGCATCGTTGGCGCTGTCGGCTCCGACAATCATCTGCGTCGACTGGCCGGCCGGCGCGAAGCGCGGCGCCGACTTGAAGCGACGCCGCGCGTCGTGCCGATCCTCGATAGCGCCCTTCAGATCGCGCATCGCGCCTTCGATCCGCTCGCCCGATTTCTCCGGCGCCAGCCGCTTCAGTCCGGGCGCGGTCGGCAATTCCACGTTGATCGACAGCCGATCGGCATAGAGTCCCGCCTGATGCACCAGTTCCGGATCGGCATCGGGGATGGTCTTGAGGTGGATGTAGCCGCGGAAATGATGCTCCTCGCGCAAGCGGCGCGCCACCTCGACAATCTGCTCCATCGTATAATCGGACGAGCGGATGATGCCCGACGACAGAAACAGGCCTTCGATATAGTTGCGGCGATAGAAGGCGACGGTAAGCTGAACGACTTCCTCGACCGTAAAACGGGCGCGACGCACGTTCGAGCTCTTGCGGTTGATGCAGTAGTGACAATCGAAGATGCAGCTGTTCGTCAGCAGAATTTTCAGGAGAGAAATGCAGCGTCCGTCCGGAGCGTAGGCATGGCAGATGCCCATCCCGCCATCGGTGGAGCCCAGGCCTTTGCCGTCCCGCGAAGTACGCTTGACCGAACC
The DNA here is from genome assembly GCA_964247375.1 of uncultured Sphingomonadaceae bacterium. GTDB lineage: Bacteria > Pseudomonadota > Alphaproteobacteria > Sphingomonadales > Sphingomonadaceae > Sphingomonas_I. Next base: position 12,331 of record CAXTUG010000027.1, read on the forward strand.
GGACGAGGCGCAGGACGCATCATATTTGGCGGCGTCCGCCAGGATCGCCAGCTTTTCCCGAGTGTCCAGCTGCGCCATATGTTCCTTATATGTTCACCACATCAAGCGTGCAAGGGCTGACGTAACAGCTTTCGCGGAAGTTATCTTGCCGGTTCATCTGCTGGCAGACGTCGCCGCAGCGATGAGAGGCACGGCAACATTCAGGGTCCAATTGTCGGTAAGCTCTCGCATGATTTCGCCAGTGTTGCTCATGGTCTCGCCGACGGTCATGGTCGAAGCATTTGCAGCGGACTGAATCAGGCTCAATCCTGCGATGGGAAAGCTGCTTCCTCTGATCTGATCCAGTTCATCCGCCGTCAACCTATCGGCGTCGGTTTCATAGCTCGTTGGGGAGGAAGGCAAGTCAGCAGCAATCGCCGAGGTGCCCATGAGAGCCGCGACCAGAATTATTCTCAAGAGCATAACTCGCCTCGCAAATTCCCTCCGCTTGTCTGTAACGCCGCTCGGACGATTTAGTTCTAGCGCAACTTGGCATGGCTCGTACTGAACACGTTCGAATGCCTCGTTGAACGTCTGACATTTAGCGATGTGAACGAAGAAGGGCAGACATCGATAGATCGGTCTTTCTCACGCCAGGGCTTACGAACACCTATCTCGATAATATACATTATGTTAAATTACAATTAGGTCAGGGTTGCAGGATGAGAATGCCACGCTCCACCCGCCAGGAACGCAGCCGCGACAGGAAATTCATGCCGAGCACGTCGATGTCGCCGAACTCGGACGCTACCACCACGCGCAGGTTTGTGACGGTGATCGGGCCCAATGTCAGCCGATCGACGCTGGACGTGTGCGCCATGACCAGACCGTTGGCGGTGTGGATCGGTACGGGAATGCCGCTCTCGCCGGCGTCGATGCCCGCGGCACGTGCGGTCGCCAAGCTCAACGACGTCGTTGTGGCGCCGCTGTCGATCAGCATGCGGCCGCGGACGCCGTTCAGCTGCACGTCGGCCCAGAAATGCCCGTCGGGCGCGGCCCGCAACCTGACTGCGCCGCCGACGATCCGCTGCTCGTCATCGCCGAACAGCGACGTCAGGTTTTGCCGCAGCGGCATTGCCCGATCACGGGTGAGCCCGACTACTGCCATGGCGACCAGGAAGATAGCCAGCCAGATGCCGCCCAGTGCCAGGGATCGGCGCAGCGGCATGCGCCGCGCGATCAGGGCAGATAGCGGCAGGATCATCGCCAAGGCGTAGAAGACGGCATTGGCATGGTCGTCGCTCGTCATCGCAACTGCACCGTCAGGCCATCATAGGCGGGTTCCACCCCGGGCGGCAGTTCGGCCATGAGCGTGGCATAGTCCATTGAATGATCCATGTGGGTCAGGATGGCGCGCCGCGGCTTCACCGTGCGGACCGCCGCCAGCGTCACCTTCAGATCGGCGTGACTCGGGTGCGGCGCGCGGCGGAGCGCGTCTACGATCCACAGGTCGACACCTGCGAACAGATCATCCATTTCCGGTGTAAAGGCATGACAGTCGGTGGAATATCCGATCGACCAGCCGTCCAGGTCGAAGCGTAGGCCCGCCGCCGTAATGTCGCCGTGCGGCTGGTCGACGGTGCGGATGCGAATGTCGCCGATCTGCATGTCGTCGGTCAGCAGCCCCGCCGTGGCGGTCGGCGGATAGCCGCCGCGACCGTGGAAGACGTAGCGGAAGCGGTGTTCCAGCGACTGCAGCACCCGCTCGCGCCCGTAGCACGGCACCGGTCGCCCCATATTGTGGAAGAGCTGACGAAGGTCGTCGATCCCGTGGGTATGGTCGGCATGCTCGTGCGTCCACAGCACGGCGTCGACCGTATCGACCCCCGCGGCGACCAGCTGCTCGCGCATGTCCGGCCCGGTGTCGACCAGGATCCGGGTCGTGTCGCTCTCCACCAGCACGGAAGCGGGCCACCCGCCGGGGGGCGGCGCGGGCCGCGCGCCGCGGCCCCCGGGCGTTGCGGTCCCGAGGACGTTCCGCAGCCGAGCATCGTCAGCTTCAAGGCCGCGCCTTGGTGAACAGGTCTAGGAAGTTGGCCGCGGTTCGTTCCTGCAGCACGTCGGCCGGCTCGTTGCGGAGGGCGGCGATGAACGCGGCGGTGTCGGCGACGAAGCTCGGCTCGCCGGTCTTGCCGCGGTGCGGTACCGGCGCCAGAAACGGGGCGTCGGTCTCGATCAGCAGGCGATCGCTCGGCAGCGATGCCACCGTTTCCTGCAAGTCGCGCGCATTCCTGAACGTGACGATCCCTGCCACCGAGATGTAGAGGCCGAGCTCCAGCATCTCCCATGCGAAACCCGCGCTGGCAGTGAAGCAGTGGATCAGGGCGGGGAACGTCCCCTGCCCCATTTCCTCGCGGATGATCGCGGCGGTGTCCGCCTCCGCCTCGCGGGTATGGACGATCAGCGGCAGGCCGGTCGCGCGTGCGGCGGCGATGTGGGCGCGGAAGCTGCGCTGCTGCTGCGCGCGGTCGCTGTGATCATAGTAATAGTCGAGCCCGGTCTCACCAATGCCGATCACCTTCGTGTGTTGCGCGGCTTCGACCAGCTTGGCGGCATCCACGTGCGGGTGCTCGTCGGCCTCGTGCGGGTGGATGCCGACCGACGCCCACACGTCCGGCTCGCGTTCCGCGGTGGCGACCACCTCGCCCCACTCCCGCTCACGGGTGGAGATATTGAGCATGCCGGTGACGCCGCGCGCACGGGCGCGGGCCAGAACCGCCGGCTGGTCCTCGACCAGGCCCTTATAGTTGAGGTGGCAGTGGCTATCGATCAGCATGGGGAGGCGCACCGTTCCATCGTCACGCGGGTTCCACCCAGCGGGGGAACACGCCCTGCGGCGGCGGCAGCTGCGTACCCGACGCGAGCGGGCGGGCGAGTGCCGCGAAGTCGCGCGCATCCTCGGGCTGGCCGAGCAGGTCGAGCAGCTTGTCGGCGCTCGCGGGAATGGCCCAGCGTGCCAGCAGCGCGAGGATGCGGACCGCCTCCGCCGTCCAGTAGAGCACCCCGTCGGCCATGGCCGGGTCCTCCTTGCGCAGCGACCAGGGAGCCATGTCGGCGAAGTAGCGGTTGGCGAGCGCGACGCCGTCCCACACGATCTCCAGCGCGCGGTTGAGCGCCAGGTCGTCCATCTCATCCGCTACCCGCTCCAGCAGCGCCGCCAGGCCGAGCTGGTCGTGCGCCGGGCCGGGTTCCGGCATCACGCCGCCGCAATTCTTGGCGATGATGGAGAGGCAGCGCTGGGCAAGGTTGCCGAGGCCATTGGCGAGATCGGCGTTGCAGCGGGTGACGATCGCCTCGTGGCTGTAGCTGCCGTCCTGGCCGAAGCTCACCTCGCGCAACAGGAAGTAGCGCAGCTGGTCGACGCCGTAGGTCCGCGCCATGTCGACCGGATCGACGACGTTGCCGACCGACTTGGACATCTTCTCGCCGCGGTTCAGCACGAAACCGTGACCGAATACCTGCCGGGGCAGCGGCAGCCCGGCCGACATTAGGAAGGCCGGCCAGTAGACCGCGTGGAAGCGGACGATGTCCTTGCCGATGACGTGCAGGTCGGCCGGCCAGCGCGGCGCATCGCCGGGATAGCCGGCACCGGTCAGGTAATTGGTGAGCGCGTCGACCCAGACGTACATGACGTGCCCGGGCGCATCCGGCACCGGCACGCCCCAGTCGAAGCTGGTGCGCGAGATCGACAAATCGGAGAGGCCGCCGCGCACGAAGCTCGTTACCTCGTTGCGTCGCCCTTCCGGACGGATGAAGTCGGGATTGGCTTCATAATGCGCCAGCAGCCGGTCGGCGTAAGCGGACAGGCGGAAGAACCAGCTCTCCTCCACTGTCCACTCGACTGGCGTCCCTTGCGGCGAGAGCTTCTGCTCCCCCTCCCCGTCGATCAGCTCGTCGGCGCCGTAGAAGGCCTCGTCGCGTACCGAATACCAGCCCTCATAGCGGCCGAGATAGATGTCGCCGTTCGCCTGCATCGCCCGCCAGATCGCCTGACTCGCCGCATAATGGTCCGGCTCCGTGGTGCGGATGAAGCGATCGAACGATATGTTAAGCGCCTCGTCCATTTGTTTGAAATAGGATGACATTTCATCGGCCAACGCCTTCGGGCCGAGGTCGCGCGCCTTGGCGGCCTGCGCCATCTTGAGGCCATGCTCGTCGGTGCCGGTCATGAAGAAGACGTCGCGTCCGCGCATGCGCTGATAGCGAGCGATCGCGTCGGCGCCGATCGCCTCATAGGCATGGCCGATGTGCGGCCGCCCATTCGGATAAGAGATGGCGGTAGTGATGTAGAAGGGCTCGGCCATGACGGCTTAGCCTTTAGCGACACGCTCCACCGGAGCAAGCTTCGCCACCAGTCCCGCGAGCTCGATGACGGTCAGTTGCGGATCGAGCGACTGACGGACGGCGCGGTCGGCGATGTCGCGCGCCTGCCGGTACAAGGCGACCGTTTCTCCCATGTCGCCCCGGCCGCGGCGGGCGTCGGCGGCGATGCGGGCGGGCGCGCGTTCGAGGAACGCCTGATAGCGCTCCTGCGCGGTCTTGAGCGCCAGCGTGCGCCCGAGCGCGACGCGGAGCGCGTTGGTGATGTCGCCATGGGCCGCCAGCTTGTCGATCGCGGCGTCGAGGGCGGCGATGTCGAGCCCGGCGAAACGCAGCGCGTTGCCGGGCGCGCCGCCGGCGATCCGGACGAGGCTATCGAGTTCGGCGGAGTTGCTGTCCGGCAGCGCGCGGCGCAGCACCGTCCGCACCTGCTCGTCGTCCAACGGCGAGAAGCGCAGCAGGCGGCAGCGCGACCGGATCGTCGGCAGGAGCCGGCCCGGTGCCTGGCTGACCAGCAGGAAGGCGGTGCCCGCGGGCGGCTCCTCTAGGTTCTTGAGCAGTGCGTTGGCGCCGTTCCGCTCCATGTCGTCGATCGCATCGATGACGACCACCCGGCGGCGCGACAGGCTGGGCGTGGTGGCGAACAAAGGCAGCAGGCCGCGCACTTGGTCGACGGTGATCGAGCGGGCAAGTTCTTCCGAGCTATTTTTGGTAAGCCGCTCCAACAGCCTGAAATCCGGATGCGATCCCGCTTGCAGCAGCGCAGCAATGGGGTGACCCATCGGCACATCAAGCCCATCCTTGGGCACGGCCGGTCCGGCGGCGTCGGCGAGCAGCCAGCGCGCTGCGATGCGCGCGAAGCTGCCCTTGCCGACCCCCTGCGGTCCGGTCAGCAGCCAAGCATGATGCATCCGGCCCGAGCGCGCGGCGTCCAGCAGCGCGGCGGTTGGCTCCTCGTGACCGACGATCACGGCATCTGTTCCCCGGCCTTTGCCGGAGAGGAGGACCGCGCTGTGAAGCAGCGTGGTGAAGGGGTAATCTCGAGGAGGGAGCGCCCCCTCCACCATTGCTGTGCGATGGCTCCCCTCCCCGGCAAAGGCCGGCGAGGAGGGAACGTACCCGCCCTCACGCCAAATCCTCCAGCGCCGTCAGCAACGCCGCGGTCACCTGCTCCGGGCTGCCTCCAGCCTCTACGACTCGCCAGCGTTCCGGTTCATCCTCGGCCAGCAGGCGGAACGCTTGCGTGACCTGGCGATGATAGTCCGGATCACGCGCGCCGAACCGGTCCGGCCGGCCGGCATCGCGCGCCGCCTCGCGCGTCATCGCCAGTTCCTCCGGCAAGGTGAGGAGCAAGGTCCGGTCCGGCAGCAGCCCGTCGCTGCCGACGGCGTGCAGCGCCCGGATCGCATCCGCTCCCAACCCGTCGGCGCCACCCTGGTAGGCGATCGAGCTGTCAAGGAACCGGTCGCAGATGACCCAGGCGCCGGTCTCCAGCGCCGGCAGGATGGTCCTGGCGACGTGATCGGCACGCGCCGCAGCGAACAGCAGCGCCTCGGCACGCGGACCCCAGCGATCCGCCCCGCCCTGCAGCAGCAGCGCGCGGATCGCTTCCGCACCGGTGCTGCCGCCCGGCTCGCGCGTCTCGACGACGTCGAGACCGCGTGCCTGCAGCACCGCGGCAAGTGCGCGCGCCTGGGTCGACTTGCCGACCCCCTCTCCGCCTTCCAGGCTGATGAAACGACCGCGCGGGCGTGCGCTCATGCCATGCCGAACAGGCGGCGCAGCCCGCTCATGACCCGGTCGAAGAAGCCGGCTGCGCCCACGTCGTTGGCAGCGACCAGCGGCATCAGCTGCGGCGGGCCCTCCGACGTGCGCACGACCAAGTCGGCGACGTGGTCGCCCTTCTTGATCGGAGCCTTGAGCGGACCGTCATACGCGACCGACACTTTGATCGTTTCGGTGAGGCCGGTCGGCATCGTCGCCGCCAGCGCGCGCGGCGCCACCAGCGCGACCTCACGGGCGTTGCCGAGCTGGACCTTGGCGGTCGCGACCTGCGCGCCGGCGCCGAACAGCGGCTTGGACTGCCAGGCGTGCATGCCCCAGTTCATGAAATTGACCGATTCCGAGATGCGCTGGTTGAACGAGGTGAGCCCCGACACGACCATCACCAGCCGGCGGCCATTCTGCTCGGCCGATCCGGTGAAGCTGTAGCCCGCTTCTTC
>CAXTUG010000028.1:0-18687 GCA_964247375.1 uncultured Sphingomonadaceae bacterium
CCCCTCCCCTGAAGGGGAGGGGCTTAGCGAAGGCGGCGACACCGAACTGATCCGCAACAGCGGCCTATTCGACGCCGATTACTATCTCCAGCACTATCCCGAAGTCGCCGCCACCGGCCTCGACCCGATTGACCACTATCTGACGATCGGCGCCGCCAGGGGCTACAATCCCAGTGCCTTGTTCGACACCGGCTACTATGCCCGGCAGATGGCGCGCCGCATGGGCGGACGCTGATGCGCGCGGCCATCCACCTCCACCTCTTCTATCCGGACGTCCCACTAACCCGCGCGCGCCCCCCCCGGCGCCCGCGCGCCCGTGGCCGCGCTCGGCCGCGCCGATATCGACGTGCTCGCCACGTTCGTCGGCCCGCTCGATCCGGAGATCGACCGCGCGCTCGACCGCATTCCCGGGCGCGTGGTGCGGATCGCTGTGGCCAATCGCGGCTGGGACATCGGCCCGCTGCTCGCCCTGCTGCCGTTCGTCGCGGAGGAGGGCTATGCGGCGATCTGCCATCTCCACACCAAGAAGGGCGACTCCGGCTACGCCGCCGAGTGGCGGGCGATCGGCTATGACGGGCTGATCCGCGACGACGCGCTCGTCACGCGCCTGCTCGACGCGTTCCGCGACGATCCGGCGCTGATGCTCGCCGGACCGGCCGCGCTCTACAAGTCTGCAGCCAGCCACCAGTTCGGCAATGCCGGCCTGGTCGCGGAGCTGGCGCCGCGGCTGATGGCGCCGCTCTACCCCCTCGCCGACTGGGGCTTCTTCGCCGGTACGATGTTCTGGACGCGGCCGGAGCTGCTGCGCCGGATCGCCGATCTCGCCGCGTTCGACGACCACCAGAGCGAGCGGGACGGCACGCTGGCCCATGCGCTGGAGCGCCTGTTCGGCCTTGCCGCGGTGGCGCTCGGCGGCACGATCGGGCTGGTCGATGAGGACGGATCGCTGGCGCTGGTTCGGGCGCCGGGGGAGCCGAGCCACACGCCCATCATCCGAACTTTGGTCGACCGCGCCGAGCGCTTCGTGGCGCCGCTCGACGACGCGCTCGCCGGCCTGATCGCCGCGCGTAACCCGCTGGTCGACTATATCCGCCACGGCCGCGCCGCCGACGCGCTCGATCCCAACCCCTATTTCTCGAGCGAATATTACCTGCGCATCCACCCCGACCTGGCGGCGGCGGGCGTGCATCCGCTCGAACATTATGCGCAGCACGGCGCGGAGGAGGGCAGGCCGACCGGTCCGCTGTTCGACGGCCACTACTATCGCGCCGCCTATGACGACGTGTCCGGCGATCCGTTGCGCCACTTCCTCGAAGTGGGCGCACCGGAGCAGCGGATCGCGATCCCGGTCAGCCAGCCCGATTACGAAAGCGCCGGCGACGGCAAGCGCCGCTTCTACCAGCATTTCGACGTTGCCGCGGAGGAGGCCTTCCTCCGTACGATCGCGGAACTGCCGCAGGCGGCGAAGGCGCAGTCCGCCGCCACCCGCGTGTCGGTGGTCATGCCGGCGTGGAACCGTGCGGCGACGATCGCAGCTGCGATCCGCTCGGTGCTCGCCCAGACGCACGAGGCGTTCGAACTGATTGTCGCCGATGACGGCTCGACCGACGGCACCTATGCCGCGGTAGAGCCGTTCCTCGCCGATCCGCGCGTGCGCTGGGTCGCGGGCGCGCACGGCGGCGTGTCGGCGGCGCGCAACCGCGGGCTGGCGGCGGCGACCGGCGAGATCGTCGCCTACCTCGACAGCGACAATCGCTGGATGCCGTGGTTCCTGGAGGTGATGACGCGCTTCCTGACCGCAAACGATCTGCCGGCGGGCTACAGCGCGATCGCACTGCGCGACGATCTCGGCCATCTCACCGGCTATCGTGGCGACACGTTCGACTATGCGGCGTGCCTCGCCCAGAATTATGTCGACCTGAACGCCTTCTGTCACCGGCGCGTGCTGATCGACACGGTCGGCGGGTTCGACACCCGGCTGCGGCGTATGGTCGACTGGGACCTGATCCTGCGCATCGGCCGGGATCACGCGGTCGGCTATGCGCCGTTCGTCGGCTGCGATTACTATGACGGCAAGGGTGACCCCGGCCGCATCACCACCGCCGAGCCCGCCGCCTTCCAGAAGCTGGTCGCGACCAAGAACCGTAATGGTCTGGAGGTCGGCTCGCCCGAGTTCATGGCCGGGCTGCGGCTGAGCTTCGCCATTAAGATCGCGGCGCCGGAAGCGGAGAAGCAGGTCTGGGGAGACTGGCACTTCGCGGATTCGCTTGCCCAGGCGATCCGTCGACTAGGCCACGACGTGCATGTCGATTTTCGAGATTGTTGGAGCGGCCGATCGCTCGCCGAGGAGGATGTGGCGATCAGCCTGCGCGGCCTGATCCCCTACACGCCGCGGCCGGGGCAACTCGCCTACCTGTGGAATATCAGCCACCCCGATCAGGTGCCCTACGAGGAATATGACCGCTACGCCCGCGTCTACGTGGCGTCGGACAGCTATGCGGCCTTGCTCGACCACCTGGTGAGGCCGCCGGTCACGGCGCTGCTGCAGGCGACCGATCCCGATCGCTTCCACCCGATCGAGGATGCTGCGCCCACGGCCGACCTGCTGTTCGCCGGCAATTCGCGCGGGGTCGAGCGCGACATCGTCCGCTGGGCCATCGAGGCGGATCGGCCGCCCGCCATCTACGGCGGCGGCTGGGACGGGCTGGTTCCGCCGGAGCTGGTGAAGGGCGGCGGCGTCGACAATCGTGCGCTCGGGCCGCTCTATGCCGGCGCCGGCGCGGTGCTCAACGATCACTGGCCGTCGATGGCGGCGTTCGGGCTGGTGTCGAACCGGCTGTTCGACGTGGTCGCGGCCAGCGGCAAGGCGATCTCCGATCCGGTGCCCTCGATCGGGCGGATCTTCGGATCGGCGGTGGCGCAGGTGCGCGGCCCGGCCGAGCTGCGCGCGGCGGCGGATCGGTTGCGGGGCGAGGCGGGATCGCGTGAGGCGGCGGAACGGATTCGTGAAGATCACAGCTTCGATGCCCGCGCGCAGCGCATCGTTGACGACACGCTGGTCCTTCTGGGATTGCCCACCCCCCAACCCCTCCCGCAAGCGGGAGGGGAGAAGCAAACTAAGCCCCACCCGCTTGCGGGAGGGGTTGGGGTAGGCAATCCCGCACCACAAGGCGCTTTGCCTCTCCGCGTCCACCTGATCGTGCCGCGCGGGGGACAAGGGCCGCAGAGCTCCGCCTACATCCGTCTGCTCTGCCCGCTCACCGACGAGAGCGTCGTCGGCCGGGTCGCGGTGACGATGGGCTATGCCGGCGATGCGCCGCCGCCGTGCGGGGTCTGCATCGTCCAGCGCGCGGCCATGCCGTCGGTCGTGGCGGTCGATCGGCTGGTGGCGCGCCTCGGCGCCATGGGTGCGGCGCTGGTGGTGGACGTGGACGACGCCTTCTGCGCGCTCGACGATCATCCGGAGGCGGACCTCTACCGGCCGCTCAACGCCGCGATCGAGCGTGCGATCGCGGCATCGGCCGAGACCTGGTTCTCCACCCCGCGCCTGGCCGAGCTCTACGCGCACGCGGCGCACCGCCACGCGGTGATGCCGAACACGCTCGACCCACGGATCTGGCGCGACTGGCGTCATCCGCGCCCGGCGCCGCTCGCCGGAGATCGCGTGCGCATGCTCTACATGGGGACCGGCACGCATGGTCCGGATTTCGCGAAGTTGCGACCCGCGCTCGAGCGCCTGTGGCAGGAGCGGGAAGGGCGGTTCGACCTGACGCTGATCGGTATCGCCGCCGACGTTGCGCCGGCGCCGTGGCTGCATCGCCTGACCCCGCCCGCCGACGCGATCGCCTATCATCGCTTCGTCCGCTGGCTGCGCAGTCAGGGGCCGTTCGACGTGGGGCTCGCGCCGCTCGCGGACACGCGGTTCAACGGCGGCAAGTCCGATGTCAAGCTGCTCGACTATGTGGCGCTCGGGCTGGTGCCGGTGGTGCAGGACTGTCCCGCCTACCGGCTCGATCCCGCCGCCGCGCGCGTCGCCCTCTTCGCGACCGACTGGTTCGAGACGCTGCGCTCCCTGATCGATGACCGGAGCGCCGCACGGGACAAGGCCGTCGCGGGAGCGCCGTGGTTGTGGGCCCGGCGCTCCGTTGCCACCGTGGCGGGCGATATGGTCGCGCGATTGGAGGCGCTGTTATGAAATCTTGGACCCTGCCTCTGCTCGGCGCGTCGATGTGGGCCGGCCTGAGTGCGGCCGCGCCATCGCCCGGCATTCGCCTGGCGTGGCCGGTAGCCTGCACGCTCGGTGGCGACTGCGCGATCCAGAATTACGTGGACGAGGATCCCGGCCCGGCCGTCCGCGACTATGCCGGCCATGCGCGTACCTATCCGGGGCATGACGGGATAGACATCCGCCTCGCCAGCATGACGCTGGAACGGCGCGGCGTGAACGTGCTGGCGGCGGCAGGCGGCACCGTGCTGCGCGTGCGGGACGGCGTGCCCGACCGTTCGATCCGCGATGCGCCGGCGGGTGCGGCCTCGGGCGTCGAGTGCGGCAACGGCGTCGTGGTCGATCATGGCGGCGGCTGGGGGACGCAATATTGCCACATGCGGCAGGGCAGCCTGGCGGTGCGGCCGGGCCAGCAGGTCGCAACCGGCGCCGTGCTCGGGCAGGTCGGTCTGTCCGGCGATACCGAATTCCCGCACCTCCACTTGACCGTCCGCAAGGACGGCAGGGCGGTCGACCCGTTCGCCTTCTCCGCTGGCGGCCGCACGGCCAGCCTGTGGAGCCGCACGCCGCCCTATCGCGAGGGCGAGGTGCTGGTCTCCGGCTTCGCCGCGCGTCCGGTGACGATGCGTGACATCCAGGAGCAGGGAAGCGGTCAGTTGCCCAGACCCGGTCGGACCAGTGCGCTGGTGGCGTTCGTCCAGGCGATCGGCCTGCAGGCCGGCGACGTGCAGCGCCTGACTCTAACCGCGCCGGGCGGGACGGCGGTGGCGGACAGCACCGCCCCGCCGCTCGACCATGACAAGGCGCAGCAGATGCTGTTCGTCGGCAAGGCGCATGCGCCGGCAGGCGGCTGGCCTGCCGGTCCTTACCGCGCCGCCTACCGCGTGCTGCGCAACGGCCGCAATATTCTCTCCCACGACTTCGAGCTGACACTCTGATGGCCAATATCCTGATCGTGCATCAGAATTTCCCCGGCCAATTTCCCCACATCGCCGACGCGCTGCTGAAACGCGGCGACAAGGTTGCGGCGATTGGTGGTGCCACCGCCAAGCCGCGGCCGGGCATCGATTTCCGGCGCTGGAGCACCAGCCGCGGCTCCACGCCTGGCCTGTTCCCGCCCGCAACCCGCGCGGAGGCGGACCTGATCCGCGGCAGCGCGGCTGCGGCGACCGCGCTGCAGCTGAAGCGCGACGGCTTCACCCCCGACGTGATCATCGGCCATCCCGGCTGGGGCGAGACGCTCTTCCTCAAGGAGATCTGGCCCGACGCGCGCATCATCCTCTTCGGCGAGATGCTGTATCGCAGCCATGGCGGCGACATGAACTTCGATCCAGAATTCCCGTCGAGCGACCTCGAGCAGAATATGCGGGTCCACGCCAAGAATGCGACGCAGGTGCTGGCCTATGCCTACGCCGACCGGATCGTCTGCCCGACCCCGTTCCAGGCCTCCAGCTTCCCGCCGGCGCTGCAGGGCGTCATCCGCATCATCCACGAAGGCGTGGACGTGGAGCATGCGGCGAGGCGGCCGAACGCGCGGCTGAAACTGCCCAACGGCCGCGTACTGGATGGCACCACGCCGCTTATCACCTTCGTGAACCGCACGTTCGAGCCGCTGCGCGGCTTCCACATCTTCATGCGCGCGCTGCCCGCCTTCCTGGACGCCTGCCCTGAAGCCCAAGTGGTCCTGATCGGCGGCACCGCGCCGAGCGGCTACGGCGCCACCAGCCCCAACGGCAAAGACTGGAAATCGTGGATGCTGGAGGAACTGGGTGATCGCCTTGACCTCAGCCGCGTCCACTTCCTCGGCAAGGTGCCGCACAGCACCCTGATCGACGCCTTCTCTCTGTCCTGGGCGCACGTCTACTATACGTACCCGTTCGTGCTCTCATGGTCGCTGGTGGAGGCCATGGCGGCGGAATGCCTGATCATCGCGTCGGACACACCGCCGGTGCGGGATGCCATTGTGAACGGCAGGGAGGGCGTGTTGCTATCCTTCTTCGACGTGCCGGAACTGAGTGCCGCGCTCGTGCGAGTGGTGCGCGAATCGCAACTGTTTTCAGACGTGCGTCAGAAAGCGCATCGACGCGCGCGTAATGCATTTAGCCGTGAGCAAGGAACTGCGGCTTGGCTAGCTACGATTGATAAGCTTCTTACCTAAGAGATGGTTGCTGGTATAACGAGCATTTGACACTTGCTCCATCTCGTACAGTTCACAAAAAGAAAAGGCCGGCTCTTGTGAGCCGGCCCTTGAGTTTCTTGGTCGATTTCGATTAGACGAAATCGGCACTCGTGATTGCTGCGTCAGCTACACCTACCAGCTTGATCGCGCTATCGATCGTCGCTCCAGTGCCTGCGCCGTTGAAGAACAGGTACGTATCCGTACCGACCGTAATTGCCGCGATATCAGTGGTACCGGTATGTGCATCCAGCAGTTGCTGTGCATAATCTTGTGCAGCATCAACACCACCCGCACTAAAGCTAACACCCGCCGCGGTATGCAGAACATCAGTTGTTGCAACCGTGAAAACGAGATCGATTGTGTCAGTGCCGTGGGCATAATCGTTGATAAAATCGGTCACGTCATGATTTGCATCACTAACGTGCGCAGTCCCAACCGTACCATTGCTGGCATCTCCAGCAGCAAACCGGAACACATCTGCACCAATGCCACCAGTCAGATCGTCATATCCAGTGCCGCCAACAATTGTGTCATTGCCTGCGTCACCTATCAGATGGTCGTCGTTATTGCCGCCAGTAAGCGAGTCGTTATCAGCACCGCCACGAAGGGTATCATTACCGTCGCCGCCCAACAGGGTGTCGTCGCCTTTGTTACCCTGCAGATAATCGTTGCCGTTACCGTCGCCACCATTGATGCTGTCCGCACCGTTACCGCCGTACAGAACATCGCTGCCGTTACCACCGTCAATGATGTCGTTGCCACCATTGCCGTTGACATAATCGGACCCGTTACCGGCCGAGATCGTGTCATTACCGTCAACGGTGCCCTGTATCGTGGTGTTCGAATTACCGTAGATATGATCGTTCCCAGTGCCACCAACGAGCGAGTCTGCGCCATTGCCGCCGAGCAGGAAGTCAGCTTGATTACCGGAAGAGCCACCATTAATGGTATCGTCGCCTTCGCCACCATAGATAGTGTCGCTTGCAAGACTACCGGTAATGGAGTCATCACCACCAAGAGCGTAGTGGCGAGCTCCCGCGCCTGCAACGCCAGGAACCGTCGCAATATCGTCTGCGTTGCTGCCGTCGTTATGCCCAAATGAAAGTGTATCGCTCGAGTTGCCACCGAAGAAGGTAAGGCTCTCACCCGCCAAGGCGTTTGCACCGAACGTGTGGGTAACGCTTCCGTTTGTCAGCGTGAGCGAAGCGGTGGAAAACACGCCGGGAGGATTTACGGTGACTCCAATGCTCGCCGGGCTGCCAGTCAAGAAAAACAGATCGTCTGACGCGTGATTGTAGGCAGCCGCCTGCGCATCCGTCATTTGCTCAAAAAGGTAATTCGCCATTTATGCCTCCAAAAGAACCTTACAGTCCGGGCGTAGTACGAAGCCCCCCCCTCCTTAAAGGTGGCTGGAGGCGCCCTCCGCCCATGCCTAACCGCACCGAGGTGCGATCAGCGCAAGCGAGCGCCACGAACACTTAGCCAAGCTTCGATACCCGTGCAACCACTAAACGCCCAATCGTTTCGCCCTCAATCGACCCGGATGCCGCGGAAAACAGGGCATAAGCCGACCGGGGCGCACTACGCCGCAAACGCCGGATGGTTCCCCTTCCAGCGCGTCAAAACCGCGAAGGTTCAGGGGCTTAATGCGGGGTGGCTAACGGGACATTACCGCCGAGCCATCGAAAGCGCTCCAACTCTTCGGCAAACTGGTGATGCAGGAAAGTCACATCCAGATCGGTCAATGTTGCAGGATAGGCGATCCTTGCGGCCGGACGGGAGGTGCGGGGCACCGCATCATGATCCGGTGGGGCGATGCCCAGGAAGTCGCAGATCGACCTGATCGTCCCCGTCGGATCGTGCTTCAACTTCCCGGATTCCAGCAGCAGCAGCTGATCGCGCGGGAAGAGATCGAGCGCGCGCGTCAGCTGCCGCCCATAGAAGCCGCGCTCGACATAGGAGTAGACGCGATGAAAGCCGGGGTAGGGCGCGCCCTGCGCCATGCGCGCGCGGCCCTCGCGGATGCACCAGCCGAACGGCTCCGTTTCCTTGCCGCGCGCATATTCCATCTGCCAGTGCGACCAGGCGCGCGCAATCGGATCGCGGAACAGCAGGATCAGCTTCATGGCGGGATTGTAGGCGCGCACCCGCTCCAGCGCGTTCGGCCAGTAGAGATAGATCGGCGTCGCCTCGCCCCACAGCCGCGCCGGATCGGCGAACAGCGCGTGGTAGCGCGCGTAGTCGGGTGCGCGCCAGTCCACGCGTTCCTCGTCATCGAAGAAGTGCGCTTCCTTGATGTGCGGCAGTTCGAGCGCGGGCAGTTCGGCGAGATAGTCGAACAGGGCGGTCGTGCCCGCCTTCTGTGCGCCGGCGACGAGGAAGTCGACGCGCTTGGTGGGGTGGGTCAGCATGACCCTTCCTGGCATTCTCGCCGTTCCTTGGCGGAGGCCAGGATCCAGTCCGACGATGTTCCGCGCGGAAGCGCGGGCGCGCTGCTGCGCGCATCTTCCCTGAAAAGCTGGGCCCCGGCCTTTGCCGGGGAACAGTCGTGTTGCAAGCTCACCGTTCGTGCATCGCCGTCCGCATGGCGTCGGTCATCGGCCCGAGCAGATAGTCCATGATCGTGCGCGATCCCGTGATGATGCTGACGCTCGCCTGCATGCCCGGGGACAAATGGACCTCGCTGCCGGCTCGGGCGAGCTCCTTCGGATCGACCTTCACCTGGACCTGGTAATAGGGCTCGCGTGACATGCCGGCCGATCCCGGCACGGTCGGGTCGTCCTGCGTCGCGTCGGGCGACACCAGAGTGACCACGCCGTCGATCGGCGGCGTCGTGCGCGGATTAAACGCGGTCAGCGTCACGCGCGCCTTCATGCCGACATGGACCTCGGCGATATCGTTGGGACGCACCTTGGCGCTGAGCACCAGCGGGGTCGAGGTCGGCACGATGTCGAGCAGCCGCTCGCCCGCGCCGGCGACGCCGCCCTCGGTGAACTGGGTCAGGTTGAAGACGTAGCCGTCGACCGGTGCGCGCACCGTCGTCTCGGACAGGGATTCGGACGTGGCGCGCAGCTTGGGCGCCGCCTCGGCCAGCTTGTCCTGCGCCTGGCGGATGCCGGCCGCCGCCTCCGACTGCCGCTTCTCCTCCAGCTGCGCGATCTGCAGGCGGACGCCGCCGATCGACTGCTGCGCGCGCGCGATGTCGGCCTGGATCGACCCGCGCTGCCCCTTCAGCTGGGCACTGCCGCGCTCGAGCGCGGTCACGCGCGTCTTGGGTGCGTAGCCGAGGCGGTTGAGCTCGCGCACCCCGCCTAGTTCATCCTTGATCGATCCCGACTGCATATCGACCGATGTCATCTGCGCGCGCATGCCGTCGATCTGCGACGCCACCTGCGCCCCCTGGCTGCCCAGCACGTTGGCCTGGCTGCTGTACAGCATCATGGTCGAGGTGTGCAGCGAGCGCTGGCCGGCGAGCAGCGCCGCGACCTGCGGATCGGCCTGCCGCGCCAGCAGCTCGGCCGGAAAGTGGATGTCCATCGATCCGGCCTGCTGCGCCTGCAGCCGCGCGATGTCGGCCAGCGCCGCATAATATTGAGACCGCCACACGTCGACCGTCGCCTGCGTCTGGACCGGGTCGAGCTGCATCAGCACCTGGCCGCGCCGGACGCGCTGGCCCTCGCGCACGTAGATCCGGCGGATGATGCCGCCGTCGCGCTGCCGCACGACCTTGCTGTTGCCTTCCACCCGCACCTGCGCCTGGGCCATCACCGCGCCGCTGATGTGGAAGAAGGCGGCCCAGATCAGCAGGCCGAGCACCAGCACCAGGGCGACGATCGAGCCGGCCAGGATCGGCCGGCGAAGGCGCAGGCGGATGATCTCGGTCTCGCCGCGATCAAGTTCCGCGAAGCCGGGCTGCGGCGGCGCGGGCAGCGCCGGCTCGCCGCGGATCTGGCGGATGATTTCTCCGAACCGGCTCATGCGCCGACCTCCTTCAACTTGGGCGGCTGCTGCGGCTGCTGCGGCTGTTGGGCCGGAGCCTTGGCGGGCTGCAGCTTCGCCAGCACCTCATCACGCGGACCGAAGTGGGTGACCTGACCGTTGACGAGCACCATGATCTTGTCGGCCAGCGCGAAGACGCTCGGCTTGTGCGAGATCAGGATCACGGTCGCGCCGCGCTCCTTGGCCTTGCCCAGCGCCGCCATCAGCGCGGCCTCGCCGTCCGTGTCGAGATTGGCGTTGGGTTCGTCGAGGATGATGAGCTTGGGGTCGCCGAACAGGGTGCGCGCCAGCCCGACCCGCTGGCGCTGGCCGGCGGACAACACCGCGCCACCCTCGCCGAGGTCGGTCTCGTAGCCCTTGGGCAGGCGCAGGATCAGCTCGTGCGCGCCGGCCTGCTGGGCGGCGGCGACGACCTGCTCGTCGGTCGCGTCGGGCAGGAAGCGCGCGATATTGTCGCGCACCGTGCCCGCGAAAAGCTCCGTGTCCTGCGGCTGGTAGGCGACGTTGCGGCCGAAATCCTCGCGGTCCCAGGTATAGACGTCCGCGCCGTCCAGCCGCACCGTGCCGCTGTTCGGCTTCCAGATGCCGACCATCAGGCGGGCGAGCGTCGACTTGCCGGCGCCAGACGGGCCGATGATGCCGACGAAATCGCCCGGCTCGATCTTGAAGTTGAGGTTGATCAGCACGAGCGCGGGCGCACCGGCCGGCGCGAAGCTGACCGACTCGACGCTCATCGTGCCGTTCGGCCGCGGCATTTTGGTGACCGGCTCGGGCGGCACGAAGTCGAGCAGAATGGCGTCGAGGCGCTTGTAGGCCTGCGACGCGTCGATCAGCGCCTTCCACGATCCGACGATCCGCTCGATCGGCGCCAGCGCGCGCGAGGCGAGGATCATGTTGGCGAACAGCAGGCCCGACGGGATGGTGCGCTCCACCACCAGCCACGCGCCGACCGCGATGATCGCGATCTGGATAAGCATGCGCACGAAGCGGATCGCGCCGCCATAGAAGCCCGACGATTCCGCCGCCTCTGAACTGGCCGCGATCGAGACGTAGCGATTGCGCGCCCACTGCCGGCCGAGCGTCGGCAGCATGCCGAGCGCGCGGACGACTTCGCCGTTGCGCAGCGCGGCGTCGGTGAAGCTGTAGCTGGCGATCGCCGCCTCGTTCGCTTCCTTGATCTTGGCGTGGGTCGACCGGTCCTGCAGGAAGGCGAGCAGGATCAGGATGACGGCGCCGATCAGGGTCACCGCGCCGATCATCGGATCGATCACGAACAGGATGACCATGAACACCGGCAGCCACGGCAGGTCGAACAGGATGTTGATCGCCTGGCCGCCGATCGCCTGCCGCACGGTGTCGAGGTCGCGCAGCGCCTGCGCGCGCGTGCCGCGGCGGCGCACCACCGCGTCGAACAATGCCGAGAAGGTGCGGCTGGCGAGCTGCTGATCGAAGACCACGCCGAAGCCGCTCAGCACCTGCGCGCGGTAATGATCGATCACCGAGGAGATGAGGAAAACGAAGGCGCATCCGGCCGACAGGACCAGCAGGGTCGATCCCGACTGGCTGGCCAGCACCCGGCTGTAGATCTGGTTCGTGTAGATCGGCAGCGCGAGGTAGAGCAGGTTGGAAACCAGGCTGAACAGCGCCGCGAAGCCGATCGGCGCCACGCCCAGGCGCAGTGCGCGGGCGAGCGGGCTCGGCAGGGGACGTGCGCCGGGAGCAAGAGGTGAAGTCGCCATATCAGATCAATCCTCGGCCGTCCGCACAGCGGGCAGCGGCAATGTAAAGCGGGGAGCGGACGCGCGGCATCAGCGCACCGGCCGGATGTCGTTGAGCGGACAGCGCGCGAGACTGCCGTCCGGCAGGCGCAGGCGGCTCTGCGTGATCGGCGTCAGCGGCTTGTTCATCAGCGCGGGGCCGGGCGAGGGCGCGAGCGGGTCGACATAGTCGAGCTTCGGTACGTTGGCGCCCGACAGGTCGGCCGAAACGGGCCCACGCGGACCGGCCGATCCGATCCGGTCGATCGCCATCGCGATGAAGTCGAGCGGGGTCGCGCCGCGGAAGCGTACGCGCTTGAAGTTGGCCTCGGGATCGTAGGTGTGGATGCCGTCCGCGATCTGCTGCGCGGAGAGGGTGCCGACCGATGCCAGCAGCGCCGCATGCGACACGTAGACCTGGTAACGGCTCGCCAGCAGCTGCAGCTGCGCGGCCTGCAATTCCTGCTCGGCATTGAGCGTCTCGATCGTCGCGCGCAGGCCGTTCAGTTCCTCGCAGCTCATGCCGGCGAAGGCGGCCTGCGCCGACGCCACCTGACGCTCGCCGCTGACCACTTCGGTGCGCGCTGAGGACAGCTGCGCCCAGGACGAAGTGACGTCCTGCATCGTCTGGCGGCGGGCGATGTCGATCCCGGCCTGATCGGCGAAGTTGCGCGCGTCCGCCTCGCGAATGCGCGACCGGATCGCGCCGCCGGCCCACAGCGGCTGCGTAACGGTGACGCCGGCGAAGGCCGCCGTCTGGCCCTGCAATCCGCCGAACCGAAACGGCCTGTTGACGTATTGTGCCTGTGCACCGAGCGAGACAGTCGGCCCCTGCTCGCCGCGGGTGGCGGCGGAGGTGGCGCTGGACTGGCGCTCGACATAGTGCGCCGCCGACAGGGCAGGATTGTTGTCGTCCGCCAGCATGAACGCCGCATCGATCGTCGGCGGCAGCGGGGCGAGCTGCGGCAGCGGCTCGAGATCGCCGGGATTGTGGCCGACGACCTCCAGATACTGTCCGCGCGAGATCGTCAGCTGCGCTTCCAAGCTGGCGAGCTGCAACTCTGCCGCGGCGACGCGCGCGTCGGATTGGGCCACGTCGGTCAGCGTCACGTCGCCGACCTGCTGGCGCTTGGTGTTCTGGCGCAATTGTCCTTCGAGCACCGTCAGATTCTCGCGGCCGACATCCAGCCGGGCCTCGTCGCGCAGCACCGCGGCATAGACCTGGATCACGTCCTCGACGACGCGCTGCTCGGTCAGCCGCAACTGCTCGCGCCCGCCGAGCACCGCCGCGGTGGCTGCCTCGACGTTGCCGCGAATCCGCCCCGACGAATAGAGCGGCTGGTTGATCGATACCGTGCTCGTCTGACTGTCGGACTCGGTCGACGTCTTCACGCCAAGGAAATTCGCAGCCCTCTGATAGTTGTGGCCGCCCTGCGTTTCCGCGTTGACCGACGGACCATATTGGGCGCGCGCCTGCACATAGCCCTCGTCGCGCGCCTTCTGCAGGTAGCGCTGCTGCACCAGCTGCGGATTGCGGTCGTAAGCCGATGCGACGGCGTCGGCCAGCGTCTCCGCCCATCCCGCCACCGGCGCGCACAGGGCTAGGGTCGCACAGGCGAGGCGGCCGGTCAGCCGGTAAGGCGAAGAAGAGCGTTTAAACTTTGAAATCACACCAAAAATCCAGGCGTCGCGCTTGATGCAGGTAAGCGTGCCGAGCGGGGCGGGGATTTAGACGCGCATGGTTAAGAGTCAATTAACCAGCGATGAGCCGATTACATGGTTGCTGCATCGTCGGAAAGGACGCGGCGGTACATGGCCCCCAGCCGCTGCCGATAGGCTTGTGCCGAGAAACGAGCGGCGGCCGCTGGGCCGGCACGGCTCAGCCGGTCGCGCAAAGCGGCATCGGCATCCATCGCGCGCAATCCCGCGGCGATCGCGCTTATGTCGTAAGGATCGACCAGCAGCGCGGCATCGCCCGCAATCTCGGCCGTGGCGCCGACCGCGGACGTGAGCACCGGCGTGCCGAGCTGCATCGCCTCCAGCACCGGCAGGCCAAAGCCTTCGTGGATCGACGGGAACAGCACCGCGCGTGCCCCGCGGATGAGTCGGGTCAGCAGGGGGCGCGGCAGATGTTCGAGCCGGCGCACGCGCTCGGCCATGCGCCGGCCGTGGGCCGTCTCCGCCTCGTCGTCCGGCACCAGCAGGCGCAGTTCCTCCGCCGCCTGCCAGCCGCGTCCGCCGGTCAGCACCAGCGGCGCCGCGATGCCGGTGCCGAGATAGGCCTGCAGCAGGCGGCCGATATTCTTCTTCGGCTCGATCGCGCCGAAGTGAAGATAGTAGCCGCGATGCGGCAGGCCGAAGATGTTCTCGACCAATGCGGCATCCTCGGCCGGATCGCTCGACGGCACTGCTAGGGGCGAGGCCTGGTAGCAGTTGGTGATCCGGTCGGCGTGAAGGTCGAACTCCGCCATGATGTCGGCCCGGCTCGTCTCCGAGACGGTGCAGATATGGGCGGCGTCGCGGCAGCAGGCGGCGAGCAGGTCGCGATAGGCCCGCTTTGCGTCCAGCGTGGTGTAGGGCAGCCGCAGCGGCACCAGATCGTGCAGGGTGTAGACGTTGGCGGCGCCGTCCAGCCGGATCGGCAGCGGGTAAGTCCAGTGCATGACGGCGGGCGGCACCGGCATCCGCAGCCGCAGGAAGCGGCCGTACAGGTTGAAGTGCCGGTGCGCGATCTCGAACAGGTCGGCGCTGCTGGCCAGGCGATCGAAGACAGGCAACCGCTCGACAAGGTTGGCCGTTTCCACCCGCCCGGTGCGCGGCACGTCGGCGGCCTGCCGGGCATGGAACGGGCGCAACGCCGCGCGCAGGATGCGTCGGCTGCGCTTGCGGCGCAGGTGCGGGGTAGGCGGAACATGACCCAGCCGGTCGTAGAACAGGACCTCGCGCATGGCGGGATCGCGTCCGGCATCGACGCCGAACACGCCCGTGACATGGTGACCACCGCCGCGGAGCACGTCGGCCAGGACGTGGCCGTAGGTCGCGACGCCGGTGCCGTTCGGCAGCGCGAGATTGTAGCCGTCGATGCCGACGTCGAACTGGGTCATGCCGGCTGCCCCATCACGTCGGCATAGGCCTGCGTCAATCGTCCCGCGAAGCGTGCGGGCGTGAAGCGGGCGGCGTTGCGGCGCCCGGCTGCCGCGAGATCGGCGCGCAGGGCGGCGTCCCCGCAGAGGCGCTGCATGGCATCTGCCAGTCGGTCGATATTCTCGGGATCGACCGTCAGGGCGGCGCCCCCGGCCGTCTCCGCCAGCGCGCCGCGGTCGGAGGTCAAGACCGGCGTGCCGAGCGCCATCGCCTCCGCCACAGGCAGGCCGAAACCCTCGGCGAGCGACGGCATGACCAGCGCCTCCGCATGCGCCAGCAGGGCGCCCATGGCCGGCGCGTCGAGATAGGGCAGGCGGACCGCTCCCGCGGTCGCCGCAATCTGCCGGCCGATCTCCCCGGCGTCAGGGCCATCCGGACCGGCAATGACGAGCGGTACGGCGAGCGCGCTGCGGCGGTATGCCTCCAGCACTCGCGCGACATTCTTGCGGCGCTCGACCGTGCCGCAGACGAGCAGATAGCGGCCGGGTTCAAGTCCCCTCGGCAGCGCAGCGGCGGGCTGCGGCGCCGGATCGACCGCCACGCTGCAATCGACTACGAAGGACGGCGCACATCCGGTCACGTCGACGATCTCGGCCCGGGCGGTCTCCGACACGGCGACGAGGCGCGTGGCGCAGCGGGCCAACGCCGCCAGCATGCGGCGGTAACGCCGGGCATCGATGTGCGTGAGCTCGGGATGGAGCAGCGGTATGACGTCGTGGACGGTGTAGAGATTATGCCATCCGGCGACGTAGAGCGGCACCGGATAGGTCCAGTGCATGATGCCGGGCGGACCGGGGAGCCTGACCTGCAGCGGCCGGCGGTGCACGTCGAAATAGACCTGGGCGACGCGAAAGACGTCGGACGCTTCGAGCAGTGACTCGTCGTCGGGCGATGGGCGGGCCGGTCGTGCTCCGGGCAGCAACGCCCGCGACCAGCGACCGAGCCGGCCCAGCGGCGCCGGCGCAGGGCCGTCGAGCCGCGGCCGATCGGTCAGCAGGATCGATCCGCCGTGGATCGCCCGCTGTGCCCGTCTGAGCTGGCGGGCATAGCTGCTCACGCCGGTGCCTTCGCCGGGCACCAGCATGCGGGCATCCATGCAGAGAGCGGTGCCGCGTACCTGCGAATTTTGCGCTTCCGATGCCATCAGTCTAGGGGAAGGCGCAGCCGGTATTCAGCGGCCATCAAGGGACCGTCTGCCACGGCGGCGGCCGCAAGGACCCCGTGCGCATGATCGAATTCCAGAACGTCAGCAAAACCTATCACATCCGCAAATTCGAGAAGCACGTCTTCACCGACCTGAACTTTCGGATCGAGCCGGGCGAGAGCATCGGCATATGCGGCGCGAACGGTGCTGGCAAATCCACGCTCATGCGGCTGATTGCGGGCGTCGAGCAGCCCACGGGCGGGCAGGTGGTCCGCACGATGAGCACGTCCTGGCCGATCGGCTACATGAGCTGCTTCCAGTCGAGCCTGACCGGGGCCGACAATGCCCGCTTCATCGCCCGCATCTACAATATGGACGAGAACGGACTGCTCGCCTTCGTCGAGGATTTCGCGCAGCTCGGACCGTACCTCTACCAGCCGGTCCACACTTACTCGGCAGGCATGAATGCGCGGCTGGCGTTCGGCGTCAGCCTGGCGATCGACTTCGACTGCTACCTGGTGGACGAGGTGACCGGCGCAGGCGACGAGCGCTTCCGCGCCCGCTGCGAGGAGGCGCTGCTCCACCGCCGCGACAATGCGACGCTGATCATGATCAGCCACGATCCGTCGACGCTGCGCCAATATTGCAGCCGCGGCGCGGTCGTCTACGGCGGCACGCTGATCTTCTTCGACACGATCGACGAGGCGAGCGAGGTGCATCACCGACTGCAGATGCGGGCCGCCTGATCCGCCTGCCGCTGCCGCATTGATGTCCCGCGACAGCTGGTCTAGGTTTTTCCTTCACGATAGCGCGATGCGCCGCCTTCCTTCGAGAGACGCCACCTTGAACAATCCGACGGTTCCGCCGAAGCTCTCGCAGCGCGCACGCGCGCTCGCCGCACTCTCCTCCGTCTCGCTGCTGGCCGGATGCGCGAGCTTGCCGTCGAGCGGCCCGACCGCGAGCGAGATCCAGCGCGGCGCGCGCGACCAGAACCAGATCGGCTTCAAGATCATCGATATCGACGGTCCGCTGCTGGCGCAGATGAGCGCGCGCAACGCCGCCGCCGACGCCGCCCAGCCGACCCTGTCGAGCCTGGCGCACGAGGGGCGCAACGACGTGGTCGGGCCGGGCGACGTGCTGGCGATCGGCGTGTACGAGGTAGGCGTCTCGCTGTTCGGATCGTCGGGCAGCGCGGGCGGGGTGGTCGATCCGTCGGCGCGCGCCCAGACCTTTCCGGAGGTGGTGGTCGACCGCAGCGGCACGATCAAGCTGCCCTATATCGGCCGCCTCGACGTGGCGGGTCACACCACGTCCGAGATCCAGACGATGATCGAGCGCGGCCTCAAGGGCAAGTCGCAGAGCCCGCAGGCGCTGGTCGCGATCAAGAGCAACATCGCCAGCACCGTCTACGTCGCGGGCGACGTGCATACACCGGGCCGGTTCAACCTGACGCTGCAGCGCGAGCGGCTGCTCGACGCGATTGCGCTGGCGGGCGGCGCGACCTACTCGGCCGAGGATACGGTGGTGCGCTTCAATCGCGGCGACCGCTTCCTGGAGGAGCGGCTGGGCCGCATCCGCGCAGGCGCCGCCGACGACCTGGTGCTGATCCCGGGCGACCGCGTCGAACTGCTGAAGCGCCCGCGCAGCTTCATCGCGCTGGGCGCGACTGAGAAGGTGTCGCAGATCCCGTTCGAAGTCGGCGATCTCTCGCTGGCCGAGGCGGTGGCGCGGTCGGGCGGGCCCACCGACGCAGTCGCCGATCCGTCCGCCGTATTCCTGTTCCGCTACGATCCGACGATGCCCGGCGGCACCGAGCAGCCGGTCATCTACCGGCTCAACATGCTCCAGCCGGCGAGCTACTTCCTGTCGCAGCGCTTCGCCGTGCGCGACAAGGACGTGATCTACGTCGCCAACGCCGCCGCCAATCGCCCGGCCAAGCTGGTCAGCATCATCAACCAGCTCTTCTCGCCGTTCGTTGCCGCGCGCGCGATTACGCGCTGATCGCGGCGCTCAGAGGTACCAGGCGCCGGGGTCGGGCTGCGGCGTGGCGTCGAGACGATCGCGGCGCAGCTGCGGATGCCAGGCGGGATCCTGCCCCAGCCACGCTGCCCAGCGCGAGCGGAAGAGGGCGAGGTCGTCGCCCGGCGGCGCCTGCTCGCCGCGCGACGGCGTCGCGGGATGGACCCTCTCGGCCAGCGGCGGGTAGGCGGTGCGGTGGGCGCGCGCGCGCAGGCCGAGG
>CAXTUG010000029.1:0-13408 GCA_964247375.1 uncultured Sphingomonadaceae bacterium
CCGGGGGTCGCGCTGCACCTGGCCCCGGAGTGCCGCCCGGACTTTCTCCGGCGTCAGCGACCGGCGGTGCCGCTGTATGATGTGGAGCGCGGCGCCGGGCTCCATGACCACCTCGCCATTGTTGACGGCGTTGACCAGCCCGCTGGCGAGCGGACCCGATTGCATCGTGCGCGCCCCGGCTGCGGCGGCTTGCAACCCGGCCTCCGCATTGGATGCGACCTCGTCGATCTCATCCTGACTCGGCAGCGTCGCGACGGCGTCCGCCAGCATGGCGTATATCTGATTGCGCGCGGGCGTCCATTGGCCCGTCTTGGGCACGAAGCCGATGATCGTCGCATCCGCGACGCGGCGCTGCTCGCTATAGCCGACGCCGGCACTCAGGAAGTCGGCGCCGGCGCGGATACGCAGGTTCAATCGGCGCTGCAGGATCTGCACCGCGACCTGGCGCGTCAGATCTGCCGCCTCGCTCGCCATGCTGTCCGGCCGGTCATCGTGCTGCGTCACCCAGGTCAGGCCGAACTGGTTCGGCGCCTGCGGGTCGCTGAGGACGGCGCTCTTGACCGGAGGCGGCACCGGCTTGCCGTAATCCGGTTCGGACGGCGCCGGTCCCGCCGCCGTCCAATCGCGGAAGTGACGCTGGATCGCCGCTTCCAGCACAGCGGGATCGGCATCGCCGGCGATGACCAGCGTCGTGCGATCAGGGCGGTACCAGCGGCTGTAGAAGGCACGCAGCCGCTCCGCCGACGCATTCGCCAGCGTCGCGTCGGTGCCGCCTACTTCAGCCGTGGCGGCCCGCGTGCCGGCGAAGGCCAGCGCACGCGACGTATCCTGAATACGCTTGGTGAGCGGCGTCTGGCGCAGCGCGCGCTCGGCGGTCACCACCTTGCGTTCGATGTCGACGAGCCTGGGATCGAAGTTGGCGGCGGACACCATTTCCGACAGCAGGTTCAGCGCGGTGTCGAGCGAGGCTATATCGTTGCGCGGCAGGTCGAGCTGGTAGAGCGTCTGGGTCAGTGTCGTGAAAGCATTGGTGTCGGTGCCGAACTGCGCCCCCAGCCGCTGCCAGGTGCGGATCCCTTCGCCGTCGGGCACGGTCCTGGTGCCGCGGAAGACCATATGCTCGATGAAGTGGGCATATCCCTTCTCGTCATCCCGCTCCATCAGCGCCCCGGCATCGATCCGCACCCGGATCGCGAGCGTGCCGGCCGGATATTTGTTCTGGCGGATGGCATAGCGCAGACCGTTCGGGAGCACGCCGAACCGCCACAAGGGATCTGCCGGAATGTCGCTGCCCTGGAACAGCCACGGGACGGTCGCGGCAGTAGGAGGGAGCGCCGCCGAGCAAGCACAATGCGCGACCGCAGTCGCTGCACACAGTCCGGAAATCAGACGGATAAAGCGGTTCATCTGGGCTTTCTCATCGATACTCTCCCGCTCTTCCCGAGTAGCGGCCCAGCCGCATAGCCTTCGATACGGCGCTGACGCGGCTACTCAGGCCCTACTCAGCATGAGCGGCGTTGGAACAGTTTCCACGATCGCCTGCCGGATAGGAAATCGCCACCACCTCCTGATCGCGCGCGCCGGCGGGCAGGTCCACGCGCCGCACGTCGCCGATCGCAGCCCCCCGCAACGCGCGCGCCAGCGGCGACCGCCAGCTGATCCGGCCCGCGCTCGCGTCCGCCTCGTCCTCGCCCACCAAAGTCACGACCCGTTCGACCTCCTCCTGATCGACGATCGTCACCCGGGCGCCGAACCAGACCCGACGATGGTCCGCCTGCGCGGCCGGATCGACGACCTTCACCGCCTTCATCCGGCGCGACAGGTGCGACAATTCGCGGTCGATCTCGCGCAGCTTCTTGCGGCCGTAGATGTAATCGCCGTTCTCCGAACGATCGCCGTTGCCGGCGGCCCAGCTGATCGTCTCGACCAGCTTCGGCCGTTCCTGCGAGAACAATTGCTCGTAGCGGGCGCGGAGTGCCGCGAAGCCGGCCGGGGTGATCGGTTGGGCTTCCATCACAAACCGTCATACCGGCGCCGGCCGGTATCCAGTTGCACGATCGATCTGGATCCCGGCCTTCGCCGGGATGACGAACCGGAAGATTTCACCCGGCACCCTTCTTGCCGAGATACACGGACAGGCGGGCCTTGGCGGGCGTCCGCGCGCGCGCGGGGTTGAACAGGTCGTACACGACCGCATTCTCCAGCACCTTCTGCACGTAGGCGCGGGTTTCGGTGAGCGGGATCGCTTCGATCCAGTCGACCACGTCCACGCCGGGCAGCCGCGGATCGCCGTTCGCGCGGATGAAGCGGTTCACGTTGCCCGGCCCGGCATTGTAGCTCGCTACCGCCAGCACGTAGCTGCCCTGATAATAGGTCAACATCCGGTCGAAGAAGCTCGATCCGATCATGACGTTGTAGCCGATATCTTCGGTCAGCCGGTTCGGGTCCCACGGAAGGCCGAGCTTGCCGGCCTGCTCGCGCGCCGTAGCCGGCATCAGCTGGGTCAGGCCGCGCGCGCCCACCGGGCTCAGCGCCTCGCGATCGAACTGGCTCTCCTGCCGCGCGATCGCGTGGATCATCGTCCAGTGCGTCTCCATCGCCGGCGGCACCGGCACGGTCGGAAAGCCGGTCCGCAGCGGGTCGCGCGTGCCGGACTTGCGGGCATTGCGCGACACGATCACGCCCAGGTCGGGACGCTGGATGTCGCGCGCCAGCTCGGCGGCGAGCGCATGATCGACGTCGCTATCCGCATCTGCCGCGATCTTGCGCACGAACTGCGTCTGGTCGAGCCAGTCATGCTGCTGCCCCAGCAGCCGTGCCGCCTGCACCACCTCGCGATTCAGGAATGCGGCCCTTGCTTCAGGGGCGATGGCGAGCGGCGCCGGATCGGCCGGCACGGTGATGGTCCGGCCCAGCCGCTCGGTCGCGAGCTGGCCGTAATATTGATCCATGTTGACCGCCGCGTCGGCATAATGCGCGTTCGCCGCCGTCGCGTCTCCCGCCGCCTGCGCGGCCCGGCCGGCCCAGTAATCGCCCTTGGCCTGGCTGCCCGGCGACTGCGCCGCGAGCGTGTAGCGCCGGAACATCGCCTCGGCGTCGCGCGGCCGGCCCAGCTGCTTGAGTGCGGTCGTGCCCGCCAGCCAGGCGAGGCTGGTATAGGGATCGCGCTCCTTGAGATTGCGGTCGCGGATAGCCGTGCCGGGCGCGAAGGCATGGTCCAGGTTGGCCGCGATGCCGTAAGCAAGCGGCCACTGGCTGTCGTGGGCCGCCGCCCCGGCGAAGCTCAGCAGCGTCGCCAGATAGACCTGCGGGTTGAATGCCGGTGCATCCAGCGTCTGCGCACGCGCCAGATAGGTGCGGGCGTCGAGCTCGCGCGCACGGCCGCGCAGCCACAGCGCCTTGTCGACCACGAAACCGGCGTCATGCTCCGCATCGGGGCCGACCGCGGCTGCCTGCGTCTCCGCATCGGGTGCCAGCGTCTGGAAGGCGAGGCGGGCGGCATAGAGCGGGCGCCGCTGCGCGCTGACCAGGTTCAGCTGCCGCATCGCCGAAGCGGTCGCCCGGTTCCACAGCAGCACTTCCATCCGCTGGTCCTGCTCGGACGGCGTGAACTGCCCGCCGAACCGCGCCAGCAGGCGGGCCTCGTCGGTCGCAGTCAGCGCGCTCATCGTCCAGGCCGCGCCCGCAGCGGTGCGTGCCTTGTCCGCTTGGCCGAGCGCCGCCAGCGCCTCGGCATAGCGCACCCGCCCGGACGCGCTCAGCGGCGGGTAAGCGTTGAAAAATTGCACGACCAGCGGGGGGTCGGCCTGATCCGGCACGATCTGCCGCTCCGCCGCGCGCCGGAAGCCCGGCTCACCCGGCCAGCCGCGATGGGCGAGCAGGAAGCGGGCATAGTCCGCGAACGGCAGCCTGTCACTCTGCCGCAGGCGCTGCCACTGGTCGATCACCGTCCACAAGGCGTCGCTCCGCGCCGGCAGGCTGACCGGCGCGATCGCCGGACTGGTCACCGGCGCGATCCCGACCAGACTCGGCTGGATCGACGAGCTGGTGATCGTCGCTGCCGCGGCCGCCACCGACAGCAGCACCAAGGCCGCCGGCCCAAACCTGCGGGCGCTGGACAGCCGGGGCGAGCCATCCCTATCAGGCGATCTCATGCGATTACCGGGCGGCGTCATCATCCTTCTATGGGCGCGCCGGCCGAAAAGGTGAAGGGATACAGGATGTTCAGCGGGTCGATTCCTGCGCTGGTCACGCCGATCCGTGACGGCGCGATCGATGAGGATGCCTTCCGCGCGCTCGTCGACTGGCAGATCGATAACGGTTCTGCCGCGCTGGTGCCGTGCGGCACTACGGGCGAGAGCGCGACCATGACGATCGAGGAGCATGACCGGGTCGTGCGCGTCTGCGTGGAGCAGGCGGCGGGGCGCGTGCCCGTGATCGCCGGCTGCGGATCGAACGATACCGCTGTGGCGCTGCATCACATGCGCTCCGCCCAGGCGGCAGGCGCCGACGCGGCGCTGCTGGTGCCGCCTTACTACAACCGGCCCAACCAGGAGGGCGTGCTCGCCCACTTCCGCGCGCTCGCGGCCGGCTGCGACCTGCCGATCTTCCTCTACAACGTGCCGGCGCGCACGGTGGTGGACATTGCGGTTGAGACGATGGCGGAGCTGGCGAAGCTGCCGAGCGTGATCGGCGTCAAGGACGCGACCGGCAACGCGGCCCGGGTCTCCGCCCAGCGGCAGGCGTGCGGCCCCGATTTCGTCCAGCTCTCCGGCAATGACGACATGGCGCTCGGCTTCATGGCGATGGGGGGCAGGGGGTGCATCTCGGTCACCGCCAATGTCGCGCCGCGCCTCTGCGCCGATTTCCAGGCGGCCTGTCGGGAGGGCCGCTGGGCCGATGCCCTGGCCCTGCAGGACCGCCTCTATCCGCTGCACGCCGCCTTGTTCAGCGACGCCTCGCCCGGTCCGGCCAAATATGCGCTCGGCAGGGTGCGGCCGGGCTTCCCAGCGGAGCTGCGCCTGCCGATGACGCCGCCGGGTGCGGCGAGCCGCGCAGCGGTTAATGCTGCCCTCATGTATGCAGGGCTCCTCGGCTAAGCCTTGCTTATTGTTCCACTTTTGTTCTAGCGCCTCGACATTGTCGCTTTGGCGAGTCGAGGGAGTGGATCATGCAGGCGGAGCAGCTCTGCTTCGATGTACCGCGGCCGCTGCAATCCAGGCCGCGGCGATCGGCCAAGCCGCCGCCCCGCCAGCACAGCGAACCGCCTGCAGGCGAGCAGATGGAATTGCACATGGTGCCGGCCGCTGCCGAGGCAGCGTTGCCGGTGCGGCGCGAACAGCCATCAGCCGGCCACACGCCCGAGAGCTTCGCGGAATGGCTGCTCGGTCAGAGCAAGCAGCCGGGCATGGTCGGAGAACTCGCCCGCGCGGCCCGGCTGGACCACGCCTTTCCCCGGCGCGGCGGCGTTGGCGCAGTTCGTATGCACCTCTGCAGGACCGGTGCGGACGGTGACGTGTTCGTGGCATTGGAGGATGCAGAGCGCGTGTTCGACCGGTGTTGACCGGTTTTTGGTCGATGACACCATTTTCCCGCTGGCGAGTTTCCACGAAATTCATGCCGCTGCCCGAGGAGAATGACATGACCGCTAAGACGTTTCGCCCGACGCTCAAGATGGCGGCAGCGGCCAAACGCGGTCTCAAGCTGCGCGAGAAGTTCGGCCGCGGCGGCACCGATGTCGGCGTGCACCGCGCCCAGCAGCTGATCGACCGTAAGGAACTGGACGAGAGCGACGTCAAGTCGATGCACAGTTATTTTGCCCGGCACGAGGTCGACAAGAATACCCACACGCATAGCTGGGGCTCGGAAGAGGATCCCTCGGCCGGCTTCATTGCCTGGCTTCTGTGGGGCGGGGATGCCGGCAAGACCTGGGCTGACCGTAATGCCAAGGCGATCGCCTCCTGAGCCAATGACGGCTTCGGGCGGACTTGAGGGTCAAGGTTCGGAGGAGCTGGACAGAAAGGTCACAGACCCATCCTCGAGACGAACCGCCGTCAGCACGCCGGTTTCATAGGCTCCGGTATCGATGCCGATCCGGTGCGGCAGAAAACGGGGCTTGTCCTTTTCCCAGGTGTGTCCGTGCACGACGATCTTCTCGTGCCGGTCCGGCGTATCGACAAAGCCTTCCCGAATCCAGAGCAGGTCCTGCGGAGCCTGATCGGCAAGGGAAACGCCACTCCGGACGCCGGCGTGAACAAAGACAAAATCACCTACCGTAAGCATCACATCCAGGTTTTCGAGGAAGCGAAGGTGCGCCACCGGCATCCGCTCCAGCAGGTCGTCCCGCGCCCTCACATGCTCCGCCGGCAATCCCACCGTGTCCGGGACAGCTACTCCATAGGACCGGAGCGTGGCGTCACCGCCGAAACCGATCCAGTCACGATTTGCAGAGGGATTGGCCAAATAGTCCAGCATCACCTGCTCGTGATTGCCCCGGAGAAATCGAACGTCGAAGGCCGCGTGTCGCTTCATCCAGCAGAGCGCATCGAGAACATTCGAAGAATCGGGACCGCGATCGACATAGTCTCCGCAGAATATCAGGATAGGAAGGCGTCCAGCAGAGCTCCGCACAGCATCTTCGACAACCTTCGTCAGCAATACTCGCAGCGGCTGGTAACAACCATGAATATCGCCGATCGCATAGACGAGTTCGCCGTGAACAGAGCTGGGAGCAGCGGATCGCGCTTGTTCAGAAGGCATTACTTCCAGCGTTCTCTACGCGATCTCGCGCTATGTTCACTCGATACAAGCTCCTCCAGCTCCTGCTGCAGGACTCGATACCCCTTGATTGTCGCGTCAGGGTCGGTGTTGGCATTGCGATTGAGCGCGGACCATCGACGCTGATACCTGGCAAGCACGTCACGATCGCTGCCGGCGTGCGTTGCACCGACATAAGCAAGGCGAAGCTTCGCTTCGGCGTCGAGAACGTTGGGACGCAGACACCATGCCCGCGACGCAGGGTCCGAACGCAGACACTTTGACGACGCTGTCTTCGGCGCCCGGCCGACATCCGCGCTTCGCGTCGCGTCCCGCAGCCGTGAATCGTGACGGGACGGCTTCTCACTCGGAGATGCGGGGAGCCCGGCCGCAGCATGCTTCGCCTGCTTGGGGACAATATCCTCGGAATAAGCGAGGCGCGGCGCGGATACGTTGCGATCCTTCGGAGCGGTTGCAGTCGGACGGCTTGCGTCTGCGCTTGCGCTCTCCGTGTGCGGAACCGGCAGGCTCACCGGCTCGGCATCCCGCAGACCATGCGCAACGAAGAGCAAGCCTGCTCCCGTTCCGAGTACCGCGACCGCGGCGACCGTCGCCAGCAAACGGCGACTCCGCCGGTGTACTGGCGATCGCCGCGGAACGACTGCGCGAACATGCGGGCTTCGCAGCGGTGGTGCGGTATGTGCGCCCATGAAGATCATTGCCATATCTCTCGCAATGGCTTCGGGGGGATTGGCGCCCCGCATACGTGGTGGCTCTACTCCCTGCATGATGCGTGGAACATAAGGGGCTCGCCTGTCGCTCCGTATCGCCAAGATGTGCGCACCGGATGCCGTCTCATGTTTGCAGCCTCCGCAATGAACGTCACGATCTGCCACCCCTCTCTTCAGGGATCGTCTTCTCGCGACGTCTGATCTTATGATCGTGACCCGCGCCTGAATATAGGGGCAATCGGAGCACTTGCTGCCATTTCGATTAAGTCAGCCGTCCCAATTTGTTACGCTTGCCCGTATGATGACGGGGCAAATGCTTGAGGGACTCAGCTTATACACTCGCGGGGAGCTGCCGGCTTGACCGAAATCACGGTGCCGTCGCCCTGCACGCAGGTGTGCAAGATCGATCCCCGGACCGGCTGGTGCCTCGGCTGCGCGCGTACGCTGGACGAGATCGCGGCGTGGGTCAGCTCGAGCGATGATGAGAAGCACGCCATGCTGGCGCGATTGCCCGCGCGCCGCCCTAAGCTGCCACCCGTCTGACCGGATCATGGCGCCAACCGCTGCCACCCCATGCCGTGATCGCCCGCGCCGCGGATGATATCGGCGAGGATTTGTGCGGACTCGACCAGCCGCGGGCCGGGCCGGTTGAAGAAGTGGTGGCCGTCGGCGACGTAGACGCGGCCCTGCCGCACCGCCGATAGATCGCGCCAGCCGGCGTGGCCGATGAGCGGAGGCAGGTCGCCGAGCGTCTGCGGGATCTGGTAGCCGCACGGCATCAGCACGATGATGTCCGGGTCGGCGGCGGCGAGCGAATGCCAGTCCAGCCAGGGCGAGTGCTGGCCTGCCGCGGCGAACAGCGGTGTGCCGCCGGCAATCTCGATCAGCTCCGGCACCCAATTGCCCGCCGCCATCAGCGGGTCGATCCACTCGATCGCCGCCACGGTCGGCCGCCCGGTTACCGGCGCGTCTGCGCCGATCACTGCCAGCCTGGCCTGCAGATCCGCTACTGCGGCTTCGGCCCGATCCGCTGCACCGACTGCTTCGCCGACCCGCCGCAGGTCCTCCCACACGTCGCCGAGCGCGTCCGGCGCGAGCGACAGCAGGGCAGGGGTGACGCCGGTCCACGCGCAGAGCGCTTCCTCCAGGTCGGCGGGCGTGACCGCGCACACCGCGCACTGCGACTGGGTGAGGATCACGTCGGGCCTGAGCGCGCGCAGGAGCGGCGTGTCGACCGCGTAAACCGACAGCCCCTGCCGCACGATCTCCTGTACCCGATCGTCGATCTGACGCGAGGTCAGACCCTTCTCCAGCTTGGTGGAGGTGCAGACCGGCAGTGCGCCCACGAACGGCGGAAAGTCGCACTCGTGCGACCGCCCGACCAGTCCGTCCGTCACGCCGACCGCCACCGCGATCTCGGTTGCGCTCGGCAGCAGCGAGACGACCCGCGGAGATGCCGCCATCAGGCCCGGCGCAGCGCCAGTGCCGGACCGAAGGTGCGCGGTGCCGTCCGGCCAAGCACGGCGCGGATCGCCAGCAGCACCGCATACCAGCCGGCGTCGTTGCCGAGGATGCGCAGCACGATGTCGCGGGTGAAGGTGCCCGCACCGCCGGCAAGTTGCGCGAAGCCGAACAGGCCGAGCTCATAGGAGGCGAATGCGATGACGAACGCCAGCACCAACCCGGTCGGCGTATGCCGGGTCCGGCCCAGCACCGCCGCCCCGACGAGCGTCGCCAGCAGCGCGGCAAGCCCCAGCGCAGCACCCCAGCTGATCGCCAATGCGGTCGGCGGGTAGCCGAGCAGGGCAAAGCCCAGCAGTTGGTTGGCCGCCCATGCCATCGCTACCGTTGCGGCGGCACGGGCGCGGGGCATGGTCGCGGCGGCAGCCACGGCCATACCGACGAACGGCATCATGCAGGCGGTCGCCAGCGTACCCAACACCGCCGCGGCGGCGAGGGTGCCGGCCCAGGCGACTGTGCCGGATTGCGGCGGTTCCTCTCGGTCAGTCATTGCGGCATCTTCCTACAGGCGGACGCGCACGCCGGCATAAGCCGCGCGGCCGGGATTGGTGTAGCTGAACACGTCCTCGTAATGCTGGTCGGCGAGGTTCTCGATCCGGCCGAACAGGCTCAGCCGCTTGCTCAGCGCGAACTCGCCGTTCAGGTTCAGCAGCAGATAGCCGTGCAAGCCCACGCGCACCGGCACGAACGACGGGTCGGTGAAGGCGGTGTCGTCGGTCGCGCCGTTGTAGCGCGCGACGAAGGTGACGCTCGCCCGGTTCTCCGGCGCGGCCCAGGTCAGCGCCGCGCTGGCGATATGATCCGGCCGGCGCACCTCCGACGATCCCGCCTCGCGCGCGTGCAGATAGGTGTAGGCCGCATCCACCCGCCACGCCGTTGCCAACCGGGCGTTCAGATAAAATTCCACGCCACGCTGGCGCGACTTGTCCTTGCTGTTCGCCGGCGTCGCGATGAAGGCAGGTGGCGGATAAGTCGTGAAGATCTCTTCCTTGAGCGTACTATGGAAGTAGGTGGCACCCGCGGTGAGCCGTCCGCCTAGTGCATTCTGCTCGACGCCGGCCTCCCAGCCGACCGACTTCTCGGGCTTCAGATCCCCGTTGCCGGTGAAACGCCCGTCAACGTAGCCGAACAACTCGTAATATCCTGGATTTTTGACGCCTGACCCGATCGCAGCGTGCAGGCGCGTGCCGCTGTCGAACCCGTAGCTGCCCTGCACCCGATAGGTCGTGCTGTCCCGGAAACGGTTATTCTCGTCGCGGCGGATCGCGGCGCCGAATGCGGCATGCTCGCCGATCGTCAGGTCATATTCGCCGACCAGCCCGACATTGTTGGTGTGACGTAGGCCGGTGAAGGCGAAGCCGGTCGGATCGGTGTTGCGGTAGCTCTCCCGCTCCAGATCGAGCGCAAGGGTGAGCTGATGGCGGAAAACGCCGCCGTCGAGCCGCAAACTCGATTCGTAGGAGCCTTTCAGGCGCCCGCCTTTTTCGCCGTAATAGCGTCCGGCGTCGCTGTAATTGTCGCGCCGGGTGTCGGCGAACTGGCCGGTCAGCGTGTTGGTCCAGCGCCCGTCGAGCAGGTCGAGCTCGCCGCGCACCAAGCCGTACGTCCCTTGAGCGACGAGATGGTTGCCTGGCGTGTCGACGATATAGCCGAACAGCGGGCTCGTCGCGTCGTCCCCCGCATTGTTGAACTGCTGCTCCGATCGCGAATAGCGCCCTACCGCGGTGATCTTGGCGTTCGCCGCCGGCGCCCAGGTCGACTTGAACGAGACCGCGCCGGTGTCGTTCGACAGGTCGCGGCTGCCCCTGCGCGCATTCGGCCGGCCATCCGTGCTGTCGATCGTGCCGGACAAGGCGTAATCGACATCGCCGGACACGCCCGCTACCCGCGCCGCACCGTTGACCGTGCCAAACGATCCGCCCTCGACGCGCGCGCTTACGCCCGGCGCCTCGCGGCCGGTCGACGTGATGTACTGGATCACGCCGCCGATCGCGTCCGAACCGTAGAGTGCGCTCTGCTGGCCGCGCAGTACCTCGACCCGCGCCTGATCGTCCGCGACCAGCGTGCCGAAGTCGAACTCGCCCTGGAATGGGTCCGATACCTCGATCCCGTCGATGAGCACCAGCACATGGTTAGCCTCGCTGCCGCGCAGGCGAACCTGAGTCTGGCCCGCGACGCGGCTGACCGCCACACCCGGCACGTCGCGCAATATGTCGGACACGCTCCGCACCTGACGCTGCTCGAACGCCTGCGGGTCGAGCAGCGTAATCGACGATCCGCTGCTGGCGACGCTGATCGGCGTGTTCGAGCGCGTGCCGGTGATGACGACCGCATCGGGGTCGGCGGCGAGATCGGCGGTGAGATCGGTCTGCGCCGTCGCGGGCGCCGACAGGAATCCGGCCGCGAGTGCGGCGGTGGAAAATATGGTTTTCACGGAAATATGCTCCCCAGCGTCGAGCGACCTGGCGGGGGCGTCCGCGCGAACGGCCGGCCGGTGCCGCAGGACGGACGCTGCAGGCGCCCGCGGCTCCAGTCCGATGCGGCCCCCGCCGCACGTTCGTCGCTCAGACGAAAAGCATTCCGCGCCTGGCCAATCCCATGAGCCGGGCAAGAGCGACCCGCGCCGGTCGGTCTCCTGGCTCACGGGTCGTCGCCCGCCATGCGCCTTCCCAGGTTCCCGCCTACGTTTGCGTAGGTCCGCCCAGTGGCTGCGCATCCGTCACCGGATCCGCGTGCACGTCGTGCTCGCCGCTTACAGTTGCAGGGACAGCTGCGGATTTGCCTGAGATCAGGCGCACCGCATTCCCGTTACCGGCGCGAAGTTGAGCGCCGCCGGAGCGGTGCTCACGCGCCTTTTAGCCGAGTGGGTTCGGCAATCAACTCCCCGAGTGCGAGATGCGGTTGACGGCGGTGGACTGGCCCGACGGACCGATCAGTCCAGGACGCCGCGCACCAGGCGTCGGGTCGCCTCCGCCGCCGCGCCGAACACGAGGTGTGAACCCAACGTATAGGCATGTTCCGAGAGTGGCGTCTGCCAGGGCGCGGTGCCCAGCCCAACCGCCGGCACCGCCGCCTCGTCCAGCAGCCCCGCCACACCTGTTCCGAACAGGGTGCCGCCGCCCGCCGTCACTTCGGGGCGCACCTCGGCCGTCATGCCGTAGGCCACGCCCAGCACCGCGCCCAGCGTATAATGGATCGCATTGCCTGCCAGCGCCTTGTGCGCCGCGGCCACCGGCTGCCTGGGACAGCCGATCGGCCGCTTTCTGCGTCGATGGTTCGCCCTGCTGCTCATCGCCGGACACCGCCGCGACCAGCGCCTGGAAGCGGTCCATAACCAGAGAGGCAACCAAGCCGGCGGCGAGACCGGCCGCGGCACCCTTCCACAGAGCGGTCGATCGATCCTGGGTCGTGGGCATCGTTTCTGACCTTTCGAGCGGCGCGAGAACGTAGGTGGCAGACGCCCAGCGGCACCCCGCGGTTCCGGGGTGCGATGCGGAAAGGCTGCGACGGCGTGGCACCTAGCAACATGCCGCCCGATCCCCTACGTCGCGGAGAGGTAAGCGATTCCCATGGCCCGTCCCCGTCCCGCAGAGTTCGACAAGAAGAAGGTCGTCGCCGAGAACCGGCGCGCGCGCTTCGAATATTTTCTCGAGCAATTCTTCGAGGCCGGCATTGCGCTGACCGGCACCGAAGTGAAGTCGCTCCGCTTCGGCGAGGGCTCAATCGCGGAGAGCTATGCCGAGGTGAAGGACGGCGAGGTCCGTCTTATCAACGCCAACATTCCCGAATTCAGCCACGGCAACCGCTTCAACCACGAGCCCAAGCGCCCACGCAAGCTGCTTCTGCACGAGCGCGAGATCGCCAAGCTGCACAACGGCGTCAGCCGCGAAGGCATGACGCTGATCCCGATGGCGATCTACTTCAACAGCCGCGGCCGCGCGAAGGTCGAACTCGCGCTCGCCAAGGGCAAGAAGCTCCACGATAAGCGCGAGACCGCCAAGGAGCGGGACTGGAAGCGCGATCAGCAGCGCCTGATGCGCGAGCGCGGCTGATCACCACGATTCTCTCCCGCTCTCGACACGCACGACGGACCCAATAACGGGGTGAAGCGCTTTATGACGGTCGTGATCGATACTTACACGGCGATCAGGAGGATCATCATGAGCATCGAAGGAAAGATCAAAGAGGCGGCCGGCTTCGTGAAGGAAGAGGCTTTCGAGCATGGCAAGTCTCCGGAGAGTAAGCAGCGGGCCGAAGAGGGTCGTGAGCTGCGCAACGAGGGCCGGATCGAGGACGGCAAGGTGCCCAAGACCACGGAACCTGGCACCGGCGCGGCGTGAACAGGCGCGGCGTTGCCCCCGTGGGGGGGGGCCGGCGCGCCCCCCCAGAGCGGGGCGGCC
>CAXTUG010000029.1:13418-18351 GCA_964247375.1 uncultured Sphingomonadaceae bacterium
CCCGATGAGCGTGGCTGCAGCCGACGGTCACCACTCGGTCGCCACTTCAGGGATGTCCGAGGCGAGCAAATCGACCCAGGCACGGACTTTCGCCGGCGAACGCCGGGCCGGATGGGTTAGCGCGTAGACCGCACTGCGGATGTCCTCAGCACCTTATAAGCAGGTCGTGCGGCGTCGGTCGGACATGACGTGGGATCGTGTAGCGGGCGATCATGGAACAAGACCCCGCGCTCGCTCGCTAGTTTGCAATCGCTATCGGTAAGTAAGAACATGCGCAGCTTCCGGATATCCGGAGCGATCAAAGAAGGGTTTGCTTCACAAGCGCTTTACTTGGAAGGATCGCTCGCGTGACGGACTGATCGGTCAATCGCTTTGCTGCCGATGTTGCTCGCGCTAAGCAGCCGTTTCAGATGCGAGATGTCCTCCTCCAGAATCCTTATGACCTCGTCGATCCGGCCGCTCCGGGACCGATGGGCATCGATCCGGACCAGCGACTGCACGGCCATATCGGCGACGATGTCGGCAATCGCCTCCTTAGACAGCCGGCCATCGTCACGATACCACCAGGCGGCCCAGTTGCGCATGCCGGATATGGTCAGCGCGGCGACATGGGCGTCCACCGGCCGGAACCGTCCCTCCTCGATGCCCGATTCGATCAGCGTGACGAAGCGGTTCTGAATCGCCTTCTTCGAACGTTCGTTGCTCCGCCGGAGGTCGGGGGACAGATCGGCATCCGAACGGTCGAGCACTCGAAACATCGTGTGGTGGTCGAGCACCCAGATCGTCGTCGCCCGGACCAGCATCCGCAACGCCGCTTCCGGATCGTCGCGTTCGTTGGCGACCATGTCGTTCAACTGGCGCTCGGAGGATAAGGTTACTTCCTCGACAATCGCTTCGAGGATCTTCTCCTTGCTAGGAAAGTGATGGTAGAGGCCGGTGCGGCTCATCCGCAGCGCGTCCGCCACGTCGCGCAGGTTGGTTCCGCCATATCCCCGTTCCGCGAACAGCGCGGCCGCCGAATCGAGCAGCGCGCGGCGGACGGCGGTGCTGCTCACCCTGGCGCGCCTGGGACCGCGCTCGCCTGCGGTCGCTTCCGGCGTTTCGCTCGGCGATGGGTCGGGATCGCGCATGCCCGTGCCTAACCCGTCCGGCATGCGCCGACAATCATCGGACGCGGATTTCCGAAGCACGGCAGCGCGGGCCTGCGCCGTTGCTCAATCGAGCCGGAAACCCAGACGCAGTCCGATCTGACGGCCGCGGCTGATGAAGGTGTTGAAGCCACCGGGAACGATCGGGCTGGCGACGCTGTATTCCTTATATTGGACGTTGCCCAGATTGCGCCCAAACAGCGAGAGCGACCATGCCTCCGAACTGGGCGCGAGATCGATATGGGCGTCAACATTGGCGAACCCATGCTGATCACCCAGCGGATCGTTGTTCAATGCGGTGTTGAAACGCGTTCGCGCTACGACGTTCGCCCCCGCCTTCACCGTCCAGTCGCCGACCGTGCGCTCATAGGTCGCGCCAAGCGAAGCGCTGAAGCGTGAACCGAACGGCGTGCGCGCGCCGGACAGGTCCTGCTTGCATACCGTGCCGGCCGGCGTCGCCAGCGTCTGGTCGACGGTGCAGGCGGCCCCCGGATAGCTGAGGTATCGCGCATCGTTGAACGCGCCGCTGGTGGTCAGCCGCAGCCCTGGCGCGACGGCATAGCCCAGCTCGACCTCCACCCCGCGCGTACGTGCCCGGCCGACATTGGAGACGAACAGCGAGGTGCCGATGAACACCGAGGTCTGGAGGTTCTGGAACACCGTGTCGTACAAGGTGACGGCGTAATCGAGCTTGTGGTCGAAGACGAGGCCCTTGGCCCCCAACTCGAAGGAGCGTGCCCGTTCAGGGGCAAATTGGCTGCCCGCGGGGGTGGCGCCGGCCGCCACCGAGCCGCCGTAGAGGACGTCGACGCCGCCCGCTTTGTCGCCCTTCACGTACTTGCCGTAGAGCATATTGTTTGGAGCATATTTGTATTGGATTACGACCTGCGGTTGCAGATGCTCCTCGTTCGTCCGGATGCCGCGGAAGTCATGCGGGATCGCGCCGAACACCGACGTCATGAGCCCGTTCAGCGCCGGATTGATCGCATTCCGGCCATCGGTGACCGTGGTCGAGAAGCCGACCCCGGACAGGAAGTTCGTCGGATTGCTCGCCTGGTCGGTGCTCTTGCGCACGACCGAGTAGCGCGCACCGCCTTCGATGCTCAGCGTCGGGGTGATGTGCCATGTCACGTCGCCGAAGCCGGAATAGTTACGGGCGATTTGGTCGAGCGTGCTGAATCGGGCGAACGGCGGCAACGGCAGCTTGTACGCCGCGAGGTTCACCAGCTGAAACGCGAAATCGTGGATCGAATCGCGTTCGTAGTAGCCGCCCGCCAGCAGATCGAAGGACCCATATGAACCGGCGAACCGTAGCTCCTGGCTGAACTGGCGGTACTGCTCGTTGATCGGCACGAGGATGGCCGCGATCTGCGATCCGTTGCCGGTGTTGTTGCCCTGATGCGCCCGCCGGTATGCCGTGGTCGAGGTCAGCGTGCCGCCGGCGACATTATAGCCGACGTCGGCCTGATAAGTGTCGTTGTTCAGCGCGTTGTACTCGCGCGTGTTGAACGGGGCGGCGGAGTAATCGGCGTTGCGGTGATCGTCGAGCTTCACCTCCAGGAAAGCCCGTGACGGGCTCGTCGCCTGCCGGATCGGTTGGACCACGGCGCCGTGGTCGCGCAACCGGGCGATCTCCGCTTTCAGAACGACCGTCATGCCCGGCGCGGGCGTCGCGCGCAACGTGCCGCGGAAGCCGACATTACGGATACGCGGATCGTCGCGGCCCGTGCCGTCATTGTGCACCCAGCCGTGATCGAGAATTTGCGTGTAGCCGGCGAGACGGATTGCGACGTCCGACGTGATCGGCAACGTCACGCCGCCTTGCGCGAACAGTTCGCGGTTGTTGAATTCGTAACCGATCGAACCATCCGCCGCCAACACCGTGCCCGGCTTCTTGGTAGTGATGTTAAGGGCGCCTGCAGTGGTACTGTTGCCGTAGAGCAGGACCTGCGGTCCTTTCAGCAGTTCGAAGCGCTCGAGGTCGTACAACGGGATGCG
Source organism: uncultured Sphingomonadaceae bacterium (assembly GCA_964247375.1). Classification (GTDB taxonomy): domain Bacteria; phylum Pseudomonadota; class Alphaproteobacteria; order Sphingomonadales; family Sphingomonadaceae; genus Sphingomonas_I. The sequence continues at coordinate 16,565 of CAXTUG010000029.1, forward strand.
CGCGTCGAAATACCGGCCGTAGGATACGTTGTCGACGAACTTGCCGACCGCCTGTTCGAACGACGGATTGCCCCCGGTGCCGAAGCCGCGCACGAACGCGAACGGAACCGCCGCCTGCGACAAAGTGAAGCTCGGCACCAGTGTCACCAGGTCGGTGAGCCGCGTGATGTTCTGCTCTTGGAGCTGCTTGCCGGAGATCGCGGTGATCGCAACCGGGACGTCGCGCAAATTCTCCGTACGCTTCCGCGCGGTCACGACGATGTCGTCGACCGGATCGAGAGCGGCGGCCGCTGCGGGATCGGCGGGTGAGTCCGGCGTAGCGGCTGGCGTCGGTGCCGCCGACTGGGATTGGGCAGATGCAGGCGAGGCGAGCGTCGCTGCCGCAAGGACCAGTGCAACTGCCGAAGATGCGCGCTGCATTGGAAAGGCCGGTCGCCCCATCAAGATGTTCATCTGAAATCCTCTCCCAGGCAATATGCGCTCAGCCGCTGACGCGGTCTAATGCGTCGCTTATTCGACGTACATGTCGTCATTGTCAAGTCTTCGATGTCGGTTAAACGACATTGACGACGGTATTATTGATGGGATATAAGCGAGGTTCAATTGCTGATGCCAATACGAGTCGGCCATCCGTCATCAACGTCGCCCAACGGCGCGTATGTGAAGAGGAATTATCGTGACCATGCCGATTAGAATTGGCCAGATCGTGCCAAGCTCGAACACCACGATGGAAACCGAAATCCCGGCGATCTTGAACGCGCAGGCGCAACTGACCGGCAGCGTATTTTCCTTTCATTCGAGCCGAATGCGCATGAAGCGCGTGACCAGAGAAGAACTGGCCGCGATGGACGGCGAGTCGGACCGTTGTGCGCTGGAGCTCTCAGATGCCCGCGTCGACGTGCTCGGCTACGCATGCCTGGTCGCGATCATGAGCATGGGTCCGGGCTATCACCGTCAGTCCGAGAGCCGGCTTCACGCCAAGACGGTCGAAAACGGCGGAGCCGCGCCCGTCGTAACCAGCGCCGGCGCCCTCATCGAGGGGCTGCAGGAGTTGGGCGCGCGCAGGATTGCGCTCATCGCCCCTTATATGAAGCCGCTGACGCAGGTCGTGGTCGACTACATCGAAGCCGAAGGCATCGAGGTGCACGATCGCATCGCGCTGGAGATCGAGGACAATCTGGCGGTCGGCCGTCACGATCCCATGCTGCTGCCAGCCATCGCCGACCGGCTCGACACGCGCGGCGTCGACGCGGTGGTGGTGTCGGCGTGCGTCCAGATGCCCTCGCTGCCAGCAATCCCTATCGTCGAGGCGAAACTGGGCCTGCCGGTCGTATCCGCTGCAGTCTGCACGTCGTACCGGATGCTGCAATCGCTAGGACTGGAGCCGATCGCCCCGGGCGCCGGCGCGCTGCTGAGCGGCCGGCATGTCGGCGCGCCGGCGATGGCGGATGCTTCCTGACATGGCGGAGTTCGATACCGGACAGGCGACCGCGGGGCTGCGCGGCGCTTATTGGGATCCCGATCGGATCGGCAAAGACGTCCGGATCGGCGTCCACCCACTGCGCACCGATGACGGCCAGGTCGTCGCGGGGTATCACCTGGCCCGCGGCGGCGAGACGATCGTCGCGGTGCTCGCTCATCCGCGCGAGCACGTCGTCGCAACTTATCTCGCCGCCGAGTTGCTCGACCAGGGCATCGCCGTGTTCGTGCAGGCGCCGCGCCTCGTTGGCAACGACATCCGGCTGGAGCATGAGCTCGCGCTGCACGATCTCGGCGCCGCGCGCGGC
>CAXTUG010000030.1:0-11457 GCA_964247375.1 uncultured Sphingomonadaceae bacterium
TCCCCTGAAGGGGAGGGGCTATAGTCTCGCCGGCTCTCCTCACCGCCCCAGCCGCCGGACGATCGAGGACGTATCCTGCCGGCCACCGCCCATCTGCTGCACCTCCGCGTAGAATTGATCCACCAGCGCCGCGAGCGGCAGGGTCGCGCCGTTGCGCCGCGCCTCCTCCAGCGCGAGGCCGAGGTCCTTGCGCATCCAATCGACCGCGAAGCCGAAGTCGAACCTGTCCTCCGCCATCGTCGCCCAGCGGTTCTGCATCTGCCAGCTGCCGGCGGCACCCGCCGAGATCGCGTCGAACACGCGCGCAGTGTCCAGCCCCGCCGCCTGCGCGAAGCGGAGCGATTCCGCCACGCCCTGGATCACGCCGGCGATCGCGATCTGGTTGCACATCTTGGCGGTCTGGCCGGCGCCCGCCTCGCCGACATGGACGATGCGGGCGGCATAGGCCTGCATCAGCGGCTCCGCGCGCGCCACGGCCTCGTGCGTGCCGCCGCACATGATCGCGAGCGTGCCGTTCTCGGCCCCCGCCTGGCCGCCCGACACCGGCGCGTCGACCGCCAGCAGCCCGCGCTCGCTGCCCTCGTCGGCGAGCCGCCGGGCGATGTGCGCCGACACGGTGGTGTGATCGACGAACAGCGCGCCGCGGCGCATCGCCGCGAACGCGCCGTCCGCGCCCAGCGTCACCTCGGCCAGATCGTCGTCGGCGCCGACGCAGGTGAAGACACCCTCGGCGTGCCCCCCCGGCCCCCCGGCGCGGCGCGGCCCGGCGCCCGCCGCGGCCGCGGCGGGGGGCGGCGCGGCGCGGCCGCGATGACGTGCGACCCACGCCCCGGCCTTGTCCCCGGTGCGATTATAGACGGTGACGTCATGTCCTGCCGCCGCGAGATGCCCCGCCATCGGCGCACCCATCACGCCCAGTCCGATGAAGCCGACCTTTGCCATGCTAGCCGCCTTAGAGCGTCCCCCGTCGCCGCGTAAGCAGGAATGCGGCGGGGCCGATCTTGTGCCGCTTTCCCCCGCCCCTTATGCCCGCGTCAGGGCCAGGGGAAACATCGATTGAGCGGCGAACCACATCCGATCCGCTACCGGCCCGACATCGACGGGCTGCGCGCGATCGCCGTCGCCGCGGTCGTCCTGTTCCATGCCGAGCTGGTGCCGTTCCCCGGCGGCTTCATGGGCGTCGACGTCTTCTTCGTCATCTCCGGCTACCTGATCACCGGCATCCTGCTGCAGGACGCGTCGATCCTGCGCTTCTACCAGCGGCGCGCCCGGCGCATCCTGCCCGCCCTGTTCGTGCTGCTGGCGACCGTGCTCGTCGGCGGAGCATTCGCCATGCTGCCGCACGATTATGAATCGGTCGCGCGCACCACCGGGGCCACGCTGCTCTTCTCGTCCAACATCCTGTTCTGGCGGATGTCGGATTACTTCGCGCACGAGACCCAATTGTGGCCGCTGCTCCATACCTGGTCGCTCGGCGTGGAGGAGCAATTCTACATCCTCTTCCCGCTGGTGCTGCGCTTCCTGCCGCTGCGGGGACGAGCGCTGCTGGCGCTGCTGATCGGCACCGCACTGGCGTCGCTGGCGCTCGCCATCGTCTTCGTCGCGCGCAACAACGACACGATCGCCTTCTACCTCGTGCCGTTCCGCGCCTGGGAATTGCTGGTGGGCTCCATTCTGGCGACAGGCATGCTGCCGCCGCCGCGCCGCGCGATCGTGCGGTCGGTCGCCGCCGTCGCCGGGATCGTCGCGGTCGTGCTGCCGATGGCGACCAGCCTGGTGCCACTGCCCTTTCCGGGATTAGGCGCGATCCCGGCGGTGCTCGGCGCGGCCGTGCTGATCTGGACGGGCAGCGGCGGGCGGCACCTGGTCTCGCCGCTGCTCTCCGCCAAGCCGGTCCTGTTCGTCGGCCTGATCTCCTATTCGCTCTACCTCTGGCACTGGCCGGTGCTCGCGTTCGCCCGCTACGTGGCGGTCGACCCGCTCGGCCCTGCGCAGGCGCTCGCCGCCGTCGCGGCAGCGTTCGGGCTGGCGACCCTGTCGTGGCGCTTCGTCGAGCGGCCGTTCCGCCGCCATTCCGTGCCTGATCGCACGATCTGGCTGCGGTCGGGCGGCGGCATCGCCGTCCTGCTCGGGATCTGCGGCCTGATCCTCGGCCTGCACGGCCTGCCCGGCCGCTTCCGCGCGGACCTGGTCAGGCTGAACGCCTCGTCCGGGGATACCTGGCGGTGTCCGCTGCCGCACTATATCCGCTGCGGCGGGGTACTGGCGTGTCCGGTGGCGCTGCCCCCCGGCCGCGCGGCCGACGCCGACGTCATCCTGTGGGGCGACAGCCATGCGCAGATGTACGTGCCGGCACTCCGCGCCGCCCTCGGCGACCGCACCGGCCTGCTGGTCAACGCCTATGGCTGCGCGCCGGTGATGGGCGATGCGGCGTCGCCCGCCTGCGGCACCGCCCAGCGCGCCAACTTCCGCGCGATCGCCGCCTCCCGCGCGCGGATCGTGATGCTGGCGCAGAACTGGCCGCAATATCGCGACGAGGCCGGGGCGCGGCTGGGGCGCGATCCGCTGCCGTCGGAGCGTTACGGGGATGCGATCCGGCGACTGCGGCAGGTGGTGGCGGGCCTGCGGCATGCGGGCAAGGACGTCGTCATCATCGGCCCGATCAGCGTTCCCGGCTACGACGTCGGCAATGACGGCTCGCGCGAGCTGCTGTTCCACGGCCGCATCACCAGCCCGACCTACGTCGCCCGCGCCGACGACCTGCGCGAATATGCCAACGTCCGGTCCGCCATCGCCGCGCTGGCGATGCAGCCGCACGTCCGCGCGCTCTGGGTCGATAGCCGTGGCTGCGATGCACGACGGTGCGGCTTCATTCATGACGGTCGCGCCATCTTTGCCGATCATGGTCACTTCCGGACCGATTATGCTACCTCGCTGGCACCGGTCTTTCGGAATGCATTGAGAGCCGTGGACGAGGCGGGCACGCATCCGCTCAGGTGAGCGGCACTATAATCAGCGGCTCACCAGCCTGGTCAGGGCAGCGGGACTGGTCAGCTTGGGCGCGGAGATTTGCGGCCGCAGCGCCACTGCCAGCACGTCATGAAATCGCCCGATCTCGGCCAGCGTGTCGATTCGCGTCAGGCGCAGCCGCAGGGGATGCCGATTGAGGCCGAACAGCGTCATGTCGGATGCGACGACGGTGCGGTAGAGGAGGTCGGCATTGCGCGCGGCTTCGAAGATTACAAATCGTATATTCGGCTGCTGCACCAGCCACGGCAGGATCGCAGGCTCGGCGCCTTCCACGTCGAGCTTGGCGCCAAATACCGCGTCGCTGATCAGCGGCGTGACGAAGGATTCAATCTCGCGAACGGTGCATTGTTCGGCTATGCTGAAGCGGTCGTCATGCTCGGCCGCGACGAAGGATGCTCGGCCGGAGTGGGTGGCTGGCCGCTTGATCGTGAAGACGCCGTCGGCATCCATCAAGCCCAGACGGTGCAGCACCACGTTGTCGTGCCGTCCTGCTATGATCGCATTGTTCACGCGGTCCGCAAGCGCGCTCTGCGGCTCGAAGAGATGCACTTTTCCGGCCGGGCCGACTTTCGCCGCTGCAGCCAGCCCGATCGACGCATAGTTGGCACCGATGTCGAGGAACACGTCGCCTGGGTTCAGCAGCGCGTTGGCGGTCAGCGACACCTTTATGTCGTTCGAGCCAAACAGGTATAGGATGCGCCCGTCATGATCCTTAACGTCCACTTCGATCGGGGTGCCATCCCGCAGCGAGGACATCATGATGTCGGGCTGGCCGGACATTAGCCGGTTGATAACGGGGTTGAACGCCAGCGGCGTCAGTCCGCTTCGGATCGGAAGGCGATGGTACAGCGCCGAGATGATTTTCAAGAGCATAGACCGACCCCCTTGTTTGTTCGTCATCGATCAGGCCATCGCCGCCTGCGTAACCGCGGGTCCCGGTGACCCCGGTTTTGCCGCCGAACTGATTGCGGCTTTGCGCTGCTGCGACACAAAGCGAATACCGACCAGCGTCACGGCGAACAGCATCGGAATGCGATCGATGAAGCTCATAAAGCTCAGCTGAATCAGCGTCGCGGTGAAGCCTGCCATGCAGAACGCCCGCAGGCTCAGCAATTCGCGATCTATCACCTTTCGGAAACCGGCCATGACGTTGTGGAGCGACTTGATGGTGAGGACCACGAACGGCACGAAGCCGAGTAGCCCCGAGATCAGGAGCATGACCAAGTAAACGTTGACCAGATCGACGATGTTCTCGCCCTGGCGGATGCTGGACAAGGCATCCACGACCGGCTCCAGCCGCATGCCCGTGAGCGGATGCCGCACAACCTCTTCAATGCCCTTGTCGAAGAGCAGCTGGCGATAGTCGAAGTAACCGGCGAAAGCGGCCGGTTGATTGATGTTCAGGAAGGCCGCGATAGTCGGCGACAGGTGCGCAGCCGCGATCAGCGTGGCCGCGCCGACGGCAGCGCCGCCAGTCAGGAACGCCGCCAAGCCCCAGCGGCGCCAGGCGATGCACAACATAACGAGCGCCGCCGCCAATGCCACCAGGCTGCCGCGGGATTGTGCGCCGAGCAAGCCGAGCAGGGTCACGCCGATGATGGCCCAATAGGCGGGCTTGCTCTTGAAGAAGTCGCGCGAACAGGCCAGCGCGATGATGCCGATCGTGAGATAGCAGCCCAGCGCAAGCGGTCCCGACATCGTCGCCGACGCGCGTAGGCTGCCGCCGCGCGTGAGCATGTTCTTCGACAGGACTGCTGAACCGAGATGGAAGTTCATCGCCTCGAAAATCGACCAGCCGTGGCGCACCTCATAGATCGCGAAAACAGAAAGGATGAAGGCGGAAAAGCCGAAACAGGCCACCAACTTCCGGAAGTCTTCGGATGACCGGACGGCGTAGCGCAGCAGGAAATAGGGGAGCAGAATCACTAGCGCCTGACCGGTCCACGCACGGATAATGGTGGTCAGGTCGGGGAAGCCGTACCCGCCCACCGCCATGATGAGGAAGGTGGCGATGATCAGCCCGTCCTCGGCCGAGAAGGGCGCGGCGCCGCGCTGGCGTACGCTCCTAATCCTCGCCGCAGCGTAGGCGGCCAAACCCACCACCGCCAACTGGTCCACGAAACCGATATAGTGGCCTCTAATATCCAGCGCGTAGTTCACCTGTCCGATCAGGCCGGCGAGGAGAATATACTGGCATATGGCGCCCTGCCGCGTCCGCACGGAGGCGAGGACGAGAATGGCCAGACAGATGAAGAAGCTGATCGTGTTGGGAAGCACGAAACCTGCCAGCGTCGCCAGCAGGAATGGCACGACCAGTCGCGCGCCCAAGTAGGAGCGGATTGACCGCGCGGTTGCATAATAAGCCGGAACATAGCCGATCAGGAATATGATCGCGATTAGAATGAAGTTCTTCACGGCCCGGCATCACCCCGCATTCGGCGTTCGCGTCCGGTCGGTATTGCCGACCGGATCTGGCGCCGAGAACATCGCGCATAATCCCGATTGCGTTATCGGAGAGTTTAACGATTGACCACCGCAGGCTGGTTGGATCGTGCGGACAATTTGCTTGGCATTTCGCGGGGGGACGGCTCTAACCATTCGTTTCACGCCGATGGGGAGAAGATATGACATCGCCGCGGCGCCGACCAACGGTTAGGCCAGCCCGGCTCCGACGGCTGGGATGGATTTTTGGTGCCATGGCATTGTTGGCCTGCAGCGTTGTGCTGTTCCTCCGCCAAGGCTCCGCCGCGCTAGGGCCGGGCACGGGCGTTCACCGGCGCGGGTCGGCCTTCATTCGCTCGGTTGCTCTGCACACAGCGGCGCTGCTGCCCGCAGCCTCAATCGCAACGCCGCCTGATCCTGTGCCGCCGACCCGACTGGGGATTACGGTGACCTCTGTGAACTGGTATTCGGGAGAACATGCTTTCGCCAATCTGGCGATCGGAGATACGTGGCTGCACGCCAGGACGGACGGGTGGACGCCGCTGGCGGCCGGCTATGCCGACAGCAACGGTGTGCTGCGGGGCGTGCCGCCCGGAGGCGATGTCGTGAGAATGCTGGTCCGGCCCGATACCGGTCCAGGCGGCGCCATGATCCGCTGTACCTACCAGGGCACCGCCGAGATCACGGTGAAGGGAACCAACATCGGCGAGCCGCAGGCACGATCGCACGGTTTCTCCTTCAGGTGGGTCAATAAGTGGGACGATAGCAGTTTATGGCTTCAGGTTCATAGCGTCAGTTCCGGCGATCCGCTGCGCAATGTCGATTGCCGCACGAGCGCCACGCCGCCCGATGCACTCTTCGATCCGGCCTTCGTGGCGAGCATCAGGGGGTACCAGGTGCTGCGGTTCATGGGTTGGGAGCGCACCAACGAAAATGACGGCGGTCTGAACTGGAAAGATCGTCAGGGCCCTTCTTCCATCAACTATGCCTCACGCGACGGCGTACCAGTCGAACATATGGTGGCGCTGGCCAACCTGGTCGGCAGCGATGTCTGGTTCAGCGTCCCGTGGAATGCGGACGACGATTACGTACGGCGCTTTGCAACCCTTGTCCGCGATCAGCTGAACGCTGATCGCAAGGTCTATGTCGAGCTGTCGAACGAGGTCTGGAACTGGGGCTTCCCGGTAGCGAAGCAGGCCGCGGACGAAGGCCGGCGCGCCGGCCTGTCGGCCAACGCGCAGGAGGCGCAGCAGCGACGCTATGCGCAGCGCACCATCGGCATGATGAAGATCTGGGAGCAGGTCTTCGCCGCCGCTCCCGACCGGCTGGTGCGGGTCGTATCGACGCAGGACGTCAACCCGCACGTCGCCGAACTGGTGTTCGCGTTCCCGGACCTCGCCAGGCATGTCGATGCGCTGGCGACGGCGCCCTATTTCGGCGGCGACCTGATGCGCGAAGGTCCGACCGGAGACCTCGACGAGATCTTCCGGCGCCTCAATGGCCGGGTCGATGCGGCGTTCGACAGCGCGCTTCAGAACAAGGCGGTCGCGGCGCGCTACGGCAAGCGCTACATCGCGTACGAGGCCGGGCAGCACGTGGTCATTCCCGACAATGTCCGGCTTGAAGAGCAGATCCAGCGCGACCCGCGCATGCACGATCTCTATCGCCGCTACATCGATGGCTGGCGCCGGCGGGTGGGCGACACGCTGATGATGTTCGGCACCGCCGGGCCGATCGGGTCCGGGGGCGCGTGGGGCATGGTGGAGCATGTTGGCCAGACTGCGGCCGAGGCGCCCAAGCTGCGGGCGATGCAGGAGGAGCTGGCGATACCGTGACCAGGCGCTACCGGGTGCTGGTCATCGCCGAAGCAGCCAATCCCGAGTGGGTCAGCGTACCCCTGGTCGGATGGTCGGTGGCCGCTGCCCTGCGCGGCGTCGCCGACGTGCACATCGTCACCCAGCAGCGCAACCGCGCGGCGTTCCTGCGGGCCGGGCTGATCGAAGGCGATGATTTCACGGCGATCGACACGGAACGCGTCGCCGGGCCGGCCTACCGGCTCGCCTCGCTGCTGCGCGGCGGGGCGCAGAAGGGGTGGACGGTGGTGACCGCGCTCGGCGCGCTCGTCTATCCCTACTTCGAACGGCAGGTGTGGCGGCGGTTCGGCCGTGCGATCCGGCAGGGCCGCTACGACGTCGTGCACCGCATCACGCCGCTGACGCCGACGAGCGGCGGCAGCCTGGCGCGGCGCTGCGCGCGTGCGGGCGTGCCGTTCGTTCTGGGGCCGCTCAACGGCGGCCTGCCCTGGCCGGCGCAGTTCGCCGCGGAACGGCGCAAGGAGAAGGAAGGGCTGTCGCGGCTGCGCAGCGCCTACAAGCTCCTGCCTCGCCGCAGCGCCACCCTGGCGGCGGCGCGCGCGATCCTCGCCGGATCGCTTTATACCGCCAGCGAGATACCGGCGCGTTTTGCCGGCAAGCTGATCTACATGCCGGAGAACGGGATCGATCCGGCGCGCTTCTCGGCGTACGAGCGGCCGGACGACGGTTCCGATCGGCTGGGCCTCTGCTTCATCGGCCGGCTCGTGCCGTACAAGGGCGCCGACATGGCGATCCGGGCGGCTGCGGGCCTGCTGCGATCCGGTCGTGCGCGTCTCGACATCGTCGGCGATGGGCCGATGCGGGCGGCGCTCGAGGCGTTGGCGGAGCAGGAGGGCGTGCGCGACCATGTGCGCTTCCACGGCTGGGTGGAGCATGGCCGCGTGCAGGATATTGCGAGCGGCAACGACATCTTCCTCTTCCCCAGCATCCGCGAATTCGGCGGCGGCGCCGTCCTCGAGGCAATGGCGCTCGGTCTCGTCCCCGTCATCGTCGACTATGGCGGACCGGGCGAGCTGGTGAGCGCCGACCGCGGCATCAAGGTGCCGCTCACCGACCGCGCCGGGATCGTGCGGGCGCTGGCGGAGGCGCTCGACGAACTCGCCCGCGACCGCTCCCGGTTGCTGCAGCTCGGTTCGCAGGCGCGGGCCTGGACTCTGCGCCATCTGACGTGGGCGGCGAAGGCGGCCGCCATGCGCGACATCTATGCGTGGACGTGCGGAGACCTCGCCGAGAAGCCGGAGCCGTATCGGCCGGCCTGATCCCCGCACATCCGTTCGCAGCGCTTCGCCGCCTCGCCGATCAGACGAAGTCGGCCAGCGCCAGCGTTCCCGCCCCGACATGGTCGACCTTGATCGCGCAGTTGGCCGAGCTGTTGTTTCCGGTCGAGTCCCAGAAGAGGTAGGTATCGTCGCCGACGGTGATCGCTGCGACATCCTGCTCGCCGGAGTGACTGCCGATCAGCTTATTGGCGGCGATGACGGCCGCGATCGACGACGGCGCACTGCCCTGCAGCACCTGCACCGGGTGGAAGTCGAACTGGAAGTGATCGCTTCCGTGGACGAAATCCGTCACCTCGTCCGACGCGATCACGGCGTTCTTGAGCGAGAAGCCGGCGTCGTAGCCGTTGAACACGAAAGTGTCGTTGCCCGCTCCGCCGATCAGCAGATCGTTGCCCGCTCCACCCACGATCATGTCGTTGCCGGCATCGCCGAACAGCTGATCGCTGCCCGCATCGCCCGTCAGGCGATCGCCGTCGGCACCACCGTGCAGGCTGTCATTGCCGTCGCCGCCGGACAGCGTGTCGGATCCCTTGTTGCCCTGCAGGTAATCGTGCCCGGCGCTGCCGCGGATGACGTCGTTGTCGCCGCCGCCGTACAGCCGATCATTGCCGTCGCCGCCGTCGATCATGTCGCTGCCGGCATTGCCCTGGATATAGTCGTTGCCGCCCATGCCCATCAGGCTGTCGGCGCCGTCGGCCGAGCCGGCCGCCGCGGTCACGGCATTGCCGTAGATGTGGTCGTTGCCGCCGCCGCCGCTGATCGTATCCGCGCCGCTGCCGCCCATGTAGACGTCGCTCTCAAGCCGGCCGGCCGAGTCGGCCGATCCGGAGGAGCCGCCAGCGATGCGGTCGTCCCCGCCCGCGCCGTCGATCGTATCGCTCTGGTTGCTGCCGGCGAGCTGGTCGTTGCCGCTCGTGCCGGTAATCAGGCCGCCGACGCTGACCGCCGGGGTTGAGGCACCGGTCGAGCCGCTGGCGGGCACGGATACGCCGCTCGACGGCAGGGTACCAACGTTGGACGATCCATGTGCGTGTGCGGCGGCATAGCTGACCAGTGCGTCGTAGCGGGCACTGCCGCTCTGATAGATGCTGTCCAGCACGCCGAAGTAACCGAATGGCGAGCTGTAGCCGACATCCGCATGGACGTTTGCGGTAATTCCGCCCGCGTTCGAGAAATCCTGCAGCATCTTGGTATAGAGCGGGCCCATGCGCGGATCGTTGGTCAGATCGGCGAAGAACTGCTTGATCGTCGCCTGCTGGCTGGACGGGAACCACGCATATTCCAGATCGGAGCCGCCCTCGTAGGCAACCAGGCTGAGCCCGTTGGCCTGCGCGAAGGCTGCGTCCGCCGTATAATATTGCATCAGCGAATCGAGGCTGGTGTTGCCGCTGAGCGCACCGCCATGCGCCAGTTCGTTGAAGGCGGCCTGCTTGCCCGCCTCGCCCGACGTGGCCCACTGATAGATGGTTGCCTGATCCGCGGCGGTGGCGGCAAAGCCGAACTGCCAGCCGAAGTAGGTGGTCACGGCATATTGCGAGAAGAGGCTGCCGATGCTGCCCTGATGCGCCAGCGCGACGCCCTGCGCCTGATAGGTGGTCAGATCGGGGTTGACGGCCTGCCCGGCGAGGACATCGACTAGGCGGCCTGCGGCGCTGGCGCCGAACACGTCATGCGCGATCGCCGCGATCTGCGCCGAGCGGTAGCCATAGTAAACCTCGTTGCCGCCCTGCACCGCCTCGGCGCTGTCGATGGTGCCGTTGCCGTTGCTGTCGTGGGCCCACAGCTGGTTGGCCTTGTCCTGCGCATAGCGCGACTGGGCGAAGCCCCAGTTCCAGACCTCGTTGGAATATTCGACCGTGACCTTCAGGCTGGGATCGAGCGTGTCCTTGATGAGCTGCAGCGCGTTGCGGACATAGGTGTCGTCCGCCTGGGTCGGAATGTTGAACCACATGTCGGTATGCGCTTCGTTGCACAGCTTGACCATGGCCTCGATCGGCACGCCCTTGTCGCCATGCCACGACGTGTCGCCCAGCGTGGTGCGCTGCGCCCAGGACGAGATCGTGCTGTCGTTGGTCGCACCCCAATCCATGAAGCGCAGCGTGTCCCAGTGAGACACCTTCGCGAGGAAGTCGGGATTGAACAGCTCGCCAGTCTGGAACAGGGCGACCTGATCCTGCCGGACGACGTGGAAGTCGTGCAGCGGATCGGTGCCGCTGTCGGCCGTCACGAAGATCTGAAAGGTCGCCTGCGACGCCTGAACCGTGATGTGACCGGGGGTGGAGGCGATGGTGCTGGCGCCGGCGCCGACCGACACGGTGCCGGTGCCGCTATACGTCACTTCGTAGATGTTGGTCTTGCCCGAGTTCATCGGATCCACGCCCACCAGCGCGGTGACGCCGGTGACGCCGGCGGGAACCGAGGTCAGATTGCCGTGGGCGTCGGTCGGTGCCGCGGTCGATGCGGCGCTGCCGCCGTAGGTCTGCCACGGCGTCGAGATCTTCATTCGATCGAGGAACGGTTCTTGGTAGTTCCAGTAGACAATCCCGGACAAATTCATCCCAACGGTGGACATACCAGCACCCTCCAAGTCACGAACTCCTCTTCCAGTTACCGGACAGGGGCTTCGTTTATGCTTCGAGGGATGGTTAAGGTGCGATTGGGAGTTGCTATTGGAAGTTAACCATGCAGGCGCCGAGCATAATTAAGAAGTCGGCCTTGTACTTTTTAAATCGGGACGCTCTTTGGTGAATGCGGGACTGACAGAGATGGTTTATTTGCAGTAATCAAGTCAGACCCGGCTCGCGATCGGCCGCTAGAGTGGACGGAACGGG
>CAXTUG010000030.1:11511-18141 GCA_964247375.1 uncultured Sphingomonadaceae bacterium
GGCGGCAGCGCGCGCCGGTCGCAGCCGGTGCGCTCGCACAGGTGGCAGGCCGGACCGATCGCCAGCGGCTGGACCGGCGCGTGCGCAGCGGCCGCGACGCGCTCGGCATCGGCGGCCGGACAGCCCAGCACGATCGCCACCAGTCCCGCACCGCTCGTGCGCGGAACGGCGCGCGTCAGGCTGACGAAGCGGGTCTCGGGGGAGAATTCGGCATGGGCGACGATCGTCTCGCCCGGCATCCTGCCGCCGCTGCCGACGCTCGGCGGATGCGCGCGCCAGCGTGCATCCGCCGAGCGTCGGCAGCGGCGGCAGGATGCCGGAGCGCAGCCGCTTGGCGACGTTGCCGGCGCTGTCCAGCTTGAGGAAGAAGAAGGCGATGCCGGCTGCGTCGGCGCGCGCCAGCGTGGTCAGCCGATGCGCGACCTGCTCGTAGGATGCGCCGAAGCGGGCACAGAGCAGGTCCACGTCGTACCGCGCCTCCTGTGCCGCGGTGAGGAAGCGCCCATAGGGCATGACGATCGCCGCCGCCGCATAGTTGGCAAAGGCGATGCGGGTGAGCGTGGTGGTCTCCGCATCCGGCGGCGCGGCACGCGCGACCGCCTCGTCCAGCGGCGCCGCAAGCTCGCGCAGCGCCAGCTGATAGGCGATGGCGAACAGCCTGCCCGGCGGCGGCAGCTGCTCGGACAGCATCAGCCGGCGGCGGTGATAGTCGAAGTGGCGCAGCCCGCCCACCATCACGTGCGGCGGCATGACCTGCACGGTGACGGCCGGCTCCTCGCCGAGCCGCCGCACCATCCCGTCGCGCAGCACGTCCGGCCCCTCGCCCAGCCGCTGCGACAGCGCCTCGGCGGCGCGGTCGAGATCGGCCAGGTGGTTGCGCTTGTGATCGAGATAATCGCGCAGCCACTCGATCGGTGCGGCGGCAGTCGAGGCGGCGGCGCCGAGCTGCTCGATCTGATCGGGCATGCGCCGCAGCTGGCGCAGCGCACCATAGAGCCGCGTCACCGCTTCCGCGACGCTGGGGTAATTCTCCGCCACCTCCATGATCTCGTGACGGGGAATGCCGATGTCACGCACCAGCGTGTCCGTGAAGATTTCATGGAGGTCGCTCGCCGCCGCCTCGTTGGCGCCGGCCACGAAGTCGCGCACGTCGATGTCGTACGTATGCGCCAGCCGCAGCAGGATCTGCGCGGTGAGCGGCCGCTGGTTGCGCTCGAGATGGTTGAGGTAGCTCGGCGACACGCCCAATTCTTCGGCCATGCGCGTCTGGTTCAGTCCCAGCTCACGCCGCAGCACCCGCAGCCGGGGGCCGAGGTAGAGTTTACGGTCGGACGGCAGTGCCATGCTGAACAACTGTCACAACACGACAGTCATGCCAAGTCATTCCATGACAAGGCGGCACTCATCGTTCTTCCGTCCTGCTGAATATGGTGCGACGCAGCGTAGATCGGCCGGCCATAAGCCGGTGCAGCAGATCGGGAGCCCAATGACGTATCGCGACGAGATCGAGTCCACGCGCCGCACCCTTGAGCAGAAGGGCAATGCCTGGGACGGGGTCGCCGCCGAGGCGGTCGCACGCATGCGGCTGCAGAATCGCTTTCAGAGCGGACTCGACATCGCCCGCCACACCGCCCGGATCATGCGCGCCGACATGGCGAGCTACGACGCCGATCCGGCGCGCTACACCCAGTCGCTGGGCTGCTGGCACGGTTTCATCGGCCAGCAGAAGGTGATCGCGATCAAGAAGCATTTCGGCACGACGAAAGGGCGCTATCTCTACCTTTCGGGATGGATGATCGCGGCGCTCCGGTCGGAATTCGGACCATTGCCGGATCAGTCGATGCACGAGAAGACGAGCGTGCCGGCGCTGATCGAGGAGCTCTACACCTTCCTGCGCCAGGCCGACGCGCGCGAGCTCAACGACCTCTTCCGCCGGATCGATGCAGCGCGCGCCAGCGGCGACGCGGCGCGCGAGCGGCAGCTGATCGCGGCGGTCGACGCGCACGAGACGCACGTGGTGCCGATCATCGCCGACATCGACGCCGGCTTCGGCAATGCCGAGGCGACCTACCTCCTCGCCCGCAAGATGATCGAGGCGGGCGCCTGCGCGCTGCAGATCGAGAACCAGGTCTCCGACGAGAAGCAGTGCGGCCACCAGGACGGCAAGGTCACCGTGCCGCACGAGGACTTCCTCGCCAAGATCCGCGCCTGCCGCCACGCTTTCCTGGAGCTCGGCGTGGAGGACGGCATCATCGTCGCCCGCACTGATTCGCTGGGCGCCGGGTTGACCAAGCAGATCGCGATCAGCCACGCGCCCGGCGATCTCGGCGACCAGTATACCGCCTTCCTCGACTGCGACGCGCTGTCGGCCGAGGAGGCCGAGGACGGCGACGTGCTGATCAAGCGCGACGGCCAGTTGCTGCGGCCCAAGCGGCTCGCCAGCAATCTCTACCAGTTCAAGCCCGGCACGGGTGCGGACCGCTGCGTGCTCGACTGCATCACCAGCCTGCAGCACGGCGCCGACCTGCTGTGGATCGAGACCGAGAAGCCGCACATCGAGCAGATCGCGTCGATGGTCGATCGGATCCGCGCGGTCGTGCCCGACGCCAAGCTGGTCTACAACAATTCGCCGTCCTTCAACTGGACGCTCAGCTTCCGCCAGCAGGTCTACGACGCCTGGAAGGCGGAGGGCCAGGACGTCTCGGCCTATGAGCGCGATGCCCTGATGAGCGTGATCTACGACACGTCGACGCTCGCGCAGGAGGCCGATGCCCGCATCCGCGACTTCCAGAAGGACGCGGCCAGGCGCGCCGGCATCTTCCATCACCTGATCACCCTGCCGACCTATCACACCGCCGCACTGTCGACCGACAATCTGGCGCGCGACTATTTCGGCGAGGCCGGCATGCTCGGCTACGTGCAGGGCGTGCAGCGGCAGGAAATCCGCCAGGGTATCGCCTGCGTGCGGCATCAGGCGATGGCCGGGTCCGACATCGGCGACGACCACAAGGAGTATTTCGCCGGACCTGCCGCGCTGAAGGCCGGCGGCGCCCACAACACGATGAACCAGTTCGCCTAACCACCAGAACGAGGAGATGACGCCATGCTCGACCAGGAAACCACTGCCGCCCTGCCGCCCCGTTCCGAGCCGCAGCGCGCCCGCGCGGTCTTCTCGACCGAGGATTTCGGACTGCTGCGCACCGCCGTGCTCCACTATCTGCGAGAGGTGCAGGACACGCGCGAGTCGGTGAAGTACGGCAACCTCTATCACCGGCTCGGTCGGCTCGGCTGAGCGGGTCGCAGGAATGCCGATGACCGACTATCTCGACCGCGCCGGGCTGCAGGTCGCCGACACGCTGGTCCGCTTCATCGAGGCGGAGGCGCTCGCCGGCACCGGCATCACGCCGGAGGCCTTCTGGGCCGGCGCGGCCGGCATCTTCGCACGCTTCGCGCCGGAGAATGCCGCGCTGCTCGCGACCCGCGACCGCATGCAGGCGCGGATCGACCGCTGGCACCAGGCGCACGCCGGTGCGCCGCTCGATCCGACCGCTTACCGGTCCGTGCTCGAAGAGATCGGCTACATCGTTCCCGAACCCCCGCCGTTCACGATCGGAACGGACGGCGTCGACCCGGAGGTCGCCACGATCGCCGGCCCGCAGCTGGTGGTGCCGGTCCTCAATGCGCGCTTCCTGCTGAACGCCGCCAATGCGCGCTGGGGCAGCTTGTACGATGCGCTCTACGGCACGGACGCGCTGGGCGACCTGCCGGTCGACACCGCCTACGATCCGGTCCGCGGCGCGCGGGTGATCGCCCACGTCAAGCAGATGCTCGACCGGGCCGTGCCGCTCGCCGACGGCAGCCACGTCGACGTGGACAATTATGCGGTGAGGGACGGCGCGCTGGAGCCGGCGCTCGCCGATCCGGCGCAGTTCGCCGGCTATCGCGGCAGCCCGGCCGCGCCGACCGCGATCCTGCTGCGACACCATGGCCTGCATATCGAACTGGTGATCGACCGCAGCCATCGGATCGGCCGGTCCGACCCGGCCGGCCTCGCCGACGTCGTGTTGGAAGCGGCGCTGACGACGATCGCCGACCTGGAGGATTCGGTGGCGGCGGTGGACGCCGCGGACAAGGCTCAGGCGTATCGCCACTGGCTGGGCCTGATGCAGGGCGCTCTGACCGCGACGTTCGACAAGGGCGGGCGAACCGTCGAGCGCCGCATGGCGGCGGACCGCAGCTTCCTCACGCCGGAGGGATCGCCGCTGCTGCTGTCGGGCCGGAGCCTGCTGTTCGGGCGCCACGTCGGCCACCTGATGACCCCGCCGGCGGTGCTGCTGCGCGACGGCAGCGAGGCGCCGGAGGGGCTGCTCGATGCGATCGTCACGACGCTGATCGGGCTCCATGACCGAGCCGG
The DNA here is from genome assembly GCA_964247375.1 of uncultured Sphingomonadaceae bacterium. Classification (GTDB taxonomy): domain Bacteria; phylum Pseudomonadota; class Alphaproteobacteria; order Sphingomonadales; family Sphingomonadaceae; genus Sphingomonas_I. Next base: position 15,926 of record CAXTUG010000030.1, read on the forward strand.
TCCCAGCAAGGGCGTGAACAGCCGCACCGGCGCGATCTACATCGTCAAGCCCAAGCTGCACGGGCCGGCCGAAGCCGACTTCACCGACCGCCTGTTCGACGCGGTCGAGGACATGCTCGGCCTGCCGCGCCATACGGTGAAGGTCGGGCTGATGGACGAGGAGCGGCGCACCTCGGCCAACCTCGCCGCCTCGATTCACGCGCTGCGCGGCCGCATCATGTTCGTCAACACCGGCTTCCTCGACCGCACCGGCGACGAGATCCACACCTCCATGCAGGCCGGCGCGATGGTGCCGAAGGCGGAGATGCGCACCAGCACGTGGCTGAAGGCCTATGAGGACCGCAATGTCCTGATCGGACTGGCCTGCGGTTTCGCCGGTCGCGCACAGATCGGCAAGGGCATGTGGGCGATGCCCGATCGCATGGCCGACATGCTGGCGCAGAAGCAGGCGCAGCCGGAGGCCGGCGCGACCACCGCCTGGGTACCCTCTCCCACCGCCGCCACGCTGCACGCGCTCCACTATCACGCGGTCGACGTCGCCGACCGCCAGGCGGCGCGTCGCGCCGAGACGATCCCGACGCTCGACGCGCTGCTCACGCCGCCCGTGACGGCGGAGCGATCCTGGCCGGCGGAGCTGGTCCGGCAGGAGCTCGATACCAATGCCCAGGGCATATTGGGCTATGTCGTGCGCTGGGTCGACCAAGGGATCGGCTGCTCCAAGGTGCCGGACCTGCACGACATCGGCCTGATGGAGGATCGTGCGACGCTGCGCATCTCGTCCCAGCACATCGCCAACTGGCTGCTGCACGGCGTCGTGACGGAAGCGGAGGTCGAGGCGGCGCTCCTCCGGATGGCGGCGCGCGTCGACCGCCAGAACGCCGGCGATCCGGCCTACCGGCCGATGGCGACCGACCCGGACGCGAGCGAGGCGTTCCAGGCGGCGCGGGCGCTGGTCTTCGAGGGTTTGGCACAGCCCAACGGCTATACCGAGCCGCTGCTTCACACCTTCCGCGCGCAGAAGAAGCGGGATTTGGCACGGGTGCCGCTGCCGGTCTTCTTGTAGGCGTTGCTTTCCACGGCTGGCGCATACCGTCGAAACTTGACGGTTCGTATCTTTTTTGATACGTACTGTCCTGTAGATGGTCTCTGATCACAAGAAGCTTTCCGCGAGATTTTACCAGACGATGGCGGGTGCAGAGCCGGTGCGCGCCTGGCTGCTGGACCTGAGCAACGGTGATCGTCGGCGTGTCGGCATCGACATAGCGCGGGTGGAGTTCGGGTGCCTATCGGCCTGCCGTACAGCAGAAGCTTGGGCGGAGGACTCTGGGAGGTGCGGAGCGACATTTCGGCCGGACGGACCGTACGGGTTCTGTTCGGCATCGTTGGCGAGCAGATGGTGCTGCTGCACGCCTTCGTCAAAAAGACCCAGGCCACGCCAAAGGGTGATCTCGAATTAGCGCGGAAGCGTCTGAAGGAGGTGCAGTGATGGAGAAGTTGGAGACAGGCGGCCGTATCGGTTCGAACTTCGACAGCTTCCTGGACGAACAAGGCATTCGCGAGGAGGTCGAAAGCCTAGCGGTGAAGAGCATCATAGCCGACCAGATTGCGGCGGCAATGAAGGAGCACGGTCTCAACAAGGTCGAGATGGCAGCCCGCATGGATACGACCCGGGCACAACTGGACCGCCTCCTTGATCCCATGAATGGGTCCGTGACTTTGAATACGCTCCAGCGCGCCGCGCGAGCGGTGGGACGTACGTTAGCGATCGAGTTGCGATAGGATTACGGCGGAGACCGTCCGCTGCCGCGCGGCTGGCGGTGCGCGGTAGGAAGATGCGCGGCCTGCTCATAGGCAAAGCCCAGCCGCAGCAGGGTTCCGTCCTGCCAGCGTGCGCCGACGAAGGAGAGGCCGACCGGCAGTCCGCCGGCGCGGCCCATCGGCACGCTAAGGTGCGGATAGCCGGCGACCGCGGCCAGGCTGCCGATCCCGCTCGGCACGTCCGGATCGCCGCCGGGCGTGGCGATCCGCCACGCGGGTGCGATCGTCGGCGCGACGAGCGCCGCCAGCCGGTCGCGCGCCAGCATCGCGTCGATGCCGTCGCGACCCGCCGCCTGGACGGCGCGCGCGCGGGCCGCCCGGTAGGCGGGATCGTCGAGACCCTAGGTCGTCTGTGCCGGCTCGAACACCTCCTGTCCGAACAGCGGCATCTCCCGCGC
>CAXTUG010000031.1:0-4585 GCA_964247375.1 uncultured Sphingomonadaceae bacterium
GCTGATCGACGTCGACGGGGCGGGTAGCGCTGCGACGGTGGCGTGCGCCGGCGCACGTGCAGCCGGCGAAGCGATCCGCCTGTTTGGCATCGCCGGATCGATCGGCATCGACCTGCCGACCCTGACGGCCAGGGCCGAGCGGCAGGCCGCCGCACAGGCGCTCGACGCCGTGCTGCCGCCGCCGTTCGAGCGCACCGCCGTCAACGGTTTCGGCTTCCTGCAGATCGTCCGCCGCCGCGAACGCGCCTCCGTGCCGGAACGCATCGCCGCTGATCCGGTCGCCGCGGCTGCGCGGGCACTACTTCGCCGGGCCGAACGCGCCGGCGGACAGGGCCTGCTTTCCCTGCACGCGGCACCGAATGTCATTCGGCAGATCGAAGCGCGTGCGGACTGGATCGAAGCGTTGGCGGGCCGCGTCGGCGCGCCGGTCGTCTTGCGGGCAGACGAGCGGCTCGCCATATCCGCCGGATATGCCAGCCGCGCCTTCCCGTGATCGCTCCGCCTGTCCCCTCTGCGGCCAGCCGGCCACGACGCAGCACCAGCCTTTCTGCAGCCAGGGCTGCCGCGACCGCGATCTGATCCAGTGGCTGTCGGACGGCTATCGCATTCCCGGACGACCGGCCGAAGCGGACGAGCAGGAATCCAACAGGAACGGGCTGGACAGCTAGGCGACGCGCCCTCTATAGGCGCGCCTCCCAACGCGCCCGTGCCCAGGTAGCTCAGTTGGTAGAGCACGTGACTGAAAATCACGGTGTCGGCGGTTCGATTCCGTCCCTGGGCACCATCGCTTTCACAAGCTGAGCAAGATCTGGCAGAGTAGCGTTCGTGAGGCGACCGGCCCTTATGCTCTTCCTGCGCGTTGTATCGTGAGCGTCGGACACCGGTCGGTCAGCGACTGTCCGTTTGAGGTCAGACGTGTTCCATCCCGCTCTCGACCACGCGTGCAGTGTGTTGGTGAGGATGCCGGCCATAGCCAGGAGCGTGTCGCCTAAGGTCATTTTCCCGATTCAGAACGATGGTCGGGCAAATGGTTGGCGTTCGTGCCCGTACGATCGCGGCGATATGCTCCAGAAGTCGCGGTATAGAAAGCCGCGCTGCCGTATCCCGCAGATCTCCTGGTCGATGACCAGATCGTTACGGTAATTTTATGATTACGGAACCCCACATCGTTTAAGAAGATTTGACGGACTTCGTCTACTCTCCGGTCATCACTGATGAGGATCATGTAGTGCGCCTGTTATGCCGGCTGTCGATTCACCGTTGGATCAAGAAGGTCACGGCTCGACCAGGAACAATCGTGTATCGTTGCAGCCGCTGCAACAAGTGCGTTGTGAAGCATGGCGTGAAGCAGAATACGCAACATTGATCTTTTCCCGGCAATGTGCGTTTATGGTTAAAACCGGCGCAAAGCCGGACGGGAGAGGTCGGTATGGCAAGCGCTCCGCAGGGCTCATGCGGTAATTTTTATGTGGTTAAAACTTCTTCTGCCTTGGTGCAGGTCGTTTTATGGTCGGTTCCGCTGTCGGCACTTTTGTGGTTCGCCATATTGGCGGCATTCGGCGTATTTCGCTGACACGCCGCGTTTAATTTGGTCTACCGCGTTTCATTTGGTCTACGTAGAAAGCCTGCCCGCCGAGCTGCCGTAACTTAGCGGGAATTGGTGCCGCATCGGTAAGCTTTGGGCGGCGACCATATCGTTACGGATCATCGCTGATATGCGATCCGCTCTGGACTGTATTGTCGAGCATGGTCATGGCATTGCGACGGCCGATCAGGGCGAGCTGCTGCCACACCGCGGCTGTGTGGCATTCCTCGCGAACCCTCGCGAGCGATCCCGTTTCGACATAGCGCTTGCACCGGATCTTATCGGCCGCGGCGATCTTTGGCGGAGCGCTCGGCGCAGGCAGCGTGCCTGCCGATGCCGCTCCTGCAACAAGCATTGCCACGACAAGGTTCGATGAGAATGACCGGCACATCGAAGCTATCTCCCACCAGGATGCTCCGGATATAGCGCATCAGGCTGCTGAACGGTAGAATGTCGAAGGTCCTGCCTGCATATTTGCGGGAAGGCTGAACGGGATCGAGAACCGGCATCTCGGCTGCATGCGGAAAGGCATGTCGATTGCCGCTGGCCGACGTCATCTGGTCTGCCGCTTGCTGAACCCGTTCAACAATTCTGCCGGTGCGTCGTCCGTCACGACGACGTTCTTCACGCGACTGGCCGACGATCCTGCCCACGCGCGGGCGGCGATCGTCTCGACCATCTCGGACGCGCCCTCCACCACCGCCTCGACCGAGCCATCCGCCCGGTTGCGCACCCAGCCGTCCAGGCCCAGCGAGCGCGCCTGTTCAACAATCCAATCGCGGAAGAAGACGTTCTGCACCTTGCCGGTGACAATGAGGCGACGACGGATCATGCGGAAGTCTCCCAGTAAACAGAGCGCGCATTCTGACGAAATCTGCCCCGCCGCATTCCAACGGCATGGTGCGCGGTTGATCTGCGCGTCCAAGAGCCCCGCACGCCAAATCGGCGTCAGCCGTTCCGATCGACGCGAACGGCGAGCACGCTGACATTGTCGGGCGCGCCTCCTGCCACGGTCAGGCGGATCAGCTCGGCACAGGCAGCTTCCGGCGCCATGCTCCCGATCACGGCGGCGATCGTCTCGTCATCGACGACCTTCGTGAGCCCGTCGCTGCAGAGCAGGAACGTATCGCCCGGCAGCACCGCATCCTCGATCACGTCGATCGCGAGCCCCGCCGCCACGCCGATCGCCCGCGTGATGACGTTGCCCAACGGATGGTCGCGCGCTTCGTCGCGGTCGAGCACGCCTGCGGCAATCAGCTCTTCCACCTGCGAATGGTCGCGCGTCAGCTGACGGAGCTCGCCGCCGCGCAACAGGTATATGCGGCTGTCGCCCGCCCAGAGACAGGCGTAGCGCCGCTCAGCGATCACCAGCGCTACCACGGTGCTGCCGATCGTGGTGTCGGTACGCACGCCCTCCGCATGGATGTGCTCGTTCGCGTCTGCCAGCGCATCCGCCAGCGCCTCGCAGTCGTGGTGAAGCGCGCCGCTGAGCACGGTCCGGTCGACCGCCGCACAGATGCTCGCCGCCGCCCATGCGCCGCGCGCATGCCCGCCCATGCCGTCGGCCACTGCCCATAGCGGACGGGCACGGACCGGCGCCAAGGCATCCTCATTCTCCTTGCGGATACAGCCGACATGGGTCGCGGACGCGGCCGAGAAGCCGGCGCCGGTCGAATGCTCCACCGCGGTCATCCGCCGATCAGCACGGTCGGCAGGCCTGCGACGATGCTGCCGCCATGCGCCGTCAGATCGCCGATGCGAACCGCCGGAAGCTTCTGCGTGAGCACCGTCATGCTGCCCTTCACGATCGTGTCGGGCGGACCGACGCAGACGCACATGTCCGTCACGTGCGCCGCGGGCAGGGAGCCGATCAGCACAGTGGGAACGCAGGGGCCGCTGATCGGACCGCCGACGTGCGGCACGACCCCGGTCACCATGGGGCAAGTGTGCATATCCGTGATCCGCGACGCCGGCATCCCCATGCGCGCTTCCCCCTCCCAGCGTCCCGCCGCTAGCATAGCGAGGGTATAGCGGGAAGTTGTCCTGCCGCAAAGAATCCACTTTCCAAAGCGATGCGGTCGCGTCATGCTTACCGACGGGTTTGGGGGTGGGGACCACGTCGTGGCTCTGGACGAGAATTTACGCGAACGGATCCTCGCCGAGATCGACGGCGGAATCGGTGTTGACGGGCGCGAGGATGAGGGCGCCGCGGGCGAGACGTTCCGCGAATTGCGCTTCCAGCGCAAGGCGATCTTCCGTGCGGAGCAGAAGGCTGCCCTGGGAGAGGAGGTCGGCGGCGACGAGGCGTGGTCGTGGGATGCCATGCTCGAAATCTCGCGCGATTACCTGATCGAGAACGGCAAGGATCTCGAGGTCGCCGCCATCATGCTGGAGGCGGCCACGCGCATCGATGGATTGGACGGACTCGTCGGCGGGGCCGAGCTGATCGCGGACCTGATCGAACGCTACTGGGAACGCGGCCTCTATCCGCCGGAGGACGAGGAAGACGGCGTCGAGGCGCGCTTCCAGCCGCTCTCCGGCCTCTCGGGCGGCGGCAGCGACAAGGACGGCACGCTGATCGGCCCGGTGCGGCGGATGGTGGTTGCCGGCGATCCAACGCGCGGCGAACTGCGCTACCTGGAACGGACCATCGCGGATTCGCAGATCGCCTCTGCGCAAACGCTGCCGGCGGACCGGCGCAAGGCAGTGACCGACGAGGCCGAGCAGGCGCTCGCCACGATCGAGGCGGCCGTGCGCCAGCTGCCGCGTTCGCAGGTCGATCGCGCGATCGAGCGCGTGGCGGCGGCGGAGGCGGCGTGGCGTCGCGCCGTGGCCTACATATCCGAGCGGACCAAGCCGCGCTTCCCGTCGGCGTCCCGCCTATCGGGTGAGCTGACCGCGATCGCCGACTGGCTGAAGAGCCTTGCCAAGCTGCTGCCGGAGGATATGCCCGTGCCGGAAGCAGCCGAGGTCGAGGGCGAGACCGTCGCGGAAGGTGCG
>CAXTUG010000031.1:4595-6983 GCA_964247375.1 uncultured Sphingomonadaceae bacterium
CCCCCGCCGCGCCGCCGCGGGGGCCCCCGCCTGGGCGCCGTTCACGATCGGTCAGATGGCGACGCGCGACGACGCGCGCCGCGCGGTGCGCGCCGCGGCCGCCTTCTTCGACGCGCACGAGCCGCTGTCGCCGCTGGGCTCGGCGCTGCGCGAGGTGGATCGGCGCGCGCGGCTGAGCTTTGCCGATCTGCTGACGGAGCTCATCCCGGACGAGGGCACCCGCACCAATTATTACTGGCGCTCGGGCGTCAAGCCGCCGGAGGCCGCGGCATAGCAATCGGCCGGCGACGGCCAGTGGACAGCACCTGTCAGGTGCGGTGGTGGAGGAGACGAGACATGGCGAGTGTACATGACAAGCTGAAGCGCGTGCGCAAGCCGCGCGTGCACATCACCTATGACGTGGAGACCGAGGGCGCGCAGGAGTTGAAGGAGCTGCCGTTCGTCGTCGGCGTGATGGGCGACTTCTCCGGCGACTCCGCGGTTGCCAAGAAGGCGCTTAAGGAGCGGAAGTTCGTCGACCTCAAGAAGGACAAGTTCGATCAGGTCATGGCCCGGATCGAGCCCGGCGTGAAGATGAAGGTCGAGAACACCATCGAGAAGAACGGCAAGGAATTCGAGGTCAACCTCAAGTTCCGCTCGATGGAGGATTTCGAGCCGGAGAAGCTGGTCGAGCAGATCGAGCCGCTGCGTAAACTGGTCGAGACGCGCAACGCGCTACGTGACCTGGCGGCGAAGGCGGACAGTTCGGAGGAGTTGGACAACCTCCTCGAGAAGATCCTGAAAGATGAAGGCTCGCTCGCGGCGCTGAGCGCCGAAGTGGGCTCCAAGGAGTAAGCGAACATGGCGGAAGTGGAAACTCAAGGCGGCGGCGTCGCCACGCTCGAGCAGGAAGGCGAAGTCAGCCTGCTCGATCAGGCGATCGGCGCGACCAAGCAGACCGAACCGAGCCGCGTCGAGGAATTGATGCGGACGCTCGCCGGCGAGGCGATGTCGGGCACGGTTCAGTTCAACAAGAACATGACCCTAACGCTGCGGCAGGCGATCGCCAAGATCGACGCGCAGATCTCGGAACAGCTCGCCGCGGTGATGCATGGCGAGCGCTTCAAGCAGCTCGAAGGCAGCTGGCGCGGCCTGCATTACCTCGTGAAGAACAGCGAGATCGGCGAGGGCCTGAAGGTCCAGATGCTGAACGTCACCAAGAAGGAGCTGGCGAACGACCTGGAGAAGGCGGTCGATTTCGACCAGAGCCAACTCTACAAGAAGGTCTACGAGGAGCAGTTCGGCACCGCTGGCGGCGCGCCGTTCAGCGCCCTGATCGGCGATTATTATTTCGACAAGAGCGCGCCGGACGTAGAACTGCTCACTAACATTTCTTCGGTATCGGCGGCGGGATTCTGCCCCTTCATCTCGGCGGCTGGGTCCAAGGTGTTCAGCATGGACAGCTATACCGAGCTGTCGAACCCGATGGACATGAAGCAGCTGTTCGAGACGGCCGACTACACCAAGTGGAACAGTTTCCGGCAGACCGAGGATTCGCGCTTCGTCACGCTGGTGATGCCGCGTGTGCTGGCCCGCCTGCCTTACGGTAAGGAAACGAAGCCGGTCGAAGCCTTCGATTTCGAAGAGGCGCCGCATGACACCAACGGCAATCCGAGGCCGCAGGCGCACGACGATTATTGCTGGATGAACGCGGCCTACGCCATGGCCGCGCGGCTGACCGATGCCCATGCGCAATATGGCTGGTGCACGGCGATCCGCGGCGCGGAGGGCGGCGGCAAGGTCACCAACCTGCCGACGCACGTCTTCCACTCGGACGATGGCGACGTCGATGCCAAGTGCCCGACCGAGATCGGCATCACCGACCGGCGCGAGAAGGAGCTGTCCGACCTGGGATTCCTGCCGCTCTGCCACTACAAGAATACTGACTATTCGGTATTCTTCGGTGCGCAGACCTCGCAGAAGCCGAAGAAGTATGACCGGCCCGAGGCGACGGCGAACGCCGCCATCTCGGCGCGTCTGCCGTACATCATGGCGACCAGCCGCTTCGCGCATTATCTGAAGGTCATGGCGCGCGACAAGATCGGGTCGTTCATGGAAGCCAAGGACATGCAGGATTGGCTGAACCGCTGGATTCGCAACTACGTCAACGCGAACGAGAATAGCGGCCAGGAATCGCGCGCCAAATATCCGCTGCGCGAGGCGCAGGTCGAGGTGAAGGAGGTGCCCGGTGCGCCCGGATCCTACACCGCCGTCGCCTATCTGCGCCCGTGGCTCCAGTTCGAGGAACTGACGACCTCGATGCGGCTGGTGGCGAAGATCCCGGCCAAGTCCGGCTGACGGGATGACGGAGGTGGCGGCGCTTGCGTCGGGCACGGCCGACCCCGATGC
>CAXTUG010000031.1:6993-18106 GCA_964247375.1 uncultured Sphingomonadaceae bacterium
GCCGGAGCCGCGGGCGTGGGGGCGCGGCCGCCCGCGCCCGGCGCCGCCGCGCCCCGCCCCCCCCCAACCGCCGGTGTCTCACGACGCATCCCTGCCGCGCCCGGGCGGCGCGATGGCGGATGAACCTGATCGCGGCGCATCGGCGCACGATCGCGCACGCGCATTGATCGCGCGAATCGACCGCTTGTTCGGCGAGCAGCTCGACGTGATCCTCCACCATCCCCGGTTCCAGCGCCTCGAAGCTTTGTGGCGCGGCGTCGCATGGCTCGCCGCCTCCTTCGCCGGCGACTCCCAGTTGCGACTACGCATCCTGGACGTCCGCTGGGGCGAGATCGCCCGCGACATGGAGCGGGCGCTCACCTTCGACCAGAGCGCCCTGTTCGAGAAAGTCTACAGCGAGGAGTTCGGCACTGCCGGCGGCGAGCCCTACGGCCTGCTCGTCACCGATCATGCGCTCTGGCACCGCTCGACGCTGCGCGACCGGATCGACGACGTCGAGGTCGCGGCCGGGCTGGCGGAGATTGCCGCCGCCGCCTTCTCGCCGGTGGTGATGGGCGTCGATCCACGCCTGGTGGGCCTCGACACGTTCGAGGAAATCGACTTGCGCCAGGACATCGGCGCTTCGCTCAGCGGGCCGGACTTCGCGCGACTGGAGCGTCTGCGCGCGCAGCCGGACACCCGCTTCCTGGCCGCGGTGCTGCCCCGCTTCCTCATCCGCCAGCCGTATCGCGGCCGCACGATGCCGCGGCTCGGCGTAGTCTATGACGAGGCGGTCGGCGACGGCGAGCAGCTGTGCTGGCTGTCGGGCAGCTTCGCGCTCGCCGAGGTCGCGGGACGGGCGATGCGCACCTATCGCTGGCCCGCGGCGATCCGCGGAGTCGAAGCGGACGGCGGCGGCCGGCTCGGCGCACCCGAGCGCCTGCACCTCCAATCGGACCGGCGCGGGGTGGTGGCACGTTTCCCGACGGAAAATGCGATCTCCGAGGAGCAGGAGATCGCGCTGAATGCCGCCGGCTTCATCTGCCTGCGGCCGATCCATCTCACCGGCGACGTGGCCTTCCTCAACGTGCCGTCGCTGCACCGTCCGCCGGACTATGAGGGCGAGGCGGCTCGGATCAACGCGAAGATGGGCGCGATGCTCAACTACATCCTGTGCGTGTCGCGCTTCGCGCACTACGTGAAGGTGATGGCGCGCGACTGGGTAGGCAAATACACCACCGCCGCCGAATGCCAGCAGCGGCTGCAGCGCTGGCTGATCGACTATGTCAGCGGCCGTGACGACGCCTCGCCCGAGATGCGCGCGCGCTATCCGCTGCGCGAAGCCCGCGTGGCGGTGGAGGATCTGCCCGGCAAGCCCGGCAGCTACTCGTGCGAGATCGCGATCCGGCCCTATTACCAGCTCGATCAGATCGCATCGGAATTCCGGCTGACAACGATGATCGGTCGTGAGAACGAACCCGCATGAACGCCGGCCCGCTCGTCCTCTCCATCCTCGACCGGCTGATCGATGAGGCGCCGGACGATCCGGCCGAGCGGATCGACGAGGCGGCGGCCGAGCGGCTGCTCAAGCAGGGTGTGCGGCGCGATCTGGAAGGATTGCTGAACGCGAAGAAGCCGCACGGCGGCTGGGTCGAGCAGCTGGAGCTCGCCAGCACCGTGCTGGTGTTCGGCCTGCCCGATCTGTCGACCGAGGACTTCTCGTCGGCCGTCGTCCGCGAACGTATCCGCCGCTTGATCCTGTCGACGATCCGGATGCACGAGCCGCGGCTGCACCGCGTCGAGGTCGAGAGCGACGGCAGCCCGACCTCGACCGGCATCCGCTTCCGCATCAGCGCGGTCATGCTGATCGACAAGAGCGAGGAAATGGTGATCTACGATGCCCGGCTGCGCCCGAACGACCGGGAATTCGCCGTTCAGCTCGCCCGCTAGACCATGATCGACGATCTGATCGGCTATTATCAGCGGGAGCTCGCCTTCCTGCGCGGCGCGGCCGGTGCATTCGCCGAGGCGCATCCCAAGATCGCCTCCCGGCTTCGACTGACGCGGGAAGCGGTGGAGGATCCGCACGTCGGACGGCTCATCGAATCCGCCGCGTTCATGAACGCGCGGCTGCGCCATAAGCTGGACGACGACTTTCCGGAGCTCTCGGACACGCTGCTGCTGACGCTGTTCCCGAGCCTGATCCAGCCGCTGCCGTCCGCCTTCGTCGCGCGGTTCCGAGCCGAAGCCGATCTCGCGAAGCCGACCGTGGTGCCGCGCGGCACCATGATCGTCACGGAGCCGATCAATGGCGAGGCGCTGCGCTATCGGACCGCGTGGGACGTGACCTTGCTGCCGCTGCAGATCGACGCGGCCGCGCTTGGCGGCCTGCCCCTCGACGCGCCGGCACTGGGCCTGGCGCAGGCCCGCGGCGTGCTCCGCCTATCGCTGCGGCTGACGAGCGCGGAGGTGTCGTTCGGCACGCTCGGCCTCGATCGGCTGCGCCTCTACATCCGCAGCGATCCGCGCCGGGCGCAGATCCTGCTCGAACAGTTCGGCGTCAACCTGCTCGGCATCGGGATCGGCAGCGGACCGGAGGATCCGCGCGCAGTGCTGCTGCCGCCGGGCGCGCTCCGGATGATGGGCATGACGGCGGACGAGCTGCTGCTGCCGCAGGGCGTCGCGACATCGATCGCTTACGCGGTGGTGCAGGAGCATTTCGCTTACCCGCAGAAGCATATGTTCGTCGAAATCGATGGCCTGTCGACGCGCACCCTTACGCTGGACGGCGACCGGATCGAGCTGTTCTTCTACCTGGACAAGCCCTCGCCCGAGCTGGACCGGGTGGTGCGCGCCGAGGATTTCGAACTGTTTGCCGCGCCCGCGATCAACCTCTTCCAGCTCGAGGCCGAGCCGATCCAGCTCGACCATACGCAGGTCGAATATCGCATCGTGCCCGACGCCCGGCGCGAGGACGCGCTGGAGGTCCACTCGCTGCCGGCAGTCACGCTCCAGTCCGGCAGCGGCGAGCGGGTCGCGGCGCCTCCGCTCCACTCGATCGATCGCGGCACCGGGCGTCTCGGCCGTTTCTTCCACGCGCTGGTGCGGCGCTCGAGCTTCGGACCGGGCGGCGGCGACGACCTGTTCGTGTCGATCGCCGACCTTGACGGCGCGCTGCTCGGCGACCCATCCACGCTCGTGCATTGCTCGGTTCTGGCGATGAACCGCGACCTGCCGCTGCGGCTGCCGTTCGGTGGCGGCCAGCCGCTCCTCTCGCTCGACGGGATCGTCCCCGGCCTGGCCGAGATCACGGCGCTGACCAAGCCGACGCCCACGCGCCGGCCCAGCCGCCGCCGGGCCGCGGTGTGGAAGCTGATCGGGCAGCTCTCGCTCAACCATCTCGGTCTCACCGGCGGACCGCGCGGCGCACAGGTGCTGCGCGAGATGCTGGCGCTCTACGACGTCGCGGACACGCCCGAGAGCGCGGGCTTGCGCGAACGCCTGGTGGGAGTGCACGCGACGCCGGGTGTCGGCCGCATCCGGGTCGGCGGGCACACCGCAATGGTGGCGGGAACCGATCTCGTGCTGGAGGTGGATGACGAGCGCCTGTCCGGGTCGGGCGCCTTCCTGCTCACGCTCGTGCTGGAACGATTTCTCGCCAGCGCCTGCGCGCTCAACAGCTTCACGCGGCTCACCACCCGCCTGCGTCGCGAGACCGGGCCGTGGAAGAGCTGGCCGGCGCGCGTCGGCGACCGCGAGCTGGTGTGATCGCCGCACTCGAGCGGCTCGCGCGGCGGGCGACCGCGACCGGTCTGGCCCAGGCGGCCCGCCTGCTGGAGGCGGTTTCCCGTCGTGCTGCCCGTGCCGGCGAACGCCCCTTGCGGGTAGGCGAGGACGTGCCGGCGGCGGAGGAGCCGTTCCACTTCGTCGCGTCGGACCGCATGCACCTGCCGGTAGGAGACGTCGCGGCGGTTAACCTGCCGGCGGGCGGGGCGCCGCAGATCGTCGCCAACGTGCTAGGGCTGGTGGGGGCGACGCCGTCGCTGCCCCTTTATTACAGCGAGCTCCAGCTGCAGCGGCGGCGCGCGCGCGACCGCTCTATGGCGGATTTCTATAACCTGTTCGATCATCGTGCGCTGTCCTTCTTCTATCGCGCCGACGTCAAATATAATTGGCTGCTCGGCTACGAGCGCGAGGGCGGATCCGCGCGTGATCCGATCTCCTCCGCGCTGCTCGCTCTGGAAGGCTTTTCAGCACCGAGCACGCTCGGCCGGCTCGCCTTCGACGAAGCGCTGCTGACGCCGCTCGCCGGCCGGCTGAGCGATCGGCGGCGACCGGTCGGTGCGGTCGAGGCGGCGCTGCGGCACGTCACCGGCCTGCCCCTGCGCGTCCGGCAGGCCGTGCCGACGTGGCTGCCCGTGCCCGCAGCCGAGCAGAGCCGCATCGGCACCTCGGCTACGCGCCGCTTCGCGCGACTCGGAGGCGGTCCGCCCGGCGGCGAACCCGATGCGGCGATGCTCGGCGCATCGGTGCTGGATGTGCAACACCATTTCGAGATCGAAGTCGCACCGGTGCCGTACGAAAGCTTCCTCGCCTGCGTGACGGGCGGCACGCTGCTGCAGACGATCCGTGACATCTGCCGGATCACGACAGGTATCGAGCAACGGCCCGCGCTGCGCCTGCGCATCAGACGCGACGCGCTTCCGGCGCTCGCGCTCGGCAGCGCTGCCGCGCCGATGGTGCTGGGCCGGACCACGTGGCTCGGCAGCGTAGCCGATCGCGGGCCGGTACTGGATGATTGCGTCATACCGATATCGATCGACAGTTAGCCGAATCCGATTGAAGCAGACGGGGTGCTCGGCTACGGCTTGCCGAGGGAGAGGCGTGCCGGACCACCGGTGCGGAAAAGCGGGGGATGCATGGCGCAGGTCAACCTGAAGAGCCTGGTGAGCAAGCTCGATGACGTGTGCCGCGGCACGCTGGAAAGCGCGGCCGGGCTCGCCTTGTCGCGCACCAACTACAACGTCGAGGTCGAGCATTGGCTGCTGAAGCTGCTCGACCGATCCACGTCCGATCTGGCGGTCATCGTCAACCATTTCGAGGTTGATCCCGGCCGCTTCGCGCAGGACATCAACCGTCAGATCGACCGCTTCAAGACCGGCAACGGCCGCGCGCCGGCGCTCGCCCCCACCATCGTCACGCTGATCCGCGAAGCCTGGCTCATCGCGTCGCTGGAGCAGGGTGCCGCCCAAGTGCGGTCGGGCCACCTGCTGCTGGCGATGCTCACCTCCGATACGCTGTCACCCGGCCTGCGCGACATGTCGGGCCAGCTTGCCAAGGTGCCGGCAGAGACGCTGCGCACCACCATGACGCAGATCGCCGCCTCTTCCGAGGAGGGCAAGGCTGCGGCCACGGCTGGTGCTTCCGGCGGCGGAGCCTCGGGCGGCGACGGCGCACCCGCGGGGGGCGCAGTCAGCGGCGGCGGCGCGCTCGACAAGTACACGATCGACGTTACCAAGCAGGCGCGCGACGGCAAGATCGATCCGATCTTCGGCCGCGATCCCGAGATCCGCCAAATCGTCGATATTCTCACCCGCCGCCGCCAGAACAATCCGATTCTGACCGGCGAGGCGGGGGTCGGCAAGACTGCGGTTGTGGAAGGCTTCGCGCTCCGCATCGTGCAGGGCGACGTGCCGGAAGCGCTCAAGAACGTGCGGCTGCTATCGCTCGATCTCGGCCTGCTGCAGGCGGGTGCGGGCGTGAAGGGCGAGTTCGAGAATCGGCTGAAGTCGGTGATCGACGAGGTGAAGACGTCGAAGACGCCGATCATCATGTTCATCGACGAGGCGCATACGCTGATCGGCGCGGGCGGCTCCGAGGGGCAGAACGACGCCGCGAACCTCCTGAAGCCGGCGCTGGCGCGCGGCGAGATGCGGACCATCGCGGCGACGACCTGGGCCGAATATAAGAAATATTTCGAGAAGGATCCGGCGCTTACCCGCCGCTTCCAGGTGGTGAAGGTGGAGGAGCCGTCCGAGACGCTGGCGGTGGCGATGCTGCGCGGGCTGGTGCCGGTGCTGGAGAAGCATCACGGGGTCCGCATCCTGGGCGAGGCGCTGGAGGCGGCCTCCGCGCTGTCGCACCGCTATATCACCGGACGCCAGCTGCCGGACAAGGCGATCTCGCTGCTGGACACCGCTTGCGCGCGCGTGGGCATCAGTCAGGCGGCCACGCCGCCGGTGGTCGAGGATCTCGACCGGCAGCTGGGACTGCTGGCCTCCGAAGTGTCGATGCTGGAGCGCGAGGGTCGCTCGGGCGTGAACGTCGAGGCCAAGCTCGCCGAGCGTGCCGCCAAGAAGACGGAGCTCGAAGCCGAGCGCGAGACGGCCAATGCGCGCTGGCAGGATGAGCTCGCCGCGGTGAAGGCTGTGGGCGAGGCGCGGATCGCACTGGACGGCATGATCAAGGACGCCCCCGATTACGCCGACAAGATCAAGGCGCTGCACGACGCCCAGGCGAAGGTCACGGCGGTGCAGGGCGTCCAGCCGATGGTCTACGATGTTGTAGACCGCGAGGTGGTGGCCGAGGTGCTCGCCGGCTGGACCGGCATTCCGGTCGGCAACATGGTGGCGGACGAGATCAAGGCGCTGCTCACCGTCTCCGAGCAGCTGAAGAAGCGCATCAAGGGGCAGGATTACGCGCTGGAGATCATCGGCCAGACGGTGAAGACCGCGCGTGCCGGTCTGGCCGATCCGCGCAAGCCGCTGGGCGTGTTCCTGTTCTGCGGCACGTCGGGTGTTGGCAAGACCGAGACCGCGCTGGCGCTGGCCGAACTGCTCTATGGCGGCGAGCAGAACATCACCACCATCAACATGAGCGAGTTTAAGGAGGAGCATAAGGTCTCCACGCTCGTCGGCGCGGCGCCGGGCTATGTCGGCTACGGCGAGGGCGGCGTGCTGACCGAGGCGGTGCGGCGCAAGCCCTACTCGGTGATCCTGCTCGACGAGATGGAGAAGGCGCATCCTGGCGTGCAGGACGTCTTTTACCAAGTGTTCGACAAGGGTCAGCTGCGCGACGGCCAGGGCCGCGACATCGACTTCAAGAACACGCTCATCATCATGACGTCGAATCTCGGCACCGAGACGATCGAGCGGCTGTGCCGCAACGCCGAGACCTTGCCCGATCCGGAGGCGCTGGCGGATGCGCTGCGGCCGGACCTCACCAAATATTTCAAGCTGGCTTTTCTCGGCCGCACGACGGTGGTCCCCTACTTCCCGCTGCGTCCCGAGATCCTGCGCGAGATCGTCGTCATCAACCTGGAGCGCATCCGCAAGCGCGTGGCCGCGAGCTACGGCGCGAGCTTCGAGTGGGACGACACGCTGCTCGACCGGATGGTGGAACGCTGCACCGAAATTGAGAGCGGCGCGCGCAACATCGAGAACATCCTCAAGCGCGGATTGCTGGCGGATCTCGCCGAGCAGATGCTGACGCTGCGCGCAGAGGAGAAGGAGATCACCAGCGTGAAGGTGACGACGAGCGAGGACTCGGAGTACGAGATCGAGCTCGCGTGACGCTGCGATAATCCGGGGGAGCGACCGGTCGCCTCTCGTATGATGGAAGGGGGGACGGCGTGGGCCGGTCCTCATATTTGGGAGACTGATAATGCCGATTTACATGAAGTATGGCACCGTGAAGGGTGACGTCACGGCGGACGGGCACAAGGGTTCTGACGGTTGGGTCGAGGTCAACTCGTTCCAGTGGGGCGTCGGCCGCGGTATCTCCAGCCCGACCGGCGGCTCCGCCGATCGTGAGTCGAGTGCGCCGTCCGTGTCGGAGATCACCGTCACCAAGCCGATGGACGTATCGTCGGCGCCGTTCCTCAACGAAGCGCTGCAGGGCGAAGGCGTCGATTGCCAGTTCGATTTCTGCAAGACCGACAAGGGCGTGCTGGAGGTCTATGCCACCTACATGCTGACCAATACGATGATCAGCGGCTATTCCACCAGCAGCGGCGGCGATCGCCCGTCGGAGTCGCTGTCCCTGAACTTCACCAAGGTCGAATTCAAGCTGATCGGCATGAAGGCCACCAACGAGGCAGACAGCCCGTACCCCGTGACCTACGATATCGCGTTGGCCAAGATCGTCTGAAGTCGCACGCGCCGCGCGGGATGGCTCGCGCGGCGCCTCCATACGGTTCGGCAGCAGGGCGATGGCCAGCACCACAGGTATCAGACGGCTTCTCACCCTGACGGCCTTCGCCGACGAGGATGCCGGCGAGTATGACCTGATCGGGTTCCGCGGGCGCGAGGCATTGTCGGAGCCGTTCCTGTACGAACTCGACATCCGCACGCGCGAGTTGCCCGACTCGCTGGGTGGCTTCGTGGGCAAGCTCGCCGAATGGACGCTCTCCTGGATGAACCGGGATGCGCGCGCCTTCGCCGGACGCATCTACGAGGCGCGCCTGGTTGCCGGAGCCGAGGCGCTGCCGATCATCCGCCTAATCGTCCGGCCAGCCTATTGGGCCGCCAGCTACGCGCGCGGAATGCATTTCACCCAGGACAAGAGCTCGGTCGAGATCTTCGATGCGGTCACCGCCAAGGTGCCGGGACTCGTCACCGACAAGCAGGCGTCGGCCGAGAAGCGCGCCTATGCCGTGCGCTACGACGAGACCGAGCTGGAATTCCTCGATCGCCTGCTCGCGCAGGACGGCATCTTCTACTACTTCAACTATGATCGGGGCGGCGGCACGTACCGTCACAAGATGCGGCTCGCGAGTGCGGCGAGCGGCTATGCCGACGTGGCGGGTAGTCCGAGCATGACCTATCCGCCGGGCAGCGCCGACACGGCAGGCTCGCTCGGCCTCGATGTCGCCGCGAGCGCCGGCACCCGTCGTTTTCACGGTTTCGAGGTGAACAAGCTCGACACGCCGTTCCGCGCCAGCGCTACCGTCGCCAAGACGTGGAGCTCGGTCTACGAGCACGGGCATGACGAGCTTGCCGGCGGCAGCGCCGCAGTGGCGCAGGTGACGGCGCGCGGCAGGTCGCACACCGCTGCGGTGGAGCAGGCTGCCGAGATCATCTCGGGCACCAGCACCGAACCGGCCTTCTTCGCCGGCGGGCGCGTGGCGCTGGACTGGAGCGACGTCGGCGCACCCGCGAAGATCGTGCTGACCTCGGTCGAGCACGTCGCGATCGACGACACCCGCCAAGGGAAGCAGGGCAGCTATTCGAACAGCTGGACCGCGATCGATGCGGCGGTCGCCTTCAGCCCGCCCGTGCCGTCCGGCCGGCGTCGCGCCTACGGCCCGGTGCTCGGCGTGGTCAAGAACAAGGACGGTTCCGAAGGGGAGGTGGTCGTCGACAGCCAGTCGCGCGTGCCGGTCACTATCAGCCAGGCGGTCGAGAGCGATGCCGACAAGCCGTTCGATCCGTTCGTCTGGCTGCCGGTCGCGCAGCAGTGGGCGCATTCCACGCACGGCGCGCAATTCTTCCCGCGCATCGGCACGCGCGTAATGATCGACTTCCTTTACGGTGATCCCGACCTGCCGTTCGTCGCCGGCACCTTCTACACGCCGTCCGCCGCCTATCCCTTCGATCCCGCGAGCAATGCGACCCAGACCGGCTGGCGTTCCAAGACGAACAAGAACGGCGCGATCAAGCAGGAATTCCTGTTCGAGGACAAGCCGGACGCGGAGGAGATCTACCTCTATACCGGCCGCAATTACCGCCGGCAGGTCGACAAGGACGAGCTCGGCACGATCAAGAACGACCGCACCATCAAGGTCGATCACGACCATAGCGAGACGATCGGCAACGATCAGACGTCCGAGGTCAAGAACAACCGTACGCGCAAGGTGACGGGCAAGGAGGATGTCAGCGTCACCGGCACGCGTACGGTCACCGTGACCCAGAAGAACCTGCTCGAATCCAAGCAGGAGATCGAGATCAAGGTCGGTCCCTCGTCAATCAAGCTGACGATGCAGGGAATCGAGATTAAGGCGCCGCAGATCACCATCGAGGCGACGGCGACGCTGAGCGCCAAGGCCGGTGCGCAGGCGCAGTATCAGGCACCGATCGTGCAGGTGAACGCGGACGCGACGCTGATCCTCAAGGGCGGCGTCGTGATGATCAACTGATGGCGAGCGCTCCCGCCATCCCGCTCCGCTTCCAGCGGCAGGAGCTGCAGCTGCATGCCGGGCTCTCGCCGGCCGGTCTGTCGTGTCTGGCGATGGTGACCGGCCCGCAGGACATGCTCACCGTGCTTACGCAGAGCGGAGACCATGCCGATGCCGTCGCCGCATTGGCGATGATGCTGCCGCGCCGTCAGGCCGTCTGGTGGAGCTGCCTCGCGGCGCGGCTCATTCCCGACCTCGCCCAGCGCCCGACGGAGCTCTTCGCGGTGGAGACGGCGGAGGCTTGGGTGCAGAGCCAGCGCGCCGAGGATGCGGAGCGCGCGCTGGGTGCGGCGGATCTCTGCCGGATGCAGGCGGCGGCGACCTACGTCGCCATGGCCGCCTTCTGGTGCGGCCCCTCGCTGGCGCCCCGCGGGCAGCAGCCGGTTCCGCCGGCGCCCTACCTCCCCGGTACGGCAGTCCGCGCCGTGATGACGCTGGTCCTGGGCGAGCCGTCGCTGGTCGGTCGTCTCAGTTCGGCGGACCTGCTGACGATCGGCACCGCGCTGATGCACGGCGACCTCGGCCGCAGCGCGCAGGACGCCGTCGCCAAGCGGCTGGCGGAGGGCTGAGGCGACCGCGCATGTGGACCCTGCTCCTCTCGCGCCAGGGTGATCCGCCCGGCACGTTCCTCGACCGGCGCCAGATCGACAGCGGGCAGATCAAGGTCGGCCGCAGTGCGGCGACGTGCGATCTCGTCGTGCCGGACGCGAGCGGCCAGCTCTCACGCGAGCATTGCCTGATCTCGGCGATCGGCTTCGACCTGTTCGTGGTCGATACCAGCACGAACGGCGTGGCGCTCAACCAACCGGGCCAGCGCATTGCGCCGCAGACGCCGGTGTCGGTACGCGTCGGCGATCGGCTGCTGGTGGGTGACTTCGTGATCGAAGTCGCGACGGAGACCGCCGGGCTTGGTGCGCAGCTTCACACGCCGGCCGCCGCCGCGCCGGCGGCACCCGCCGC
>CAXTUG010000032.1:0-14561 GCA_964247375.1 uncultured Sphingomonadaceae bacterium
GCGGCGCGATCGACATGTCGTTGTCGTTGAGGATGACGACCAGCCGGTTGCCCGCCGCCTTGGCGTTGTTCATCGCCTCGTAGGCCATGCCCGCCGACATGGCGCCGTCGCCGATCACAGCGATCGCCTTGCCCGGCTGGTCCGCCAGCCTGTTGGCGACGGCGAAACCGACCGCGGCGGAGATGGACGTGGAGCTGTGCGCCGCGCCGAACGGGTCATACTCGCTCTCCTGGCGCCTGGTGAAGCCGCTCAGCCCGCCGCCCTGGCGCAGCGTGCGGATGCGCTCGCGCCGTCCGGTCAGGATCTTGTGCGGATAGGCCTGATGCCCGACATCCCAGATCAGCGTGTCGCGCGGCGTATCGAAGACGTAGTGGAGCGCGGCGGTGAGCTCGACCACGCCCAACCCGGCGCCGAGATGGCCGCCCGTCACCGACACGGCCGAGATCGTCTCGGCGCGCAGTTCGTCGGCGACCTGGCGCAATCGTTCCGCCGGCAGGCGCCGGAGGTCGGCCGGGGAGTGGATCGTGTCGAGCAGCGGCGTGTGCGGACGTTCGGACATGGGCACCGGCTTAGGCGTTTAAGCCGCGCGCGAAAAGCCGTGTGGAACGACGTGGCGGCATTCGCCTAGGCTGCCGCGCAATCGCGGCAGCGGCCGGTCACTTCGATCACCGGCCGCACCGCCCGAAAACCGGTGCGGTCCGCGGCGTGGCGCACGCCTGCGGTCAGCGCGTCGTCGTCGATATGGGTGGTCTGCCCGCAACCGTCGCACACCAGGAAGATGCAGTCGTGACGGCAGGCTGGGTGCGCGTTGACGATATAGGCGTTCGCGGTCTCGACCCGCAGCGCCAGGTTGGTCGCCACGAACAGGTCGAGAATGCGGTAGACGCTGTTGGCCGCGACCCGCCGCTCCTGCGCGCGCGAGACCGAATCGGCGATGTCGTAGGCGGAGGCCGGACGATCGAAGCCGGCCAGGGCGTCGAACACCGCCGCCCGCATCGGCGTCCACTGCTCGCCGGCCTTCTCCAGCGCCGCCTGGGCCGCCGTCGTCAGTTCGGCGCCGTCGGCCAGCTTATGATGATGCGCGTGCGCCATTGCCTTGAAATAGGCGGACCGGCGGCGGGCAGCAAGGCGGCCTGATCGGGTCGCGAGGAGATGTGACATCGGCGCGTCACACAGCGCGAGCATGACGGACGGTAACACATCCTTGACCCTCATGGAGATCGCCCATGCGCCGCCTCGCTCTCGCCGCCCTGCTCGCCTGCGCCTGCGCGCTGCCGTCGTCGGCAGCGGTCATGCTGATCGCGCGCGGTTCGCTCGGCGGCACCGCCGACCTGTCGGGGCTCGCGGGTACGCTGGAGAACGGTCTGCCCGCCAACATCCTCGGCGGCATCGGCTCGGGCCTGGCCTATGCCGGCGGCAATACCTTCATCGCCACGCCGGACCGCGGCCCCAATGCGACGCTCTACAACGGCGCGATCGACGATACCGTGTCGTACATCAGCCGGTTCCAGACGCTCTCCCTGATGCTGACCGCGGCCACCCCCGGCAGCGCGCTGCCGTTCGCGCTCACGCCGACGCTCGACAAGACCACCTTGTTGTGGAGCGGCAATCCCCTGATCTACGGGACCGGCGCGGGGCTGGGCAACGACGTCAACGGCAATCCGCTCGGTTCGGGAGCACCGGCCCAGAATGGCGGCGGCACCTATTACTTCTCCGGGCGCTCCGACAATTTCGGCGCGAGCGGGTCGGGCGATCCGCTCGCCGGCCGCTTCGATCCGGAGGGCGTGCGCGTCTCGAACGACGGCAAGACGGTCTACATCTCGGACGAATATGGTCCCTATGTCCGCCAGTTCGACCGCGCCACCGGCAAGCTGGTGCGGACGTTCGACCTGCCCGCCAACCTTGCCGTCGCCCATGTCGCCCCCACTACGGCCGGCGAGATTGCGCCCAACAATCCGTCCGGGCGCGTCGCCAACAAGGGCATGGAGGGGCTGGCGCTCACGCCCGACGGCAAGACTTTGGTCGGCATCATGCAGGCGCCGCTGATCCAGGACGCGGCCGACCCCAGCACCGCCAGCCTGCTGCGCATCGTCACCATCGACATCGCGACCGGCGCCACCAAGGAATTCGGCTACACGCTCACCAACGGGTCGGGCGCGAGCGAGATCGTCGCGATCAACGATCATGAATTCCTGGTCGACGAACGCGACGGGAAGGGCCTGGGCGACGGCTCCAACGCCAAGGTGAAGCAGATCTTCAAGATCGACCTTGCCGGTGCCACCGACATTACCGAGCTGACCGGGGCCGACGCGGCGAAGGCCGCCGTCGGCAAGTCGGGCACGCCGTTCCTCGACCTCGTCGCCGCCCTGAAGGCCAGCGGCGTGCCGGCTTCGCAGATACCGGCCAAGATCGAGGGGCTCTCGTTCGGCCAGGACATCACGCTCGACGGCGCGCTGATGCACACGCTCTATCTCGCCAACGACAATGATTTCCTGCCAGATTATGCCGGGCCCAACTCCAATCCCAATCAGTTCTACGTGTTCGCCTTCGGCGACGGCGATCTGCCCGGCTTCGTGGCGCAGCAATTCGGCGCGGTGCCGGAGCCGGCGACCTGGGCGGCGATGGTAGTGGGCTTCGGTCTGCTCGGCATCGTGCTGCGGCGGCGAAGCACATCGATCTCGGTAGCCTAAGCTTCTTCTCCCTGACGGGGAGAGGGCTTCCATTGGCGTTACGGAATTTGCTAGCTGAAGGTCGCTGGGCCATAGCGCGCGCGTGCCCCGTACCCTTCGCTTCCAACCGCGTCCTCGCCTGCTCGGCCTCTGGCTGCTCGTCGTCGCCGCCCTGGTGTTCGGGATCGTCGTCGTCGGCGGCATCACGCGCCTGACCGAATCGGGCCTGTCGATCACGCAGTGGGACCCGATCCTCGGCGCGATCCCGCCGCTCAACGCCGCGCAGTGGCAGCGCGCTTTCGACGGCTACAAGGCGATCCCGCAGTACGACGCCTTCAACCGGGGCATGACGCTCGCCGGCTTCAAGCACATCTTCTTCTGGGAATATCTTCACCGGCTGCTCGCCCGCGCGATCGGTACGGTGCTCGCGGTGGTGCTGCTGGTCTTCTGGTGGAAGAAGTGGATCCCCAAGGGGTTCGGCTGGCGCACCTTGCTGATCCTGGCGCTCGGCGGCCTGCAGGGCGCGATCGGCTGGTGGATGGTGGCGTCGGGGCTTGAGACGCGCACCGAAGTCAGTCACATCCGCCTCGCCGTCCACCTGCTCGCGGCGCTGCTGATCTACGCGGTCCTGATCTGGACCGCGCTCGACCTGTTCGCGCTGGCCAAGGGCGTGCGGCACGTGCGGCTGCGGCTCTGGCCGCTGGTCGCGATCCTGATGCTGGCGGGGCAGCTGATGCTGGGCGCCTTCACGGCCGGCCTGCGCGCCGGCTACGCCTTCGCGTCCTGGCCGCGGATGGGCGAGGAGTGGTTCCCGACCGGCGGCTGGACCGCCGACAAGCCGCTGGCGGCCAACCTCGTCGACAATCCGGTCGTGGTGCAGTTCGAGCATCGCTGGTGGGCCTGGGCCGTCGCCGGCGCGGTGTTCCTGCTGGCGCTGACGGCCTGGCACGCGGGCAAGCCCGCGCGTGCCGTCGTCCTGGTCGCGGTGGTGGCGACGCAGATCACACTCGGCATCGCAACCCTGCTGTCGGGCGTCGACCTGACGATTGCGGTGGCGCACCAGGCGACCGCCGCCCTGCTGCTGGGCGCGACCGTGTGGGCGGCGCATGGCGTGGGCGCCCCAGCTTCACGCCGCCGGTGAGCAGAGAAGTGGCAAGGTAACATAATACCACACGGCATTTCACCGGATTTGCTTGACTTTTCGACCTTCAATCAGCATTTGGCCGCATCGGCGCCGCTCCGGCCAGGGGCGGCGTGATGTGTTTTCGGGGCATGCCGCTGTCGGCTGCTCCCCAATCAAGGGTAAAGTCCAATGAGGACGCTGTCCAAGCAGACCAGGCCGGCGACACCGGCGACGGTCGAGAAGAAGTGGCACCTGATCGATGCCGACGGCCTGGTCGTCGGCCGGGTCGCCTCGCTCATCGCCAACATCCTGCGCGGCAAGCACAAGCCGAGCTTCACTCCGCACGTCGACTGCGGCGACAATGTCGTCGTGATCAACGCCGACAAGGTGCGCTTCACCGGCAAGAAGGCGGCGCAGAAGGTCTATTACAAGCACACCGGCTATGCCGGCGGCATCAAGGGCATCACCGCCGAGAAGGTGCTCGACGGCCGCTTTCCGGAGCGCGTGCTGGAGAAGGCGGTGGAGCGCATGGTGCCGCGCGGCCCGCTCGGCCGGCAGCAGATGCGCAACCTGCGCATCTTCAAGGGCGCGGAGCATGATCATGCCGCGCAGAACCCCGCGCCGCTCGACGTCGCGTCGATGAACCGCAAGAACAAGGTGGGCGCATAATGTCCGACACCCGTCAGTCCCTCGCCGATCTGGCGAATCTCACCAGCCAGCCGGCGCCCGCCGCCGTGACGCCGGCATCGACGCCGACCACCGGCGACGTTGACGCGCCCGCACCCCAGGCGCCGGTGCAGCCGTCCGCGCCGCTGCGCGAGCAGCAGCTCGACAAGCAGGGCCGCGCCTACGCCACCGGTCGCCGCAAGGATGCGGTCGCGCGCGTCTGGCTGAAGCCGGGCTCGGGCAAGATCGTCGTCAACGGCCGCGACCAGGAAGTCTACTTCGCCCGGCCGACGCTGCGCCTCGTCATCAACCAGCCGTTCGGCGTTGCCGAGCGCGAAGGCCAGTATGACGTGATCGCCACCGTCACCGGCGGCGGCCTCTCCGGCCAGGCCGGCGCGGTCAAGCACGGCATCGCCCAGGCGCTGACCCGCTACGAGCCGGTGCTGCGCTCGCCGGTCAAGGCAGCCGGCTTCCTCACCCGCGACAGCCGCGCGGTCGAGCGCAAGAAGTACGGCAAGGCCAAGGCCCGCCGCAGCTTCCAGTTCTCGAAGCGCTGAGCGTACGCGTCTTCGGACACGAACAGGGCGGTCCCGGGATGCCGGGGCCGCCCTTTTAATTTGGTGCGCGCCGCAGCCGTATTTGCGTCCTCCGGCGGTCCGGCAGTTCGGACCGCCCCAATGATCCGTGTCAGAAGCGCAGCTGACCGAACAGTCCCAGCTCGTTGTAGGTGCCGCGGCCGCCGGACAGCGTACCGGCCGGGTTGGCGCCGCCGAGCGTGCCGTTCTGCGTGCTGAACGCGCCGTTCTCGACCCGGTCGCGCTTGTAGACCAGCGCCAGGTCGACGATCTTCACCGGCTCCCACTGGATGCCGATATTGTAATAGTCGTCCTTCAGGTTCGGCTGTGCGTTGCCGACTTCCTTGCTGGGGTGCAGATGGTCGTAGCGGCCGAACACGCTCCAGGTCTTGTGGAAGTTGACGTTGCCGAAAAGGGCGTAGCCATCGGCCTTGTCCTCGGCGACCGCGGTCACGTTGTTCCAGTTCTTGGCCCAGAAATACTCCGCGCCGACGTTGAACAGCTTGTTCTTGTAGCCGGCGAGAGCGTTGACGCGGGTCGCGGTGTGCCGCTCCAGCGCGTTCGGGTTGCCGGGCAGCCCGTTGCCGCGCGTGTCGTTACCGCGCTTGCCCGAATAGCCGCCGACCGCGCCGTAGGCGCCCTTGTAGTTGATCGAGACGCGGCCCTCGACGTCGACCGTCTTCGTCACCTTGACGTTGCGGTAGCCGGCACCGTCGACCACCGACACCTGGTAGCTGATCAGGCCCTTGGCGAGATCGCCGAGCACGTGCACGCCCCAGTCGGCCGAGGTGCCGAAGCCGGTGCGGTCGATGATCGTGTTCTCGATGTGGCGGTAGCCGTACTGGCCCTCGTCGTAGGGCACCCACGGCAGGTCGGCCGCGCCCAGGCGCACGATCAGCGCCGGATCGAGCTTCGCCTGCAGATAAGCCTTCTTGATGTAGAAGCCGCGGCCGACCAGCGCGAGGTTGTTGCTGATCGGCTGGGCGGGCACGGTGATCGTGCAGCCGGTGGTGCCGGTGACGCAGGTGCCGGGAATCGTGACGGTCGTGGTGCCGTTGGCGGGCACGCCGGCGAAATTGTTGTTCGACGTGCTGCCGACGACGTTCGACACGTCCATCGTTAGGTTGGCGGCGAAGATCGGGCTGAACGTGTGGTCGACGCCGAGATAGAAGCGCTTGATGTTGAAGCCCGTGCCGTTGAGGTTCGGGTTGCCCTGACCGCCGGCAGTCGCGTGAATGCCGTTGCTCTTGGCGCTGATGTTCGAAAAGTTGAAGTACATCCGGCCGGAAATGGTGGTCGAGTCCCACCACTTGCCCTTGCTGAAGGTCGCCAGTTCGGTCTTCGCGGCGGTGGGCGCCGCTTTGCTCGCCTCGGCCGCCGCGGTCTGCGCGTCGGCGGCGGCGGTCTGCGCCTTGGCGGCCTGACTGGCGGCGCTGGTCGCGGCGATCTGGGCGTTGTTGACGTTGGCGACGGTCTCGCGCTGCGCCGCCTCCTGCACGTTCAGGCGCGCGCTCAGATCGGCGACCTGCTCCTGCAGCGCCTTGATCTGCGCCATCAGCGCGCTGTCGGCACCTGTGGACCGATGGTGAGCGGGGAGTTTGGCGAGCGACGGCGTGGCGGCAAGCGCCAGCGCGCCGAGACCCGCCCCGGCGAGCAGCGTGCGATGGATGGCCATGTGAAATCCCCTTGGGCGCCAGCTTCTGCGAACCGACGGAAGCGTTCTAACCCGGCTTTGTGACAGTTGCGTGAAAGGCGTGCACGACGATCCCGCGCACGATGCAGGATGAAATTTCAAAGAGAAATACGCTGCTTTGTGACACCTTGAAGACAGAACCATGAAACATGCACGAATGAGCTAAATAAATCGATCGTAACAATAATGTCTTAAATGCTTAGTAGCAGCGGAGACATGGGGTCCGGGGCGTCCCATCTCTCTTCAAGGGGCAAATAAAATGGTTAATATTACGGGCATTCGTCCGCATCTTCTGCTGGGCGGGGCCCTGCTTGCGCTGGTCGCGTCTTCGGCGCAGGCGCAGGACGCCGTCGTCGCCGCACCCGCCGCCGCGATCGACGCACAAGGCGACGGCGGCGGTCTGGACGAGATCGTCGTCACCGCCACGAAGCGCGAGACGAACCTCCAGCAGACGCCGATCGCGATCAGCGTGGTCAACACGGAAGCGATCAAGAATCGGCACGTCGAGAGCCTCTACGATCTTGCCGACGGCGCCATTCCCAGCCTGCGTGTCGCCACGTTCGAGGCGCGCCAGTCCGCGCTGACGATCGGCATCCGCGGCATCGTTCCGCTCGACGCCAACCAGCCGGCACGCGAGCAGGGCGTCGGCATCTACATCGACGGCGTCTATCTCGGCCGCCAGCACGGCCTCAACGCGGCGCTGTTCGACGTTGAGCGGGTCGAGGTGCTGAAGGGGCCACAGGGCACGTTGTTCGGCCGCAACACCGAAGGCGGCGCGCTGTCGATCGTCAGCCGCGTCCCGACCGGCGAGTTTGGCGGCCGGGTCGAGGGTGGAGTCGGCAATCTCGGATCCTATAATGGCGAGATCCACGTCGATCTTCCGAAGATCGCCGGCTTCTCGGTCAAGCTCGACGGCGTGCTGCAGAATCAGGATGCAGTGACTAAGAACCCGCTCGACGACCAGGCCGGCTGGGGCCTCTATCACCGCAAGGGCCTGCGTGCGGCCGTGCGCTGGCAGCCGATCGACGGCATCACCGACGATTTCGCCTACGACGTCGCACGCGACGACAACACGCCCTTCTACAGCCAGCTGCTCAACTATAATCCGGCCGGCTGCGTCAGCGGCGGCACCAACGCCGCGCCGCTGCCGCTTGCCGCCAGCAGCGCGTGCCGGCTTCCCGGCACCGCCTTCACCGGCACCGCCGGTACGATCAAGCCGGTCCTTCCCGGCGTCATCATCGACGGCAAGACGCTGCAGCGCCATGCCGATATCGACGTGCCGCAGAAGAAGAGCTTCGACAAGACGCACGGCTTCACCAACACCCTCAGGTGGAAGCTCTCGCCCGAGATCGAGCTGCGCTCGATCACGGCGTGGCGCGGCGTCGACGTGGAGCAGTGGGACAATTCGGGCGGCGCCCACCGCGTGCCCGTGGTCAACCTGACCGCGGCCTGCACCGCCGCCGCACCCTGCGCGTTCAGCCGCTACAGCCTGGCCGATCTCCACCAGAATCAGTTCAGCCAGGAGTTGGAGGCGGTCGGCTCGATCGGCAGCGTCGATTACGTCGCGGGCCTCTATTATTTCAACGAGCGGGTCCGCGACGATGCGGCGACGCCGAACTCGATCGGCGCGGTCGCGACCATATCGGGCGGCGTCGTGACCGGGGCGACCTACGTGCCGATTCCGTTCTGCACGGCATCGACGCCGCTGTTCGTCGGCGAGGCCGTCAACGGCTGCTCGATCGACCGCGCGTCGCAGGTGCGCTCGCGCAGCTATGCCGCCTACGGCCAGGCGACCTGGAACGCGACCGACGCGCTGCACATCACCGCCGGCGGCCGCTATACCGAGGACAAGAAGCACGGCATCCTGACCTTCTCGCGCAATATCGATTATCGGGTCAACACCACGGCGGCGGCGACGAACGGCTACAAGCCGCTCGACGCGACCTGGCACCGGTTCAATCCGATGCTGACCGTGGCCTATGACGTGAGCGATACCATCCACGCCTATGCCAAATATGCGACCGGATACCGTGCCGGCGGCGCGAGCTCGCGCACCAGCAATTACCAGGCATTCGATCCTGAGGACGTGAAGAGCTACGAGATCGGGCTGAAGAGCGATTTCTGGGAACATCGTGCCCGGCTAAACCTTGCCGGCTACATCATGCGGCGCAAGGACAGCCAGGTCGACCTGAGCACGATCCAGCCGACCGCGACGGGCAATTTCAACAATCTCGTCACGTTCAACGCGCCCGGCATCACCAAGATACGGGGCATCGAGGCCGATCTGTCGGTCGCCCCCGTCGACGGCCTGACGCTGAGCGCATCCTACGCCTACACCTACACCAACGTGCCTGCGGTGCCCGTCACCTATCGCGAGTTCACGGCGACGAGCGTGCCGACCGGAAACGTGACCACGGTGAACCAGAAGTTCTACATCGTGTTCACGCCGCGCAACGCGGCGAGCGGATCGATCGACTATGTGCTGCCGCTCGGCAAGAGCGATAGTTCGATCAAGTTCCACCTCGATGCCAATTACGCGCAGGCGACGCAAACGTTCGACCAGTTCGCAACGAAGGCCGACGAGTCCTTCATCGTGAACGGCCGCCTATCGCTGGCCGACATCAAGCTGGGCGGCGGCAAGCAGAGGTTCACGATCGGCGTGTGGAGCCGCAACCTGTTCAACGAGCATCACGTCTACCGCCGCGATCCGTCGAACAGCCTGCCGGCGGTGCAGACGGCGGCCGCGGCCGGCGTTCCCAACATCCTGCTCGTCGGAAACACCGGCAACATCCTGGGCGACTACGGCAACTTCAACACGCCGCGCACCTTCGGAATCGACGGCACCGTTCACTTCTGATCGTCGCGTAAGCGCGTCAGGGCCGCCGGGCGGGAGTCCGGCGGCCTTTTCTCTTCATGGGAACGCTTACCCGATCACCGCCCTATCTGGACCTCGCAACGACGACGAACGTGGCTGGCGGACACCGCCAATCAGCCCCAAATATTGTCTATAATTCCTGCTTTGGGATAGGCGGCCACGACGTCGGCGCCCTCGTCCAGCGTCAGCGCCGTCTCGCCGCTCGCCAGCCACACGCCGCCGGCTTCGAACGCTCCGCCGTCGATCGTACCCTGGCCTGCAATCGGAACCAGCCAGATTGGGCGACCGTCGCTCTTGAGCGTGCCGCTGCCGCTGCGGTGCCAGCGCTCCAGCACGAATTTGGGGCCGTCCGCCAGGATCTCGCGGCCCTCGGCGATGTCGTGCGGCTTGTACGCGGCGACGTAGGGCACCGGATTGCTGGCGGCGACGCCGTCGTCCAGGTGCAGCTCGCGCCCGCTGCCATAATCGTATAGGCGGTAGGTCAGGTCGACATTCTGCTGGACCTCGATCACGGTCAGCCCCGGCCCGATCGCGTGCACGGTACCCGCCGGCGTGTAGTAGCTGTCGTCCTTCTTGACCGATTTCCAGTCCAGCAGCGTCTCGATCGAGCCGTCGAGCGAGGCGGCGCGCAGTTCGTCCTTGCTCATCGGCCGCAGCGTGCCGATCGCGATCGAGGCGTGCGGGTCGGCCTGCAGCACCACCCACGCCTCGTCCTTGCCGCGCGGATAGCCCTTGGCCTGCGCACCGGCGTCATCGGGATGGACCTGCACCGACAAACGATCGCTGGTGAACAGATATTTGATCAGCAGTTCGGGACCGCCGGCGGCGCCGTCCTTTGCGCCCGGCACCTCGAACCAGATCTCGCCGACCGGATCGCCGCCGGCCGGCACGGGATCGAAGGCCGGCCAGAGGTCGCACCGGCCCCACGGCTTCTCGACGCGCTTGGTGGTGAGGCGGGTGGCGGGCATGATCGTGTCTCTCCGGAACAGATGGCGTGCAGAGGAACGCCTCATGCCGCCGAACGTCGGGAAAGGCGATGCCGTTCCTCCGCGCCCTCCGCCGATCGCTGACGTTCGCGCTGGTGGTCGCGACCGGGCTGACGCTGCTGCTGGTCTACGCCCTGCCGCGCTTTCCGCCGGAGGATCTGCCGTGGACGCCGCTCGACCTCGATGCATCGATCGGCGCAGCGACCGGCGCGAAGATCGCCGCGCTCCCTGGGCCGGCCTGCCGCGGGCTGCTGACGGAAGCCGGTATCGCTTACCGCTCGCTGCCCGACACGCACCGGGGCTCCTGCGGTCTGCGGGACGGCGTGACCTGGGCCGCCGGCGGGCGGCGGACCTTGCGCTACCGTCCGGCAGCGCCGCCGCTGGCCTGCCCGCTGGCGGCGGCGCTCGTCGTCTGGGAGCGGGAGGTCGTAATGCCCGCGGCGCAGCGGCGCCTGGGAGCATCGGTGGTCGGCATCGATCATTATGGCAGCTACGCCTGCCGCCGGCTCTACGGTCGCGCCACCGGCGACTGGAGCGAGCATGCGACCGCCCGTGCGATCGACATTGCCGCCTTTCGGCTGCGCGGCGGTCGGCGGATCAGCGTGGCGCGGGACTGGACCGGTTCAGGCCCGGCCGCGCGCTTCCTGCATGATGTGCGTGACGGCGCCTGCCATGTGTTCGCGACCACGCTGTCGCCGGACTACAATGCCGCGCACCGCGACCATCTTCATCTGGACGAGGCGGCGCGCGGGCGCCTGTGGCGGGCGTGCGAGTAACGGAAGAGACAGCGCTGGCTTGACCTCCCGAGATCCCGGCTTTCGCTGGGATGAGGCGCTGTGGGGCGCGTCAGCTCGGCAGCGGTTCTTCGATTTTGTCGACCCACTCGGGGTAGAAACAGGGTTCGCGGCTCGACCAGCCCGGCGCAGTCGCCGCGGCCTCGCTGATCGACTGGAGCAGGGTTCGCCGCCGTTCCGGGTGGAGGTGCGGCAGCGCCGCCGCCGCGCAGAAGGCACCGGGCAGCCACGGCCGCACGCCGCCGCCGACCAGCCGCTCGTAGAGGAAGCGATAGGCGGCGAAGCTGTTGAGCCGGCCCTGGCCCAGGTCGAACGCGGTGATCGTCACGAGCGGCGCGAAGAACGGCTCCATCTGATCGAGGCCACTATCGTCCGGCAGATATTCGCGGATATGATCGAGGCGCGCATAGATCCGTGCCTGCGCCTTGATGCTGGCGGCCTCGACCACGTCGCGCGACCAGCGCCGCATCGCGTCCTGCCGTGCCAGTCCGATATCGAGCGCGCGGCGGATGTAGCGCTGCGTCGCGGCGGGGAAGCCCGCAAATTCCTTCATCTCGGCCAGGGTCATCGCCCCGTCGGCCGGTCGCATCTGTACGCCCATACTGCCCTCCCGCCTGGAGAAGAGACCAAGGGCTAGCACGGCAGTGGTTACCGGGCACTTAACCCCAAGACGCTTGTTCGCGACCGGAGAGAATCACGAATTCTGTTGCGCTGCAACATGTCTTTTGCGCAACACTATGCCGAATTGCGACGAAGCGAAGCATGATCCGTCGTTCTCACGAACGCGGGAACCCCGCTGCATCGGGCGAAGAAAAGGAGCGGGATGCCCGCACGTGCGGGCATGATCCGTACAGTGCGGGAGACTGGA
The DNA here is from genome assembly GCA_964247375.1 of uncultured Sphingomonadaceae bacterium. Taxonomy (GTDB): domain Bacteria; phylum Pseudomonadota; class Alphaproteobacteria; order Sphingomonadales; family Sphingomonadaceae; genus Sphingomonas_I. The sequence continues at coordinate 12,250 of CAXTUG010000032.1, forward strand.
ACCGGTTCAGTGCTCGCCGGCCAGCCGCGCCTCTTCGTCCGGATCGTAGCCGGAGGACGGCGCCGGATCCTTGCCCTTGCCCGGTTGCGTGTTCGAGGGTGCGTCGGAGGTCGGAAAGCTCTCGTCCAGAGCGACGTCGAGCTTGGCATCCTCATCCGAGGGATTGCGCTTCAGCGTCTTGATATCGTCGGCGTCGATCGCCGGCCGGATGTCCGGCGTCTCAGGGGCATTGGCCGTCTCGCTGGATTGGTCCGTCATGGCGCTGTCTCCTTCCCGGCTGAACGCCGCGCCTCCGCCGCCGTTCCGGTGCATCGCAACGGCCTTGCCTCCGCGGTGCGGCTGGGGAATGGTGCAGGTAACCTTGTATCATCCCGAGAGGTCTTCCACTTCATGCGCTCCCTCATGCTCGCCGCCTGCCTGCTCGGCATCGCCGCTCCCCTCTACGCTGCCGACGAGAAGCCGGCCGACAAGGCCGCGACCGAGCTGCCGCCGTTCTCCGCCGACAGGACGGTCAGGCAGAGCGCGACGATCGGCGGCAAGACGATCGCCTATGACGTGACCGTCGGCGCGATCCCGATCAGCGACGCCAAGGGCAAGAAGATCGGCGAGGTGGTCTACACCGCCTACACCATGCCGGGCCGCGCCGCCGGCCGCCCGGTGACGTTTGCCTTCAACGGCGGACCGGGTGCGGCCTCGGCCTTCCTCAACCTGGGGGCAATCGGGCCCAAGCGGGTGCAGTTCGGCGCGCAGGGTGACGCGCCGTCGGACAGCGCGGTCGCGCGCGACAATCCCAACAGCTGGCTCGACTTCACCGACCTGGTCTTCATCGATCCGATCGGCACCGGCTTCAGCCGCAGCCTGGAGGACGAGGCCGCCACCAAGAAGGATTTCTACACCGCGCAGGCCGACATCGAATATCTCGGCCGCGTCATCTTCGACTGGCTCAACAAGAACGGACGCATGACCTCGCCCCACTATCTGATCGGCGAGAGCTACGGCGGCTATCGCGTGCCGCGCGTCGCCTACTATCTCCAGAGCCGCGCCGGCGTCGGCCTGAACGGAATCACGATGGTATCGCCCTATCTCGATCCGCCGTCGGTCGACAGCGACGGCAATGCGCTCTCGCCCCTGCCCTACATGATCTCGCTGCCGTCGATGGCCGCCGCCAATCTGGAGCGGCAGGGCAAGCTCACCGGACCCGCGGCGCTGGCCGAGGTCGAGAATTACGACCGCACCGAATTCGCGGTCGACCTGTTCCGTGGCCGCTCGGACCCGCAGGCGATCGAGCGGCTGACCGCCAGGGTGTCAGCCTATACCGGGCTCGATCCGGCACTGGTCCGGCGCAGCGAGGGCCGGATCGGCACGCGCACCTTCCTGCGCGAAATCCACCGCAGCGAGGGCAAGATCGGGTCGATCTACGATTCCAACGTCACCGCCTACGATCCCTTTCCGGGTTCGCCCGACCAGCAGTCGAACGATCCCCTGCTCGACGCGATCATCGCGCCGACCACCAGCGGCGCGGTCGACCTGATGACCAACCAGGTCGGCTGGAAGGTTAATGCCCGCTACAACCTCCTGTCCTACGAGGTGAACCGCGCGTGGGACCGCGACAATACCGATGCGCCGGTGAGCGACCTGCGCAAGGCGATCGCGGCGGATCCGAAGATGCAGGTCATGATCGCGCACGGTATGGACGACCTGTCCTGTCCCTATTTCGCCAGCCGGCTCATCATCGATCAGATGCCGACTTTCGGCGTGGCGCAGCGCGTGAAGCTCGCCCTCTATGCGGGCGGCCACATGTTCTACAGCCGCACCGACAGCGCCGCGCAGTTCCGCCGCGACGCAATGGCGATGTACGCGCGCTAGGGTTCAGCGCTCGCCGTCGCGCCCGGCCGACCCGGTATTGCGGGCGCGCTCGGCGCCGGCGGGCGGCGTCTCCGCATCGGTTACCTCATGGCCGTGCGGCGCCTCCTGCTTCTGGGTGGAACTGGGGGCGACGAAGGGCTTGCCGTCGTCGGCATTGGGATCGTTCGGGCTGGGCATCGCGGCTCTCCTGGCTGTGCATGCTCAACGTTCCGGCACCGAGAAAGATCAGCATGGGACGAAGATGGAGGGCGCCGAGGGTTGACCCCGCGGTGTCGAGCGACCATCTGCCAATCGGAATGAAACGGTCCGATTAGATCATGCGCCTGTCCAACCTTGCCGACTATGCCGTCGTCATGCTCGCCGCCGCCGTGCGGGCGGGCGACGTTCGGCTGACTGCGAACCTGCTGGCCGAGCGTACCGGCGTGCCGCTGCCGACCGTGCAGAAG
>CAXTUG010000032.1:14571-18066 GCA_964247375.1 uncultured Sphingomonadaceae bacterium
CTGGTCGGGCGGCTGGCGTCGGCAGGGCTGCTCGTCTCCTCGCGCGGCAGCAACGGCGGCTTCCGCCTGGCCCGTGCGGCCGCCGACATCAGCCTGGCCGACATCGTCGAGGCGGTCGAGGGGCCGATCGCGATGACGGCCTGTGTCGAGCAGGGCCGGCACGACTGCGCGGTCGAGCAGACCTGCCAGGTGCGGCCGCACTGGGATGCGGTGAATGCCGCGATGCGCGGTGCGCTGGCGGGGGTGAGTCTGGATCAATTGTCCCAGTTCCCCGGCGAGAGCCGGGGTCCGGCGCTGAGTGCTGACTTAGATACCGGCTTTCGCCGGGGAACGGTGGAGGCATAGCCATGGCGACCCGCAATGCCGACGCCTATGCCGCCGCGGAGAAAGCCTATGAGTGGGGCTTCACCAGCGACATCGAGCAGGAATTCGCGCCCAAGGGGCTGAACGAGGACATCGTCCGCTTCATCTCGGCCAAGAAGGACGAGCCGCAGTGGATGCTGGACTATCGGCTCAAGGCCTATCGCCACTGGCTGACGATGGAGAGCCCCGACTGGGCCAAGCTCGACATCGCGCCGATCGACTATCAGGACGCCTACTACTACGCCGCGCCCAAGGAGAAGCCCAAGCTCGGCAGCCTGGACGAGGTCGATCCCGAGATATTGCGCGTCTACGAGAAGCTCGGCATCCCGATCGAGGAGCAGAAGGTGCTCGCGGGCGTCGAGGGCGGCCGCAAGGTCGCGGTCGACGCGGTGTTCGACAGCGTCTCGGTCGCGACCACCTTTCGCGCCGAGCTGGAGCGCGCGGGCGTCATCTTCCGCTCGATCAGCGAGGCGGTGCGCGAATTTCCGGAGCTGGTGCGCAAATGGCTCGGCCGGGTCGTGCCGATCCACGACAATTACTTCGCGGCGCTGAATGCGGCGGTCTTCTCCGACGGCACCTTCGTCTACGTGCCGGCAGGCGTGCGCTGCCCGATGGAGCTCTCCACCTACTTCCGCATCAACGCCGCCAATACCGGCCAGTTCGAACGCACGCTGATCGTCGCCGACAAGGGCGCCTACGTCTCCTACCTCGAAGGCTGCACCGCGCCGATGCGCGACGAGAACCAGCTGCATGCCGCGGTGGTGGAGCTGGTCGCGCTCAACGATGCCGAGATCAAATATTCGACCGTGCAGAACTGGTATCCGGGCGACGCCAACGGCGTCGGCGGCATCTACAATTTCGTGACCAAGCGCGCGCTCTGCCAGGGGCGCAACAGCAAGGTCAGCTGGACCCAGGTCGAGACCGGCAGCGCGGTCACCTGGAAATATCCAAGCTGCGTGCTGGCGGGCGAGAACAGCGTCGGCGAATTCTACTCGGTCGCGGTCACCAACAATCGCCAGCAGGCGGACACCGGCACCAAGATGATCCATCTCGGCAAGGGCTCGCGCTCGACGATCGTGTCGAAGGGCATCTCGGCCGGCCGCTCCGACAACACCTATCGCGGGCTGGTGCGGGTCGGGCCGACCGCGGAGAATGTCCGCAACTTCACCCAGTGCGACAGCCTGCTCCTGGGTTCCGAGTGCGGCGCGCACACCGTGCCCTACATCGAGGTGAAGAACCCGACCGCGCAGATCGAGCATGAGGCGACCACCAGCAAGATCAGCGACGACCAGCTCTTCTACGCGATGAGCCGCGGGCTGGACCAGGAGGCGGCGGTGGCGCTGATCGTCAACGGCTTCGCCCGCGAGGTGCTGCAGCAGCTGCCGATGGAGTTCGCGGTGGAGGCGCAGAAGCTGCTGGGAATCAGCCTAGAGGGGAGCGTGGGGTGATCGCTTCCCCTCGTCATGCCGGACTTGGTCCGGCATCCACCGTGCCTCATGCAGCGTCGGTAAGAGTGGAGGAGTGGACCCCGGCCTGCGCCGAGGCGACGGCTTCCCGTGAAAATACGGCAGATCATCATGCTCGAAATTAGAGACCTTCACGCCGAAATCGACGGCAAGCCGATCCTCAAGGGTGTCAGCCTCGCGGTGAATGCGGGCGAGGTGCATGCGATCATGGGGCCGAACGGCGCCGGCAAGTCGACGCTGGGCTACGTGCTGGCGGGGCGGCCGGGCTATGAAGTGACGGAGGGTTCGGCCTCGTTTGCGGGTGAGGATCTGCTCGCGCTGGCGCCACACGAACGGGCTGCCGCCGGCCTGTTCCTGGGCTTCCAATATCCGGTCGAGATACCGGGCGTCTCCAACCTGCAGTTCCTGCGCGAGGCGCTGAACGCGCAGCGGCGGGCGCGAGGCGAGGCGCCGTTGTCGGGCGGCGAATTCCTGAAGCTGGCGCGTACGCAGGCGGCGGCGCTCGGACTGGACCCGGAGATGCTGAAGCGGCCGGTCAATGTCGGTTTCTCCGGGGGCGAGAAGAAGCGGGCCGAGATGGTGCAGATGGGCATCATCGGCCCGCGGCTCGCCATCCTGGACGAGACCGACAGCGGGCTCGACATCGATGCGCTGAAGGCGGTCGGCGCAGGCATCAACACGATCATGCGCCGGCCCGACAAGGCGGTGCTGCTGATCACCCATTATCAGCGGCTGCTGGATTATGTCCGGCCGGATTTCGTCCACGTGCTGGCCGAGGGGCGGATCGTGCGCTCGGGCGGGCCGGAGCTGGCGCTGCAGCTGGAGCGGCAGGGCTACACGGAGATCGCGGCGTGAGCCTTCCGCTCCCCACGCGCCGCGACGAGACCTGGCGCTACAGCGACCTGGAGGCGGTCGCGCGGGTGTGGCCGGTCGAAACGCACCGGCACGTTCTCGCTCCGGGCGAGGCGCTCAGGCGCGATATCATCGTCGGCTCGGCTAGCGACGCGGTGACGATCGAGGACCATGAAGTGGAAGTTGGCGCCGGGGCGCGTGCAGACTTCCGGGTGGTGGTCGCGGGCGGCAAGCTCGGGCGGGTGTTCATCAAAGTAAAACTGGCGGAGGGCGCGTACTTCAGTCTCAATGGCGCGATCGTCGGCGGAGGCGAGCAGACGCAGGAGATCGTCACCCGCATCCTCCACGCCGAACCCGATGCCGTCAGCACGCAGACGGTGCGCGCGATCCTCGCCGATCGGGCGACCGGATCCTATCTCGGCAAGGTCGCGGTGGCGCGGAATGCGCAGCGCACCGACGGCAGCCAGTCGGTCAAGGCGATGCTGCTCGACCGCACCGCCACCGCCAACCTGAAGCCGGAGCTGGAGATCTACGCCGATGACGTGAAGTGCGCGCATGGCGCCACGGTCGGCGAACTGGATGCGCAATCGCTCTTCTACCTGGCGAGCCGCGGATTGCCGCCGGCGGAGGCGAAGACGTTGCTGCTGCGTGCGTTCGTGGGGGAGTTGTTCGAGGGTGAGGATGCACAAGCTCTGACCGACGCCGTCGAACGCGGTTTGGAGCGGGTGCTGTGAGTGGTGCGACCACTGAAAAGCCCCTCCCGCTTGCGGGAGGGGTTGGGGTGGGCTCTCTCACTAGCGACCGGCCCGTGGAC
>CAXTUG010000033.1:0-17978 GCA_964247375.1 uncultured Sphingomonadaceae bacterium
ACCGGCGGCAACCGGGTCGGCTCCGGCCACCGCCACGGCCGCCGACGTGACGGTCGGCGCCGCCGTGAGCGACTACTCCGGTGCGGCGGTCGGAACGCTCGAATCGGTGAGCGGCGGCAATGCCGTACTCTCGACCGGGACTGCCAAGGCGGCGCTGCCGACCTCCTCGTTCGCCAAGGGGCCGAACGGTCTGGTCGTCGGCATCACCAAGGCCGATCTTGAGGCCAAGGTGGCGCAGGCGAGCAAGCCGCAGCAGATTGCCGCCGGGATGGCGGTGATGGGTCCGCAAGGCGCCGCCGTCGGCAAGGTCGAGGCGGTGTCGGGCGACATGGTCACGGTCGCGACCGCGAACAGCAAGGCGCAACTGCCCAAGTCCGCATTCGCACAGGGATCGGGCGGACTGGTGATCGGCATGACCGCCGAGCAGCTGGATGCGGCGGCCAAGGCCGCGGCGGGTACGCCGAAGGAAGCCGGCAAGTAATCCACAATTTTGCGACGAACGGGCGGTACGAACCGATAATCGTCACGTGCCGCCCGCTTGTTACGCTCCCCGCACGCGCGTATAGGCCCGCCCCAGGGCAGAACGGGGCGGGGGCCACGGCCACCGCCCTGCAGGGGTCGTGAGAACAATCACATGGCAACGGCGGCAAAACATATCGACGAGGATGACACGCAGGACGATCTCCATCCGGATTATCGTCCAACGGCACAAGAAGAGTTCATGAGCCCGCGCCAGCAGGCATATTTCCGGCGCAAGCTGCTGGACTGGAAAGACTCGATCCTTCGGGAATCGCGCGGAACGCTGGCGCAGCTTCAGGTGGATTCGTTGCGGGAGCCGGACGTAACCGATCGCGCCTCGTCGGAGACGGACTGGGGCATCGAGCTGCGCACGCGCGACCGGCAGCGCAAGCTGATCGCCAAGATCGAATCCGCGATCCGTCGCATCGACGAAGGCGAGTACGGCTATTGCGAGGTTACCGGTGAGCCGATCTCGCTCGCACGGCTGGAAGCGCGGCCTGTCGCGACCATGACGGTGGAGGCGCAGGAGCGGCATGAGCGCAACGAGAAGGTCAGCCGCGAGGAATAGGCTGACCGCGCCGTTGCCGGCGTGATCCGTTAACGGGTTTCAAACCACTGCCGTTGCATAGCCGTTGCGAACGGGTGATCGGCACGTGGAAAAGAAGTCCATTCTCTCTGGCTCGGCGACGGAAGACGACGCGTACGAGTCCATGCGCTCGGAGCGGCGCGACAGCATGTTCCTGATGGCGATCGTGCGCCGTCCCGGTGCCATCGGCACGACGGTGAAGGTGCGCAACCTGTCGCCCGGCGGGCTGATGGCGGAAAGTCCCGCCGGCTTCTCGCGCGGCGAGTTGGTCGAGGCGGAAATCCGGGGCATCGGCGCGATCAAGGGCAGGGTCGCCTGGTCGGCGGGCGGCCGGATCGGGGTGCAGTTCGACCGCGCCGTCGATCCGCGGCTGGCGCGCAAGCCCTTGAGCGGCGGCCCGCAACCGCCCTTGACGAAGCCTTCGCTCGGCATGCGGCGGCCTGCGGCCAAGCAATCGTGACCTTGCAATAGCACGCCGCCGGACTCCGGCCGATCGATTGCACTGGTCGAACGGCGGCGATATAGACGCCCTTCAGGCGGCCCGCTTGGGCCGCCTTTTCTTTTCCGGAGCATTTCCGACCGGTTTTCCGCCGTTTCTCTGAAGGAGCCTGTTCGATGACCATCACGCCCCTCATGCCCGTCTACCCGCGGTGTGGCGTGCGCCCGGTACGCGGCGAGGGCGCCTACCTGATCGGGGAGAATGGCGAGCGCTACCTCGACATGGCGGCGGGCATTGCGGTCAACATCCTGGGCCACGGCCACCCCGCGCTGGTGGACGCCATCGCCGGTCAGGCGGCGACGCTGATGCACGTGTCCAACCTGTACGGCTCGCCGCAGGGCGAGCATTTCGCGCAGCGGCTCGTCGACCAGACCTTCGCCGACACGATGTTCTTCACCAACAGCGGGACCGAAGCGGTCGAGTGCGCGATCAAGACCGCCCGCCGCTATCATTATGCCAGGGGCAATCCCGAGAAGAACCGGATCATCAGCTTCTCCAACGCCTTTCACGGCCGCACCATGGGGGCGATCTCCGCCACCAACCAGCCGAAGATGCGCGAAGGCTTCGAGCCGCTGCTGCCCGGCTTCACCGTCGTCGCCTTCAACGATCTCGATGCGGCCGAGGCGGCGATCGGCCCGGATGCGGCCGCCTTCCTGGTAGAACCGCTGCAGGGCGAAGGCGGTATCATGCCGGCCACGCAGGAGTTCATGCACGGCCTGCGCCGCCTGGCCGACGAGCATGGCATGCTGCTGATCCTGGACGAGATCCAGTGCGGCTATGCGCGGACCGGCACCTTCTTCGCCTATGAGCAGTACGGGATCACGCCGGACATCATGACGGTCGCCAAGGGTATCGGCGGCGGCTTCCCGCTCGGCGCCTGCCTCGCCACCGAAGAGGCGGCGAGCGGCATGGTGATCGGCACGCACGGTTCCACCTATGGTGGCAATCCGCTCGCTTGGGCGGCGGGCGAGGCGGTGCTGGACGTCGTCGCCGAGCCCGCGTTCCTGGAGAATGTGCGGCGGCTCGGCGACCGGCTGCGCCAGGCCTTGGAACAGCTGCTGCCGAATCACGACCATCTGTTCGACAGCGTTCGCGGCTTGGGGCTGATGCTCGGCATCAAGCTCAAGAGCGACAGCCGCGCCTTCGTGGCACATCTGCGCGACCATCACGGGCTGCTGACGGTGGCCGCCGGCGACAATGTCGTGCGCATCCTGCCGCCGCTCAACATCGACGACAGCCACATCGCCGAATGCATCGAGAAATTGTCGGCCGGCGCGCGCAGCTACACCCTGCCGGCGGCGGCGTGAGCAAGTTTGCCGATCCGTTCGCCCCGAGCGGAGTCGAGGGGCACTGCCGGGCGAAGTCGAGGCCGGTTCTCGGCTGCGCTCGAACATGTGTCTCGACTTCGCTCGACACGAACGGATCTCTTTAGTGACCCGCCACTTCCTCGACCTGGCCGACGCCGGCCCCGACGCGCTCCGCGCGATGCTGGCGGACGCGCTCGCCCGCAAGCGGCTGCGCGCGGGCTGGCCCAAAGGCAGGGCGGATCTCGACCGCCCGCTCGACGGCCACGTGTTGGCGATGATCTTCGAGAAGAATTCCACCCGCACGCGCATGTCGTTCGACATGGCCATGCGCCAGCTCGGCGGCACGACCATCGTCACGGATGCGGGCGCGATGCAGCTCGGCCGGGGCGAGAGCATCGCCGACACGGCACGCGTCCTGTCCGGCTACGTCGACGCGATCATGATCCGCACCGACGATCACGCCAAGGTCGTCGCCATGGCGGAGCACGCGACCGTGCCGGTGATCAACGGCCTCACCGACGCCAGCCATCCCTGCCAGATCATGGCGGACTTGCTGACCGTTACCGAGCGGAAGGGCCGGGTCGAAGATACGCGCTGGGCGTGGCTCGGCGACGGCAACAACGTGCTGCATTCGATCATCGAGGCGGGCGCCCTGCTCGGCTTCGACGTCACCGCGGCCTGCCCCGAAGGCTATGATCCCGATCCTGCCCGGGTCGAGGCGGCGCAGGCGCGCGCCGGCAATCACCCGTTCGTGCTCACGCGCGATCCGGCGCTGGCGGCCGCCGGCGCGGACGTGGTGGTGACCGATACCTGGATCTCGATGGGTCAGGGGCATGCCGAGCAGAAGCTGGCGGCGCTCGCCCCCGACCAGGTCACCGGCGAGCGGATGGCGCAGTCCGCCCCCGACAGCCTGTTCCTGCACTGCCTGCCCGCGCATCGCGGCGAGGAAGTGACGAGCGAGGTCATGGACGGCCCGCAATCGGCCATCTGGGACGAGGCGGAGAATCGGCTGCACGCGCAGAAGGCGGTGCTGCTCTGGTGCGTGGGTAAGCTCTGAATCTTCCCGCCTTCCGGCGGGGAGGATTGCTTGTCGGAGGTGTCGCAAACCGGCATTTGCCTTCCTAAATGATCGCTATGGTTTCCCCGCATCTCGACCAGGCGCTCGCCTTCACCATTCCCGATCGTCATGCCCGCGGCCGCCTCGTGCGGCTGGGACCGACGCTGAACGCCATCCTCTCCGCGCACGGCTATCCGCCGGTGCTGGAGCGCGTGCTTGCCGAGGCGATCGTGCTGGCCGCGCTGTTCGGCGCGACGCTGAAGGATCGCGAGGGCCAATTGACCCTCCAGGCGCAGACGGAAGGAGCGATCGACCTGCTGGTGGCCGATTATCGCGGCGGCGAGATGCGCGGCTACCTGCGCCACGATCCCGAGCGGCTGGCGGCGGTTCCGGCCGATCCGACGCTGACGGACCTGTTCGGCAAGGGCTATCTTGCCATCACCTTCGATCAGGCGGTCTCGGGCGAGCGGTATCAGGGCATCGTGCCGCTGGAGGGCGCGAGCCTGGCCGAGGCGGCGGAATCCTATTTTGCGCAATCCGAACAGATACCCAGCCTCGTCCGGATCGGCATCGCGCGGGATGCCGACGGCGGTCTGGTCGCCGGCGGCCTGATGCTGCAGCATCTGCCGGAGGGCGAGGAGGGGCGTGAGCGCCTCCACACGCGGCTGGACCATCCGGAGTGGAACCATGTCGCGGCGCTGGGCGGCAGCGTGCAGCCGGACGAACTGTCGGACCCCGGTCTGCCGTTGGAGACCCTGCTCTGGCGGCTGTTCAACGAGGACGAGGTGCGGGTCACGCCGGGCATCGCGCCCACCCGCGGCTGCCGTTGCGACCCCGATCATGTCGCCGGCGTCATCGCACGCTTCCCGGCCGAGGAGCGCGCCGCCATGGCCGGCCCGGACGGACGGATCGAGGTCAATTGCGAGTTCTGCGCGCGCCGGTTCGCGATCGAGCCGCTCGCCGCGTGACGGGCGTTAAGCACCTGTTTAACCCACCGCTGCTAGCGAGTCGGACGTGCCGTTCTCGGCACTGTCCTCCCTGGACGGCCGACAGGCCACCCTGGGCCGCCTCCGGGCGGCCCTTTCTTTTGCGCTGAGAGGACGCATCCTCTAATTGGCGGCCATGCTCGATAAATCGGAACAGAAGGGCGGCGCGATCGTGCTCGTCTCGGGCGGCCTCGACTCGATGGTCGTCGCCGCGCGTGCCGTGGAGGCAGGACGGCGGCTGATCGCGCTCACGATCGACTATAATCAGCGGCACCGGATCGAACTCGACGCGGCGGCGCGGATCGCCCGGCATCTGGGTGCTGCGCAGCACATCGTCCTGCCGCTGGATCTCACCCGCTTTGGCGGCTCCGCGCTGACCGACGCGGCGATCAGCGTGCCCAAGGAAGGGGTGCAGCCCGGCATTCCCAGCACCTATGTGCCCGCACGCAACACCATCTTCCTGAGCCTGGCACTGGGACTGGCGGAAGCGACCGGCGCGCGCGAGATCCACATCGGCGTCAATGCGCTCGATTATTCCGGCTATCCTGACTGCCGGCCGGAGTTCGTCGCCGCGTTCGAGCAGCTCGCCAATCTGGCGACGAGAGCCGGCGTGGAGGGCGACCGCTTCACCGTGCAGACGCCGCTGCTGCACATGACCAAGGCGGATATCGCGGCCGAGGCTGCCCGGCTCGGCCTCGATGCGGCGATGAGCTGGTCGTGCTACGATCCGCAGCCGGACGATCTCCACTGCGGCCGCTGCGATGCCTGCCGGTTGCGGTCCAAGGGCTTCAGAGAGGCCGGGCTGCCCGATCCCACGCGCTACGCCGTGCCGCCGGCATGAGCTACGCCGTCAAGGAGATGTTCCTGACCCTGCAGGGGGAGGGACTGCAGGCCGGCATGCGCGCCGTGTTCCTGCGCTTTGCCGGCTGCAACCTGTGGTCCGGCCGCGAGCAGGACCGGGCCACTGCCGACTGCACCTTCTGCGACACCGACTTCGTCGGCACGGACGGCGACGGCGGCGGCCGTTTCGCCGATGCGGACATGCTCGCCGACCGGGTAGAGGCGATGTGGTGCGACGGCCTCGCCGACGGCGGCGGAGAGCGGCTGGTGGTGATCACCGGCGGCGAGCCGATGCTGCAGCTGGACGCCCCGCTGGTGGCTGCGCTCAAGCAGCGCGGCTTCCGCATCGCGATCGAGACCAACGGCACCCTGCCGGTGATCGACGGCGTGGACTGGATCTGCGTCAGCCCCAAGGCCGGCACGACGATCGTCCAGCAGCGCGGCGACGAACTCAAGATGGTGTGGCCGCAGCCTGGCCTGGACGTGGACCGGATCGAGGGCTGGGATTTCCGCCACTGGCTCGTCCAGCCGATGGACGGGGTCGATGCGGCGGACGCGCGCGCGGCGGCGATCCGCTTCGTGCTGGCGCACCCGCGCTGGCGCCTGTCGCTGCAGACGCACAAGCTGCTGGGTTTGCGCTAGTACCGGTCCGAACGACGCTTGTTCGGGTTCGGGCAACCGGTTACGCTTTGAGCCACAGGAAGTGAACGGTGGCGCGTGACGTCTGCAGGGTTGCTTCGACAGGGAGGTCGGCTGCGTGGCGGAGGCAACCATTCGTGACGTTGCGCGCAAGGCGCAGATTTCCGTTGCCTCCGTCTCGCGTGCTCTGAACGGCCGTACCGGCATGCGTCCCGAGACGCGGGCGCGCATCGTCGCGGTGGCGAACGAGCTCGGCTACGTCCCGCACGCCGGCGCACGCAGCCTCAGCATCGCGCGATCCAACGCGATCGGCATCGTGCTGCCGGATCTCCATGGCGAGTTCTTCTCCGAAATCGTGCGCGGCATGGATCGGGAGGCGACCAGCATCGGGCTGCAACTGCTCCTCTCGAACATGCATGCCGATCCGGTGCAGGCGGGACTGGCGCTTCGCGCAATGCGCGGACGCGTGGACGGCCTCGTCATCATGTGCCCGCAGATGCGCTCCGAAGGGTGGGCCGGCTCTCTGCCCGCTGGCCTGCCCGCGGTGCTGCTCAACACCGCCGAGCCGATCGGCGACCGGCCGTCGATCGCGATCGACAATCGCGCGGGCGCCGCCGCGATCGCATGCCACCTGCTTGAACTGGGCCGGCGCAGGATCGTGCATATCGCAGGACCAGACCACAATATCGATGCGCAGGAGCGGCGGGAAGGCTTCGCAAGGGCGGTCGAGCGTGCCGGCGCCGGCGCAACGGTCACCGTCCTCGCGGGCGACTTCGACGAAACGAGCGGCGAGAAGGCTGCGGCACACATCCTGTCGCAGCTGCCGGACACGGACGCCGTCTTCGCCGCCAACGACATGATGGCGGTAGGCTGCATGCAAGCGCTCCGTGCCGCGAATGTCGAGGTTCCCCGCGCCATCGCCGTGGCAGGCTTCGACGACGTTCCGATCGCCCGCTACCTCGGCCTGACCACCGCCCGCGTCCACATCGCCGAGATGGGTGCCCGCGCCGTCCGCCGGCTGGCCACGATCATGGCGGGGGGAAGTGTCAGCCGGGAGATCGACCTCGAAATGCCCGAACTGGTCGTGCGTGCGTCCACCGGGATCTCGGCGGCAGCACGCGCCTGAGCGATGAACAATGCACCGCTCAGCCGCATTACGATCGTCGGCGGCGGCACCGCCGGGTGGATGGCCGCCGCGCTGCTCTCGCGCCTCTTCACCCGCGGCTATGAGATCAGCCTGATCGAATCCGACGAGATCGGCACGATCGGCGTCGGCGAGGCGACGATCCCCGCGATCCGCACCTACGCGCAGCTGGCCGGGATCGACGAAGTCGAGATGATCCGCGCCACGCAGGCGACGTTCAAGCTGGGCCTCGAATTCGTGAACTGGCGGGAGCCGGGCCACAGCTACATCCACGGCTTCGGCAAGATCGGCCAGGACCTGCTCTGGCTGCACACCCACCAATTCTGGCTGAAGCTGCACGCGCGCGGTCAGGCGAGGCATTTCGATCATTATGCCTTGAATACGCTCGCCGCGCGCAAGAACCGGTTCGCGCAGCCCGACCTGAGCACTCCCGGCTCGCCGATGGCGGACATCGACTATGCCTATCATTTCGACGCATCGCTGTTCGCCGCCTACCTGCGGCGCCAGAGCGAGGCTCGCGGCGTGCGGCGGATCGAGGGCCGGGTCGTCGAAGTGCGGCAGCGCGCCGCGGACGGCTTCGTGGACCATGTCGTGCTCGCCGACGGACGGCAGGTGGGTGGCGACCTGTTCATCGACTGCTCCGGAATGCGCGGGCTGCTCATCGGCCAGACGCTCGGCGTCGGTTATGAGGATTGGAGCCGCTGGCTGCTGTGCGACCGCGCGCTCGCCGTGCCGTGCGAGAGCGTGGCGCCGCTCACGCCGTACACGCGCTCGACCGCGCACGGCGCCGGCTGGCAGTGGCGCATCCCGCTCCAGCACCGGATCGGCAATGGTCACGTCTATGCAAGCCGGCACATCGGCGACGACGAGGCGGTCGCCATCCTGATGGGCAATCTCGACGGCCGTCCGCTCGCCGATCCGCGACCGGTGCGGTTTCAGCCCGGCAAGCGTACCCGCGCCTGGGAGAAGAATGTCGTCGCGCTCGGTCTCGCCGGCGGCTTCCTGGAGCCGCTGGAGTCGACCAGCATTCACCTGATCCAGACGGGCCTGCTGCGATTGATCGCGTTGTTCCCCGGTCAGGCATTCAATCCCGCCGATGTTGCCGAGTATAACCGGCAGACCGATTTCGAATATAACGACATACGGGACTTCATCATTGCCCACTACAAGGTGACCGATCGGGAGGACACGCCGTTCTGGGCGTATCTCAAGCACATGGACGTGCCCGACAGCCTGGCCGAACGGCTCGAGCTGTTCCGCGCCTCCGCGCGCTTCTTCATTCACGGCAAGGCCGAACTGTTCCGTGAGGAGAGCTGGGTGCAGGTGCTGATCGGGCAGGGGCTGCCGATGCGCTACGATCCGATGGTGGACCTCATCCCCGATGCGGAGGCGATCGGTTACCTGCGCGATATCGAAGAGGTGATCGAAGAGGTTGCGAACGCGCTGCCGAGCCATGCCGATTATATCGCGCGGCATTGTGCGGCTGCGCCGGTCTCGTGACGATCGGCCGATAGCGAGGCAACTGTCCAGCTCGCTTCGCCATCATGAAACCGGTTGCTGAAACCGGTTACGCTATTATGAATGCGCGATGAAGCCCGCGAGTCGTGGTCGCCCAAGAAGGTGAACCGCAGATTAGACGGGCAGAGCAGAGGGAGGATAAGATGAGCAACGCCCATCGGCGCGCCGTTTTCAGTTTCGGTATTTCCACGATCGCCATTGCGGCGGCGCTGAGCATCGCGCAGCCGGCTGCGGCGCAGACGCTCTCGACGCTGCAGGGCCGTGTGGATGGGGTGGCCGCCGGCACAGTGGTCACGGCAACTGACGCCACCACCGGCCAACGCCTGACCGGCGCAACCAAGGCCAATGGCAGCTACATCATCTTCGGCCTGCGTCCCAGCACCTATCACGTGACTGTCGGCCAGCGCACGCAGGATGTGGTCGTGCCGGTCGGCCAGACGGTCAATGCCGACTTCATCGCGCCTCCAAAGTCAGGCGGCGGCGAGGAGATCGTGGTGCGCGGCTATCGATCGCGGCAGGAGTTGCGCACAGCGACCGTGAACACGAACGTCACGCAGGCGCAGATCGAAAACCTGCCGCAGAACGACCGCAACTTCCTGAACTTCGCCGCGCTGGCGCCGGGCGTGACGGTATCACCTACCGCAGGCGCCCGGCAGATCCAGGCCGGTGCTGTGAGTTCATCGCAGACGAACGTGTTCATCGACGGGTTCAGCTTCAAGAATCCGGTCAACCACGGCGGCGTCGTCGGACAGAACTTCTCCAAGGGAAATCCTTTTCCGCAGCTCGCCGTGCAGGAGTTTGCTATCAACACGCAGAACTTCAAGGCCGAGTTCGAGCAGGCCGGATCGGCAATCATTACTGCTGTCACGAAGACCGGCGGCGAGAAGTTTCACGGTGATGCGTTCATCGAATGGCAGCCGAAAGACTTTATCAGACGGAACTATTTTGATCGTCCAGGCAAGGCATCAAACAAGGATGGGACTATTCCGAAGCCGAACTATGACCGCAAACAATATGGCGGTGATCTAGGTGGCCCGATCATTAAGGATAAGCTGCACTTCTTCCTTGCTTTCGAAGGAACGACACAGGAACTTCCGTCGAATACCGTTAATCTGAACGCCGGTCAGACAGACGCCGTGCCGAGTTCGATCGCAAGTCAGTATAACGGTAGTTACGCGCAGAGCTTCAAGCAGCGGCTGTATTTCGGCAAGCTGACGGCGTTTCTGACATCCGCTGATACGGTCAATGCCAGCGGGTTCCTGCGGCGCGAGAAGAACCTTTCAGATTATGGCGGCAACGCCGTACCGACGCACGGTCATAATCTGATCAGCAATATCGACACATACCAGTTACAGTGGAGTCACCGCGCCGGCCCGTTTCTGAACGAGTTTACGGGTGCGTACAACAAGGCGTCCAACGGCACGCCGCGCTTGACCGACGGGCCGGAGATCGTGCTCAACCGGCAGCAGCGCAACGCCGGCGTGCTGCAATATGAACAACCCGATGGTACGATCGGCGGCACGATTACCGGAACGCCCTACGTCACCACCGACAATGCCGATGCATTCCTGGGAGCGAGCAGCTTCTACCAGAACGATCATCAGAGGATCGTTACCCTGCAGGATTACGCGACCTATTCTGCAGGTCGGCACGTGATCAAGGGCGGCGTCAAGGTCGCCTTCACGCGACTAGAGCGGACGGAAGATGCCAACAGTAACGCATCCTATTACTTCCTCGATAGCAGCTATAGTTCGTTCGAGGCTTCCACCCCGATTGCCGCACGCGTCTCCACCGTCCCGGTCGCCCCGGCGAGAGCCAAGGACACGCAGGTCGGTCTCTTCATCCAGGATGATTGGACGCCGGACGAGCATTGGACGATCAACGCCGGCATCCGCTGGGACTATGAGAGCAACGCCAAGGACGAGAATTTCGTCACGCCGCCAGCGATCGCCGCTGCGTTGCGGGCCTATCAGCCGTGGACGGCAGCAGGCATCGACCCTGAAGATTATATCTCGGACGGTCACAATCGACATCCGGTCAAAGACGCTTTTCAGCCGCGCCTGGGCGTGTCGTACGACGTCAGAAGTGATCGCGATCTGGTGATCTTCGCCGGTGTAGGTCGCTATTACGACCGTCCGCTGTTCATTCAATCCGGCCTCGAGCAGATCAAGGATCTGTACCAGTCGGTGCCACTGATCAACTTCTGCAATCCTGCGGGTGGTGCGTTCACGCAGCTCACCGCCTGCAGCGCACATGCCGGTAATCCCGGCTATCTGCCATATTCAACCGCGCTAAAAGATCCCGACAGCCTTCGCAGCGCCATCATCTCGACCGGGCTCAGCGGCGACGTGTGGCTGCTGAACAACAAGACGCGCCTGCCTTACTCGGACGAGGTTGACTTCGGCGTGCGCAAGCGTCTCGGCCAGATCAACACCTCGGTCACTTTCTCGTACATTCGCAGCCATAATCTCTTCATGTATGTGCGCGGCAACCGACTGCCCAACGGTAACTATACCGATGCAGGCGATCAGTGGATCGACGATATCTTCCCCGTGTCGGGGCAACTCGCGGGCCATAGGGGCAAGCTGAACATCGGCTCCAACACCGGCAAAGCAACCTACGCAGCCGTCTACCTGACTGCCGAGAAACCGTTCTACGCCAACACCGACTGGGGTTTCACGACGACGCTTACCATATCCCGGGCGCGGACCAATGTCGGGCAGGAGCTGACTGCGGACGAGTTCTTCAACGGACCGGATGTGGACGTGTACGGATGGAATCGCGTCGCCGGGTCGGAGAAGTTCCGCTTCGTCGGCACCGGCATTGTGCGCGGACCGTGGAACACGACCTTGTCGGGTACGCTGACGCTGGCGTCAGGCCCGTCCTTCGGCTCCGTGATCACGGGGCTGCCCAACCCGCCGCCGACGGCCTGCTGCTACGCCAATTTTGCCGGACTCTACTTTCCCAAGAAGACGTTCGGCTACAAGAACCTGGATCTCCGCATAGCCAAGACGTTCAAGCTACCGTGGGGTCATAGCGTGACGCTCGACTTCCAAGGCTATAACGTGTTCGACTGGGTCAATCGCTATTACTCGGCGTGGGGCGCAGGAAGTCGCAGCTACAATGCGGCGACCGGCCAGATCTCCGCGCCGACCCGCGAGGAAAACGGGACCGTGGGAACCGCCCGTGCTTTCCAGGCAGGCGTGAAGTACAGTTTCTGACGTGCTGGAATAGGGGCCAGCCGGACGGGGAGGGGTGGGCGCCGCCCATCTCTCTCCGCTTCCCTTCTGCCGCCGCTTCCGCGAAGCGCAGCCAAGCATGAGAGTAATGGTATGAGCATGACGGGCCTCCATCGCCGCGCATTTCTGAAGGGCGTCTCCGTCGCGGCGGTTGCGATCGCCTTCACGCCCACCACCATCTGGGCGCAGCGGTCGGATCTGCGCGATCCGCAGATCGAGCGGCTGATCGCCGTCATGACGATCGAGGAGAAGGCCGGGCAGCTCTCCATCTACAGCGATCCGGTGCGAACCGAGGGGCCGGCAATCAATCCCGAGGCCAACCGTCAGAGCCTGGATCAGCTGAAGGCCGACATCGCCGCCGGGCGGCTGACCGGCGTCTTCAACGGCATCGGCGTCGCCGGCGGCCGCGACCTGCAGCGGATCGCGATCAGCCAGTCGCGCACCAGGATCCCGATGATCTTCGCGGCCGACACGATCCACGGCATGAAGACGACCTTTCCGGTGCCGCTGGCGGAGGCGTCCAGCTTCGACCCGGAGCTCGCCCGCCGCACCGCGCGCGCGGCCGCGGTCGAGGCCTCGGCCAAGGGCATCCACTGGGTGTTCGCGCCGATGGTCGACGTGGCGCGCGACCAGCGCTGGGGCCGCGTGGTCGAGGGATCGGGCGAGGACACCTATCTCGGCGTGCAGTTCGCCCAGGCGCGCGTGCGCGGCTTCCAGAACGGCAACCTGCGCAACAACGATTCCGTGCTCGCCTGCCCCAAGCATTTCGCCGCCTATGGCGCGGTGATGGGGGGCATGGACTACAACACCGCCGACATCCCCGAGACGACGCTGCGCGAGGTGCACCTGCCAGCCTTCAAGGCCTCGTTCGACGTCGGCGCGCTGTCGACCATGTCGAGCTTCAACGACATTGCCGGCGTGCCGTCGACCGGCAATCGTTACCTGCTGACCGATATCCTCCGCGGCGAATGGGGCTTCGGCGGGCTGGTCGTGTCCGACTACACCTCCGACGAGGAGATGATCCTGCACGGCTATGCCGCGGACGGACCGGACGCCGCAGCCAAGGCGATCAATGCCGGCTGCGACATCTCGATGCAGAGCGGGCTCTACAACAAGCATCTGCCGCAACTGGTGCAGGACGGCCGCGTCAGCATGGAGGTGGTCGACACCGCCGTGCGCCGCGTGCTCACCGTCAAGAAGGCGCTCGGCCTGTTCGACAATCCGTTCCGCTCGCTGGACGCCGTGCGCGAGAAGCGCGATGTCCGCCGTCCCGACGCGGTCGCGCTGGCGCGCGAGTGCGCGCGGAAGTCCGTGGTGCTGCTGAAGAACGAGGGCGACCTGCTGCCGCTGCCGAAGACCGGCAAGTCGATCGCGCTGATCGGCCCCGCGATCGCCGACAAGGCGGACTGCCCGGGCCCGTGGGCGAACTTCCCCGATATCGAGAGCTGCGTGACGATCGAGGAGGGGTTTCGCGCCGCGTTGGGGCGCGGCGGCGTGCTGCACACCGCACGCGGCTCGGATTACGAGAAGCCGCTGGATGGCGGCATTCCGGCGGCGATCGCGGCGGCACAGGCTGCGGACGTGATCGTGCTGGTCGTCGGCGAATATACCAACATGGCGGGCGAATCGCAGTCGCGCGCCGACATCGTCGTACCGCCGCCGCAGATGGCGTTGGCCGAGGCACTCGCCGCCACCGGCAAGCCGATGGTCGTGCTGCTGCGCCACGGCCGCGCGCTGGCGCTGGCCGGTGCCGTGCGCAATGCTCCGGCGATCATGGCGACTTGGTTCCTGGGCTCGGAGACGGGTCACGCCATCGCCGACATCGTCTTCGGCGACTTCGCCCCGCAGGGACGGCTGCCGGTCAGCTTTCCCCAGCTCTCCGGGCAGGAGCCCTTCTTCTACAATCACCGCAACACCGGCCGGCCGCAGCTCACCGACGATCCGCAGTGGAAGTCGCGCTACCGCGAGGTGTCCAACACGGCGCTCTATCCCTTCGGCTACGGCCTGACCTACTCGTCCGCCAGCTACTCGCCGACCGAGGTCGATACGGCGACGCTGTCCGGCGACGGGACGATCACTGTGCGGGCGACCGTCACCAACACCGGCAAGCGCGCCATGCATGAGGTCGTCCAGCTCTACGTCCACGACCGCGTCGCCAGCGTGACGCAGCCGGTGCGCGCGCTCAGGGGATTCCGCCATCTCGATCTCAAGCCCGGTGCGCACGCGGCCGTCGAGTTCGCCCTGTCGCGCGCCGACCTGGCGTTCGTGCATACCGACCTGAAGACCGACGCCGAGCCGGGGCTGTTCGACGTGTGGATCGCCCCCTCGTCGGCCGACGGAACGCCGGCCAGCTTCACGCTGACCGCCTGAGGTCCTTCCCGGTCGTGCGCCCCTCGTTGCGCCGGTTCGGGGCAGGGCAGGAGCCGGTGGTCGTGGTCGACGATTTCACCGGCAACCTTTCAGCCATCGTAGAAATCGCGGCCGCGCTCGCGCCTTTTCCGCCGAGCGTCGGCACCTACTATCCCGGCGTGCGCCGCCACATCACGGAGCAGGACGCCGCCGCCTACGCCTATGCCGAGGGCACACTGCAGGCGGCGGCGACCTTCATCGGCGGGGCGTTCGGCTTCGACTGGTTCGACTGGGTGGAGGCCAGCTTCTCGATAGTCAGCACGCCGGCCGAGGCATTGATGCCGGCGCAGCGCGCCCCGCACTTCGACTCGCCCGATCCTACCTACCTCGCGCTCCTGCACTATCTGACCGTCACGCCGGGGACCGCCTTCTACCGGCAGCGGGCAACCGGCATCGAGATCGTGACGGAGGACAATAGCCCGGCCTTCATCCGGCAGGCCCGGCATGATGCGCGCTTGGCGGCGGGCTATATCGGCGGATCCGATCCCTTCTACGAACAGATCGGCATGGTTGAAGGCGTCGCCGACCGGCTGGTCATCTATCGCGGCGCTCTGCTGCACTCCGGCATCATTCCTGCCGGCACGCCCTTCAGCACCGATCCTCGCCGGGGCCGGCTGACCGCGAACCTCTTCGTGCGCGGGCGCTGATAATTCTGCCTCGGCACGATGCCATTGCATCTTGGTTTAGGGGCGAGCACCGACATTACCCGTCACCCCGGCCTGCACCGGGACGACGGGTAGAGGATCATGTCTGACAGCTCGATCGACACTTCCGCGCTCGATGTGCGGGCGTTGCCGGTAGCGCCGTTCACCTCTTCTCCATCCGTTTGCGACCATACTTGTGTTACCGGGGAAACCGGTTACGCACCCACACCCAAAGCCACGTCCATGATCCGTCCCTCGCTTCCCCTCGATCGCCGCACGATGCTGATCGGCTCGACGGCACTGCTCGCCGGATGCACCGCCACGCCGTTCGGCCGGCTCGGAACGGCGCAACGCGCGGTGACGAACGCCGATGCCGCCTTCCTCCTGGAAATTGCCCAGCGCACCTTCAACTATTTTCGCGATACCACGCAGATCGACAACGGACTGGCGCCGGATCGCTGGCCGACCATATCCTTCGCCAGCATCGCCGCGACCGGCTTCGCGCTCACCGCGTGGCCGATCGGGGTCGCGCGCGGCTGGATGACGCGCAAGGAAGCGCGCAACCGCACGCTCACCACGCTGCGCTTCTTCGCGGCCGGCAAGCAGGGGCCGGACAAGCAGGGAATGATCGGCTATCGCGGCTTCTTCTATCACTTCCTCGGGCTGAACACCGGTACGCGGCTGGGCCAGACCGAATTGTCGACGATCGATACGGTGCTGCTGCTCGGCGGCGTGCTGTTCGCGCAGAGCTTCTTCGACCACGACCATGCCGACGAGCGGGAGATACGCCGGCTGGCGCAGTCGCTCTACGATCAGGTCGAGTGGAGCTGGGCGCAACCGCGGCAGGAGTTCGTGTCGATGGGCTGGCACCCGGAGAGCGGCTTCATCGCGTCGGACTGGGATTCGTTCAACGAGAGCCTGCTGCTCTACGTGCTGGCCTTGGGATCGGACACGCACCCGGTCGAACCGGCGATCTGGAACCAGTGGACGGCGACGTTCGACCGGGCGTGGAACGGGCGCGACAAGAACCCCTATATCGCCTTTCCGCCGCTGTTCGGCTTTCAGTACAGCCATCTGTGGATCGATTTTCGCGACATCCAGGACGATTACAATCGCGAGCGCGGCTTCGACTATTTCGAGAATAGCCGCCGCGCGACCCAGGCGCAGCGCGACTATGCCATCGACAATCCCGGCGGATGGGAAGGTTACGGCGCCGACATCTGGGGGCTGACCGCCTGCGATGGTCCGGGGGACTTCACCCTGATGATCGACGGCATCACCCGGCGCTTCTACAGCTACTCGGCGCGCGGCCCCGGCGACCGCGACGACGGTACGCTGGCGCCCACCGCGGCGGCGGGATCGGTCGCGTTCGCGCCGGAGATCGTGGTGCCGGCGCTGCGGGCCATGCGCGATCGCTACGGCCGCGCGATCTTCGGCGAATATGGCTTCTGGGATTCGTTCAACCCGACCCTCACCAATGCCGATCGGCTGCAGTATGGCCGCGTCGTTCCCGGCGTCTGCTGGGTTGACGGTGATCATGTCGGCATCGATCAGGGCCCGATCCTCGGCATGATCGAGAATCACCTGACCGGGATGGTGTGGCGCGTGATGCAGCGGAACGAGAATATCGTGCGCGGGCTGCGGCGGGCGGGGTTCACCGGCGGATGGCTCGACAAGGCGGCGGCACGCGCGGGCGGACGCGGCTTACCCTGACGGGTCGAACGGCCGTCCGCCTTTCTCGCGGGAAGGTGATAACTCTTTGACTTAATTAAGGATCGATCGGCCCCTATCCGCTTTATATCATATGATCCGGTCTGGCACAGGTGCGACGAGCGCACCGGAAAGCTGGTCTGTAACGACCTCCAGCTTGTCAGAGAGACCGAGCCTATGCCGAACGTCCGACCGAGCCTGCTGCCGCTCCTCACCCTGCTCGCGCCGCTCGCAGCCGCAGGCTGCCACGACGACCCTCGCTTCGAAGCATCGAACGGCTCGACGCAGGTTCAGCTCAACGCCATCGCCAGGTCCACGTCCGAGCATGACGGGCAGGTCGTCCGCAACCCGTCGCTCACACCGGACGACGTGGGCCAGAATATGCGCATGGGTGCGACGAAGTCGCCGCAGCGGCGATAGGCGGGTCTCCACGCGCTGCGTGCGAGACCATGGCGGAGAGGGTGGGATTCGAATTCAGTCTCTAAGCTATTGTTTTCAGAGCTGACTTGCGTTTCAGACCCGCTAGCGTACCACGGAACGTACCATGTCGATTTCCTCGCCCGAAAATCTCGTTATCCGGATGAGTTTGGCTAAAGGCTGATAGGCCTTTTTGCGATCCGCGACAATTCCCTCCTTGATAGCGTCTTCCGGATACTCGGTCCTTCCCGAAAGCGATGAAGAACCAAGATCAAGAAAAAGATGGTACCAGAAGAGGACCCCTCGCAGGCATCTAAGCTACCGAATTTGAGGCAATATCCCTTCTGCTCAAATCATCAAGAGCAACAATAGCAGCAACGAATTTCTACGCAATCTTAGAGTGTCGATCAGCATGTGTGGACGACCCCTGCGGTGCAAGGGGTATCTTCAGCGCGATGAGCACC
>CAXTUG010000034.1:0-17614 GCA_964247375.1 uncultured Sphingomonadaceae bacterium
GTCTTGGACTGGAAGGTCGCCTCTGGTCCCGGTCATCGCCCTGATCCTAACAGTTGCGAACCGGTATTGTGAACCGCATCGTTAACCAAGTCCAGCGATGATCGTACGCCACGCTTTTTGGCGGCGTCGTCGCGCGTGCCGCAGCCGCTTACCTGGTGTCTCGATTCAAGCGCCTGCAGGCGAGCCCGGTTCGGTGATCCGGGTATGTCGGCGCGAAGATTCGCGATCAGAATGACGCGGATGCCGCTTCGCCGATAGCGGCATAGATCCGATCCAGATCCTCCTCCGCGATGCAGTAGGGCGGCATGACGTAGATGGTGTTGCCCAGCGGCCGCAGCAGGACGTCGCGCGTCCGGAAGAAGGCGAGCAGCTTGGGCGCGATCGTCGCCAGGTAGCCGCTCTCCTCCGGGCCCCACTCGAAGGCGGCGATGGTGCCCTTGCGGCGCACGTTGCGGGCGATCGGCGGCAGCTGCTCCAGCCGTTCCTGCTGGCGGTCGCCGAGCCGGTCGATCCGCTGCTGCACCGGCTCGCTGTCCCAGATGTCGAGATTGGCGAGTGCGGCGGCGCAGGCGATCGGGTTGGCGGTGTAGCTGGAGGAGTGGAACAGCATGCGCGCCCGGTCGGACGAGCGATGCGCCTCGAACACCGCTGCGCTGGCGAGCGTCGCCGCCAGCGGCACCGCGCCGCCGGTCAACCCCTTGGACAGGCACAATATGTCCGGCGTCACGTCCGCCTGGTCGCAGGCGAGCAGCGTGCCGGTGCGGCCCCAGCCGGTCATGACCTCGTCGGCGATGAACAGCACCTCGTGCCGCGCGCAGATCGCCCGCATCTCGGCCAGGATCGGCGGATCGTAGAACAGCATGCCGCCTGCCCCGAGCACCAGCGGCTCGACGATCAGCGCCGCCGGTCGCGCGCGACAGGCCTGTTCCAGCGCTTCGAGCGTCGCCGCGCCGTCGCCGGTCGGGAAGGGGATCGTGCCGACGTCGAACAGCAGCGGCGTGTAGGCGCGATTGTACACGCCGCGCGCACCGACCGACATCGTGCCGATCGTGTCGCCATGATAGCCGTGCTGCATGGCGAGAATGCGGTGGCGCGGCTCGCCACGGTTCAGCCAGTAGCCGAGCGCCATCTTCAGCGCGACCTCGACCGCGGTCGATCCCGAATCCGAGTAGAAGACGTACGGCAGGCGACGGCCGAACAGCGCCACCAGCCGCTCGGCCAATTGCTCGGCGGCCGGGTGGGTCCAGCCGGCGAAGATGATCTGGTCGAGTCGGCCGGCCTGCGCCTGGATCGCAGCCATGATCCGGGGATGGCAATGGCCGTGGGTCGTCACCCACCAGGACGAGATCGCGTCGACGATGCGCCGTCCATCCTGCGTGTGAAGGACGGCGCCCTCCGCATGCGTGACCGTCGGGATCGGCTCGCCCAGGCCGTGCTGCGTGAACGGGTGCCAGACGGGAGAGGTCATGCGGCGAAATCCCGCGCGCGGAAGCCCGCGGCGAAGGCCGAGGCCAGGCTTCCGGCGTCGAGCGAATCGAGCCGGGGCAGACGGCCCAATCGGGCGACGCCGGCCATGACGCAGATCGTCGCCTCATTGTCCTCGTTCGCGTCGCCGACGAAGGCGACGCCCAGGATCGGGATGGCCCGCGCGCGCAGCGCCTCGATCGAGAGCAGGCTGTGGTTGATCGTGCCGAGTCCGGTGGCGGCCACCAGCACCGCCGGTGCGTTCCAGCGGGCGAACAGATCGGCCAGCAGCAGCGTCCGGGTGACCGGCACCAGCAGTCCGCCGGCACCCTCGATCACCAGCGGCCCGGGCAGGTCCGGCGGAACCAAACGGCCGGGATCGATGGTGACGCCGTCCAATTCGGCCGCGCGGTGCGGCGACAGCGGCTCCGTGAGCCGATACGCTTCGGGCCAGACGTGCTGCACGCCGAGCCGGCGGACGGCGTCGCTGTCGGACAGCTCGCCGTCCAGGCCGGACTGGATCGGCTTCCAGTAGGTTGCGCCCAGCGCGCCGGCCAGAGCGGCGGCGAACACGGTCTTGCCGATGCCGGTGCCCGTGCCGGTGACGATGATCCTGCTCATCGGGCGCTGCCCAGCGGACCCGCCGTGCATGTGGCGACGACGTAGGTCGCACGCGCCCCATTCTTCTCGAACCGTGCCATGATCGTGCGCAGCAGGTGCGGCGGCAGCGGCGTGTAGCCGCGCTGCGGCGTGCCGGCGCCGATCGCCTTGAGCGCGCGGAGAAAGGCGCGGCCGTTCGGGTAGGTCTGCATCAGGATCTCGGTCGAGACCTCCAGACCCATGCCCTGCAAGGCCTGGACGGATGGATAGTCCGGCGTTCCCGGCCGGACGGCACCGTGCGCGTCGCGCCACTCGGCGAAACTTCCGGCGGCCAGCGTCGTGAAGGCCAGCGTGCCGGCCGGGGCGAGCAGGCGGCGCAGACCGGCGACGGCGGCCGGCAGGTCGTCGAGCCACTGCATGGCAAGGCTGGAGCAGATCAGGTCGAACGGACCGGCTTCGCTGGGCACGGCCGCATCCATCACCGCGCAACGGACATTCGGCACCCGGCCGAACCGGCTCCAAGCCCGGGCCACCATGCCGGGTGCGAGGTCGGTCATGACGTAACGGGAGAAGCGCAGGCCGCCGCCGATCAGGGCATCCCCCACGAAGCCGGTCCCGCAACCGATCTCCAGCACACGCGCTGGAACATCGGCTCCTGCGTTCGATAAGCGTGCGGCGAGACGGTCCGCAACGATCCGCTGGATGACCGCATGCGCGTCATAGTCGGCGGCAGCGCTGAAAGCTTCGGCTACGCCCACGCGAACGCCTCGATCTGCGCGGCGCAGAAGCGCGGGTGGGTGAGAGGCAGCAGATGGCCGCCATCGTTGCAAGCAACGCGCACGGAGCCCACGAAAGCGTGCTCCCGCAGCTCGCGCGGAAGGATCGGATCCTTGCCGCCTTGCAGCACGAGGGTGCGGCGCGGTGGCAGCCGTGGGGGATCGGCCCGTGCCAGCAGGGCGAGGTCGTCGCCGAGCACGTCGGTATCCAGCGGTCGCGCGATCGCATCCGCGCCGCACCGCCGACGAAAGTCGTTCAGCACCGTCGCCGGCGCTTGGTCGAAGCGGGTCCGCATGCGCTCGACCAGGCGCGGTGCGACGGCGTCGTCACCTGCGAACCGATCGAAGCCGTTGATGGCGATCAGCGGCACCTGCGCCGGCAACTCATGGGCGAGGATCATTGCGCCCAGCGAGTGGCCGACTGCCAGCATGTCAGGCGGGACGGCCGCTCGCTGCGGCACGCCGAAGTAGCCGCGATCCCATCGGGCCGTCGTAAACTCCGGCAGCAGGTCCGTGAGCGCATCCCAGAAGGACGCGTCGAAACCCCAGCCATGCAGCAGCAGCAGCGTCGGGCGGGTCATCGCGCCGTCCGCTCCAGCGCGTCGCACAGGCGATCGATATCGTCCTCCTCGTGCGTCGCGCGCAAGGCGATCCGCAATCGGCTGGTGCCCGGCGGCACGGTCGGCGGGCGGATTGCTGCGAGCAGGAAGCCCTGCGCCTCCAGTGCTGCCGCCGCCTGCAGCACCTCGCCGCTGTCACCGATGATCACCGGCACGATCTGCGTGCTGCTGTCGCCGCAGGCCCGCCCCGCAGCGTGCAATCGATCGCGGAGGCGGTCGCCGAGGCGCGCCAGCTTTGCCCGCTCGTCATCCATGCCGGGCACGAGGTCGAGCGCGGCGTCGATCGCACCCAGCATGGCCGGCGGCGGCGCGGTCGAAAAGATGAACCCGCCGCACGCATTCACCAGATAATCGATCAGCAGGCGCGATCCCGCAACGTAGGCACCGAAGCAGCCGAACGCCTTGCTGAACGTGCCCATCACGAGATCGGCGGCACCCGGATGCGCGGCCGACAGGCCGGCGCCGCCGGGCCCGAGCACGCCGGTGGCGTGCGCCTCGTCCAGGTAGAGGAAGGCGTCGTGCCGCCGGGCGATCGCGGCGAGGCGGGGCAGGTCGATCCGGTCGCCGTCCATGCTGAACACGCTCTCGGTCACGATCAGCCTGGGCGTTGCGTCACCCTGCTGCTCGATCAATAATCGCTCCAGATGGTCGAGGTCGTTGTGACGGAAGCGGATCTGGCGGCGGCCGGCGGCACCGGCATGCAGGCTGTTGTGGATCAGCCGGTCGGTGAACAGCAGCGTATCGGGCGCGGCCTTGAGCAGGGCGGCGAGCACCGTCGCATTGAGCTGCCACCCCGACGCGAACAGCAGGGCCGCCTCGGTCCCCTTGAACCGGGCGATCCGCGCCTCGATCGCGAGATGCTCCGGCCGCGTGCCGGTCACCAGCCGCGATCCGCCGCTGCCGCTGCCCAGGCGTAGCGCCCATTGCGCACTGCGCTCCGACAGCTGTGGATGATGCGCCAGGCCGAGATAGTCGTTGCTGGAAAAATCGATCAGGTTCGTGCCGTCGCGCCGCAGCTGCGCCAGTCCCGCGGCCGCCGGCGGGACGAGGCGACGCCGCTGCTCGCTCCGGCCGATCCGGTCGCGCGTGGCGGCCAGATGGAAGGTGAGGGCGCTCATCGCGTGCCGCCTCTAGGTCGCAGCGGCCAACGCCGCCAGTGCCGCAACGCGCCTCTCGGATAGCATCCGCCGTCGATCGGGTGCATGATGCGGGCGGGGAGGGTCAGGCGGCATGACCGAATCGACGATCCGCGACGTGGCGCGCGAGGCGCAGCTCTCGGTAGCGTCTGTCTCGCGTGCCCTGAATGGACACAAGAGCGTGCGGCCGGAAACCAGGGCGCGCATCCAGGCGGTCGCCGATCGGCTCGGCTACGTGCCGCACGCCGGCGCGCGCAGCCTGAGCATGGCGCGCTGCAACGCCATCGGCGTGGTGCTGCCGGACCTGCACGGCGAATTCTTCTCGGAGATCGTGCGGGGCATGGAGAGCGAGGCGAGCCGGCTCGGCCTTCAGCTGCTGCTGTCCAATCTCCATGCCGATCCGGTGCAGGCCGGCAATGCGCTGCGGGCGATGCACGGCCGGATCGACGGCATGCTGATTATGTGTCCCCAGACTCACAACGATGTCTGGGCACAGTGCATGCCGCGCGGCCTGCCGGCGGTTCTGCTCAACACCGCGACAAGCAGGATGCAGCTACCGTCGATGGCGGTCGACAATCGCGCCGGTGCGGCGATGGTCGCCGAGCATCTGGTGGCGCTGGGACGGCGCCATTTTGTGCATATCGCCGGTCCGTCGCGCAACCTGGAAGCGTGCGAGCGGCGTCAGGCGTTCGAGGATCGCGTCCGCCAGCTTCTGCCCGACGCCATCGTGACGGTGCTGCCCGGCGACTTCAACGAGGATACGGGGGAGGCTGCGGCCGAGCACATCCTGCAGGAAGGCATCAAGGTGGACGCGGTGTTTGCCGGCAACGACATGATGGCGGTAGGCTGCCTGCAGGTGCTGCGGGCGGCCGGCGTGCGCGTGCCGGAGGACGTGGCCATCGCCGGCTTCGACGATGTGCCGATCGCGCGCTACCTGTCGCTCACCACGGCGCGGGTCGACATCGCTCGTATCGGCGCGCGCGCGGTCGCGCGGCTGGCGGCGGTAATGAACGGCGAGGATGTCGGGCCGCTGGTCGAGGTGCATCGCCCCCAGCTCGTCGTGCGCGGTTCTTCGCGCGCGGTGGCGTCGCCGGTATCCCGCTCGCTGCAGTGAGGCGCGGCAGGAAAGGTCCGGCTCGGGCCGGATGAGCGCGGCATCGTCGATCGGCTGGAGCAGGAGCCTGCTGTTC
The DNA here is from genome assembly GCA_964247375.1 of uncultured Sphingomonadaceae bacterium. Lineage (GTDB taxonomy): Bacteria > Pseudomonadota > Alphaproteobacteria > Sphingomonadales > Sphingomonadaceae > Sphingomonas_I. The sequence goes on from CAXTUG010000034.1 coordinate 5,787, forward strand.
GCCAGCGGCGATTTCGCCTGCAACCTCTACTGGCAGAGCATCACCTTCTACCTGCTGTTCTTCTACACCGACACGCTCGGGCTGTCGGCAGCGATGGCGGGGCTGATCACCATGGTGGCGTCGGTGTGGGACGGTCTGGCCGGGCTGCTGATCGGCGTCTTCGCCGGGAGCCGTGATCCGCGCTGGTTCGTACGCTACGGCGCGGTCCCGCTCGCGCTCAGCTTCGTCCTGATCTACCTTGCGTTGCCGCTGACCGGACTGCTGCTGGCCGGCGCCGCGCTGGCCGCGCACATGCTGTTCCGCACCCTCTACGTCGCCGTCAACGTGCCCTACGCCGCGATGACCGTGCAGATCGCGTCGGACAGCGCCGGTCGTGCCCGCATCGCTGGCCTGCGCATGATCCTGGGCGCGGCGGCAGCTCTGGCAGTGGCCGGGGTGACGCAGCGCTGCATCGGCCTGCTCGGACCGCACGGCTATGCCGCAGCGGCGGCGCTGTTCGGCGTCTTTGGCACGCTGCTGCTGCTGATGGTCGGCGCAATGAGAGCGCCGCGCCCGACCATATCGGACCAGGCGGCGGAAATTCGCCTTCGCGACATCGTTGCGGTGATCGGCGGGAACGCGGCCTTCCGCCGGCTCAACCTCGCAATCTGCTGCGCGGTCGCGTCCATGGCGGTGCTGATGCGCGCCATACCCTATTACTTCAAATATGAGGTCGGCGACACGGCTGCGGGATCGACCGCGCTCGCGATGATGAGCGTGGCCGGTGTGCTGGCTGTGCCGGTCTGGATGGCGTGCGCGGCGCGCTTCGGCCATCGCGTGCAGTGGCAGGCGAGTGCTGCCGTCGCCGCGCTCGCACTCGCGGCGCTGCTGGGCTTCAATCCCCGATCCGCGGCGCCGGCACAGGCGCTGTTCGTGCTCTACTTCGGTGCGGCGCAGGGGCTGTTCTACGGATTCTGGGCGCTCATACCCGACGTGGTTGAACATGGCGGCGATCCCGGTCGGCCACGCATGGACGTCCTGCTCTTCGCGGTGGCGGCGCTGCTGCAGAAGGTGACGATGGGCATCGCGGTCGCGATCTTCGGCGCGTTGCTCTCCGCGATCGGCTACGCTCCCCGCCTCGTCCAGCCGCCGCTCCTGCTCCGCGACCTGGCGCTGGTCAGCGCCGTGCTGCCGCTCGCGGCGATGGTCCTCGCCGGCGTGGCGATGGCCCGTTTCCCGCGGCTGCGCGCCTCAGAAGCGGCCGGCGCCTGAGAACAGGGTGCGCGACGCGCCGGCGACCCACACCTGTCCGGCCTCGTCCCTGCTGACGCGCACGCGGCCCCGGCGGCCGAGCTTGGTGCCCTGCGCGGCGACATAGGGCCGGTCGACGCGGCCGCTGGCGTAGAGCCACTGGCCGATCGACGCATTCAGGCTGCCGGTCACCGGATCCTCCAGCAGCATGTCGGAAGCGCCGCTGAAGAAGCCGCGTATCTCATAGTCGATGTCGCTGCCGGCGGGATGCGGGCCGACGACGCCGATATCGATCACGCGCCCGTGGCTGCGTACCGGATCAACCGCCAGCACCGCTTCCGCCGAGCCTAGCATCACCGCTACCCAGCCGGGGCCGTTCGACACCCACTCGGCATCCACCACCGCCGCGGGATCGAGCCGCAGCAACGCCAGCACCTCCGCCAGTTCATCCTCGCTGAGCGGACCGGACCGCGTGAGCGGCGGCGCCGCGAAGGCGAGCCGCTCGCCCTGGCGCCGGATCGTGACCAGCCCGACGCCGCACTCCTGCACGATCATATCGTCCTTCTGCGGCCGCCCGCCTGCTTCCAGCCAGGCATGGCAGCTGCCGAGCGTCGGGTGGCCGGCGAACGGCAGCTCGCGGTCGACCGTGAAGATGCGGGCGCGATAATCCGCCGCGGGATCGGTTGGCGGCAGGAGGAAGGTCGTCTCCGACAGGTTCAGCCAGTTGGCGATCCGCTGCATCTCGGCGGTATCGAGACCCTCTGCCGCGCGGATGACCGCCAACGGATTGCCGGAGAAAGGGCCGTCTTCGAAGACATCGATCAGGGAGAAGGAACGCTCAGTCATACGCTGCTACTAGGACCTGAGGCTGTCGCTTGAAACCATCGTCTTTGCGAGCGCAGCGAAGCAATCCAGCTTGGGCGAGAAGCTGGATTGCTTCGTCGCTACACTCGTCGCAATGCCGATCTCTAAGCGCGACCGCGACCGAACAGGTTGGCCGTCAGCCGCCCCTGGCGCGGATCGGCATTCAGAGCCGCCCCGGGCGGTATGATGCCGGAGTGGAGCAGGGCGCCGCGGTAGAGCACCAGCCGGTCGGCCACCCCCTCAACCAGACCGATCTGCTCGTAGTGCGGCGTCGATCCGAAGCAGTAGCCCTGCGCCTCCGCGCCGGCGATGCGTGCCTGCGCGAGCACCGCGTCGACATTCTCCGGCGTCACCATCTCCACGCCGGTCGCGCGCTGGCGGTAGAAGGCCGTGCCCTCCGTATCCGACAGATAGTGAAGGATGGCGAGATAGCCGGGATCGGTCGAGTCGAAGTGCGGCACGCGCTGCCCGCCGACCAGCATGTCCGGCGCGGCGCTGACCATCGAGAAGCTGGCTTCGATCCAGTCGAACCATTCGAAGCCGAACACCTCGCCGAGGAACGGTCCGGCTGCGTCCAGCACCGTCTCGGCATAGGCAAAAGCCGCGCCGTCCGCCGGCTTGAGGTGCCGCCGCGCGCCGGGGTAATAGGTATCGGCGCTGCGGTCGAACGGGGCCAATGCCGCGGCCAGTTCGACGATCGGCCCGACATTTCCGGTCAGATTGTCGATGACCAGCACGGGCTGGCGGCTCTCCCCGATCACGCGCACGTGCGGCGCCATCGGCGCGTGCACGCTCACGCCTCGCGTCCGCCGATCCAGCTGCGCAATATGGTGAGGCGGTCGTCGACCAGGATCAGGTCGGCGCGCAGCCCCGCGGCGATGGTCCCGGTCTCGTCCGACAGGCCGAGGAAGCGCGCCGGCACCGCCGACGCCATGGCGACGGCGGTGCGGAGCGGCACCCCGGTCTGCGCCATCATGTTGCGGACCGCGCTCGCCATGTCGAGCGAGGAGCCGGCGAGCACGCCATTGTCGTCGCGCAGCAGGCCTTCCTCCTCGTGAATCCTGCGGCCCTGCAGCTCGAACCCGCTCTCGGGCGAGCCGACGCTGGGCATGGCGTCGGTCACCAGCATCAGCCGCTCGGCACCCTTGGCGCGGAGCGCGATCCGCACCGTCGCCTGGTGCAGGTGATGGCCGTCGACGATGATGCCGGCGATGGTGCGGTCATCCTCCAGCGCCGCCCCCACCGCCCCCGGCGCGCGGCTCGTCAGCGGCGACATCGCGTTGAAGATGTGGGTGAAGCCGGTCAGGCCGTGATCGATGGCGGTGCGGACCATGTCGTAATCGGCGTCGGTGTGGCCGGCGGCAAGGATGACACCCCGATCCGCCAGTCGCCTGATCTCGCCCGGCGCGACGATCTCCGGCGCGATCGTCGTCAGCGTCCGGCCGCGCCTGAGCGAAGTCAGCACCTCGAACGCGTGTGCGTCGAACCGCCGCAGCTTGGCCCGGTCATGGATGCCGTGGCGCGCCTCGCTGAGGAACGGTCCCTCGATATGGATGCCGAGCACACCGGGCACCCCCGCCTCGATCGCGGCATCGACCGCGTGGATCGCGCGCGCGACCACGTCCAGGTCGTCGCTGATCAGGGTCGGGAGGAAGCCGGTCGTGCCGCACGGCCGGTGCGCCGCGCCGATCGTCGCGATCGCGTCCACCGTCGGGTGATCGTTGAACAGCACGCCGCCGCCGCCATTCACCTGGGTGTCGATGAAACCAGGCAGCAGGATCTTGCCGCCGAGGTCGACCTGCTTCGCATCGGCGGTCGGCTCCGACGAGATCGCGCGGATGCGCCCGCCGTGGATCAGCACGCAGACATCGTCGCGCAGGCCTGCCGGCAGCAGCACGCGCCCATTGACCAGCGCCAGCGCCATCAGACCGTTTCCGTGACCTTGTTGAGCGTCGGCGGTCGGTCCGGATCGCGCCCGCGCGCTACCGACAGCGCATTCGCCATCCGATAGAAGCTCTGCACCAGCAGGATCGGCTGGATGACCGGATCGGCGGCGAGCGCCGGCAGCCGGATGCCGGGCGCTTCGCCGAGACCGGCCGCCAGTAGGGGCGCCGAACGCCCGGCGAACTCCCTCGCCAGCGCCTGGACGCTCGGCCGCGACTCGTCGTCTTGGCCGATCAGCAGCACCGGGAAATCAGGCCCCACCAGCGCCATGGGGCCGTGCCGGACCTCGGCGGCGCTGAACGCCTCGGCGTGGAAGCCGCACGTCTCCTTGATCTTGAGCGCCATCTCCTGCGCGATGCCGAAGCCATGTCCCCGACCGGCGACGTAGAGGTTGTTCGCGTGGCGCAGGATCGGCAGCGCCGGTGACCAGTCCAGCGCCCACGCCTGGTCGAGCAGGTCGGGCAGGGCCGCCAGCGCGCCGCGCAGCTGCCCATCCTCCCGCCATTCCGCGATGATGTGCACGATCGCCGCGAGGGTCGCGATGAAGGACTTGGTGGCCGCGACGCTCTTCTCGGGACCGGCGCAGAGCGGCACGCCTATGTCGGCCAGCGCGAACAGCGGCGACTCCTCGTCATTCACCAGCGCGATCAGGAAAGCGCCCTTCTCCCTGGCCGCGGTCGCCGCCGCGATCAGGTCCGGACTGCGGCCGGATTGCGAAACCGCCATCATCACCGTCCCGTCCATCGCCGGCGATGCGTCGTAGACGGACGCGATCGACGGCGACGCCGAACTCGTCAGCACCCCGGCGCGCGTCTCCACCAGGTAACGGGCGAAGGTCGCGGCATTGTCGGAGCTGCCGCGCGCCAGCGTGATCAGGATGCGCGGTCGTCGCTCGCGCAGCATCGCACCGAGCCGCGCAACCGTGTCGGCGTTGCGCGCAGACTGGCGGCGCACCGCGGCGGCGGCCTCCGCCGCCTCGGCGAACATCAGCGTGTCGCGAGGGGCGTCATTCCGGGTCAAGCGGCACCGACTCCGAATTCGGCGACATAGTCGTAGCTGTCTCCGCGATAGAGGGAACGCGTGAACTCGACCGTGCGCCCGTCCTGCGCGTAGCCGCGCCGCTCGATCTCCAGCGCCGGCGCGCCGGCATCGATGTCGAGCAGGACGGCCTGATCGGCGGTGAAGAGAATGGCGCGCAGCCGCTGCAGCACCCGCACCGGCCGTGCATCGCCGAGCGCGGCATAGAGCGATTCCTCAACCGCATCCAACCCGCGCAGGTAGCTGGCGGGAATGGTCGAATATTCCAGCGCCATCGACTGCTCGTCGGCGTAGCGGATGCGGGTGAAGCGATAGACCCGCGTGCCGGGGCTGAGCCCCAGCGCCATCGCCTCTTCGGGCGTGACCGTGCCTTCCGTGCGGGCCAGCCACTCGCTGTGCGGATGGCGGCCGCGCGACTGCATGTCCTCGGTAAAGGAGGTGATGGTCGCGAAATTCTTCTCGACGCGCGCGGCGACGAACGTGCCCGCGCCGTGGCGGCGCGTCAGCAGGCCGGCATCCACCAGCCCGTCGATCGCCTTGCGCACCGTCACGCGAGAGACCTCGAATGCGTCGGCCAGGTCACGCTCGGCCGGCAGCGCCTCGTCCTCGGCGAGCACGTGCGATTCGATCGCCTGCCGGAGCACGCGCTGCAACTGCAGGTAGAGCGGAGAATTATCCTCGGCCGACAGCTTGCCTACACGATCCACGAACATCCGCTTCTTTCCCTCCGCCACTACATACTTGCCGCATCAAAGATACCACTACAATACCAAAAAATGATTTTACCGCATTTTTGGTATTGCAATCTTGTTACCATTCCGTCCTAATCCGCGTCACAACGAGGGAGCCGGCAACGAATCGGCTCACATGGTTCGCAGGTCGGTTTGCGTTGGTCATATATTGGCCTCACACTCGAGCGGCAGGGGAGTTACTGAGATGATTTTGCATAATAAGGGCATTTTCGCGCTCGGCGTAAGCCTGCTCGCACTTGCGGCGGCATCGCCAGCGGAGGCGCAGGACACATCCACCAGCAATTCGACGCCTACGACCGAGGGCAAGACTTCGGCATCCGACGTCAAGGGCGAGGTCGGCCCCGCGCAGGAGCGTAGCGGTACGGAAGGCGATGAGATCGTCGTCACCGGTATCCGCGCCTCGATCCAGGCCTCGCTCGACCAGAAGCGCCGGTCGGATCTGGTGAGCGAAGTCATCACGGCCCAGGATATCGGCAAGTTTCCGGACAAGAACGTAGCGGACTCGCTCGGGCGTCTGACCGGCGTCAACGTCGTTACCGGCTCCGCCAATGCCGGCGGCTTCGGCGAGAATCAGAGCGTCTCGATCCGCGGCACGGACCCGACGCTCAACCTGACGCTGCTTGACGGCCATTCGGTGGCGACGGGCGACTGGTTCCTGCTCGATCAGACGTCCGGCGGCCGCAGCTTCGACTTCAGCCTGCTGCCATCGGAAATAGTCGGCAGCCTCGAAGTCTATAAGTCGAGCGAGGCGGACTTGCAGGAAGGCGGTATCGGCGGCACGATCAACCTGCACAGCCGCAAGCCGCTCGATCTCCCGTCGGGAACTTTCTCGCTGACCGGACAAGTCAATTATAATGACCGGGCCGATAAGTGGACGCCGCAAGTGTCCGGCCTCGTGAGCTGGAAGAACGATGCCGGCACCTTCGGTGTGCTGGCAGCCGGCTTCTACCAGAAGCGCGACTTCCGCCGCGATGGGCAGGAGTTTCTCGGCTATTCGCCAGTCACCAATTTCAACGGCACCGGGCAGACCGTATTGGTGCCCAACCTGATCGGTGACGCATACTTCACGCAGCAGCGTATCCGTAAGGGAGGTCTCGTCGCCGTCCAGTTCAAGAACGACCGTGTCGAGGTCAACGTCAACGGTATCTACACGCGGCTCGACGCTGACAACGTCAACACCAACGGTCTGGCGTGGATCAGCCGTGTCGTCGGCAACAATTCAACACCGGGGCCGGACAACGCGCTCCAGCCCGGCTACAAGATCACAGACGGATATCTGACCGCGGCAAGCTTCAGTCCGACCACGACCAGTGGTGCGCCGATCCAGGGCCGGGTGCAGGACGACATCTTCCGGGAGGCCTTCTCCTCGACGCTGGTGGCCAATGCCGATGCGACCTTCCACGCTACGGACAATCTGACCTTGAGCGCCGAGGGTGGCTACACCAAGGGGTTGGGCGAGACGAAGGACACTTTTGCCTGGGAGACCTATTGGGACACGGGCGTCAATTACTCGATCAACGGCAAGACCGCGGACGTGGCCTTTCCCGGGCTGCCGACCGACCCGACCAGCCAGGCCTATCTCAACAATTACTACAGCTGGTCGTGGGGCGGCCACATCAAGTCACCGGATAGCGAATTGTACGGCCGTGCCGACGTCGAGCTGACGACGCCCGACAGCAGCTTCCTGAAGTCCATCAAGGTCGGCGGACGGTTGACCCACCACAAGCGTTCGCTCGATTACACGGCCTATGCGTGGGCCGGCAACGGTGCTTACTCGGGCACCAAGACGGTCGGGCTCGGCACCGTATATGGCGGCGATCTAACGCCACACGATTTCGGCGCCGGCATCACCGACTTCCAGCCCTACTCCTTCTCCGATGCAGACAAGGTGCTGCAGGAGCTGAGCACCAATGGCGGTCGTCAGTTCGCCTTCTATCCGCAGGCGAGCTTCTCGGTGCGCGAGAATACCCAGGCCGTCTACGCGATGGCCAAGCTCGGCAACGACAGCGATTGGCGCGGCAACATCGGTGTCCGTGCCGTCCATACTGATCAGAATTCTCGTCAATATTCCCCGACAGCGCCGAACAAAAATGCCGTGACGATCTTCTGTGCAACATGCGGGTCGGTCGACACCAAGAACAAATACTGGGATATTCTTCCCAGCGCCAACCTCACCTTCAATGTCCGGCCGGACCTGTTGGTGCGCGGTGCGGTAGCGAAGGTGATGACCCGGCCGGGCTATGCACAGCTTGCCGGTGCGTTCACCTTGAATGATCTGACGCTCGCCGGCACTGCCGGCGGCAATCCTAACCTTAAGCCGACCCGTGCATGGCAATATAATGCGGGTGCGGAATGGTATTACGGCAAGCAGGCCTTGCTGTCGGTGGATGTCTTCTATCTCGACATCACGTCCTATGTGACCACCGCCAGTTTCAACGGCTTCTTCGTGACGCAGCAGCATCCGCAAGGCGCAAACTTCGTGCTGACCGGGCCGGTGAACGGGCCGGGTGGCAAGAATAAGGGCTTTGAAATCAGCGCGCAGCAGCCGCTCTGGGGTGGTTTCGGCCTCATCGCCAACTACACCTATGCTCATGCCCGCGCCAAAGGCGGTGGTGTCATCGACGGTAACAGCAAGAATACGTACAACATTACCGCTTATTTTGAAAACGAGCTGCTCAGCACGCGTTTCGCCTACTCGTACCGGTCAAAGTTCCGGTCCGGCATCGATCGTGCCACACCCTTGTGGCAGGACAGCTTCGGTCAGCTCGACGGATCGCTGCTGGTGCACATCACCAAGAATCTCGATTTTACGGCGGATGCGCAGAACTTGCTCAATCACAAACTCTATTACTTCACCGGAAATAAAGCCATTCCGCGGGCCTATTACAACAATGGTCGAACCTTCTGGGTTGGCGCCAAGGTAAGCTTCTGAAACAAGGTCTGGCGTAACGACGAATAGGTCTCTGCTCGATGCGCCTCATCATGATTGCCGCCGCCGCCCTTTTTCTCCCGGGCGCGGCGGCAGCGGTTCCCGAAGGACTACCTGCGGCAACCGCGCCCTTGCTGCCCCTGCCGGCGTCGATCGAGTCCCGTCCGGGATCGTTCGCGCTGGCGGGCAGCGCTTTGTCTCTCGACCTTAAGGATGCCGATGCCGCGGCGGCGGCGGACCGGCTCAATACCTTGCTCGTCCGATCCGGTCTTTCGCCGATCGCCCGCGGCAAGGGACGTACGATCCGCTTCCGCCGCGATGCCGCGATCTCCGGCGCCGAAGCCTATCGCCTCGAGGTCGCACCCGATCGCGTCACCGTCAGCGCGTCCACCAACGCGGGCCTGTTCTACGGTGCGACCACGTTGTGGCAGCTCATCCACGCCGCCGGCAGCGGCGGCACGCTCGCCGCGATGCGGATCGACGACGCGCCGGCTTTCGCGTGGCGCGGCGTGATGCTGGATTCCGCGCGCCACTTTCAGCCGCCGGAATTCGTGAAGGCGCTCATCGACCGCATGGCGCTCGACAAGCTCAACGTCTTCCACTGGCACCTGACCGACGATCAGGGCTGGCGGCTGCAGATCGACCGCTATCCGCGGCTGACCTCGGTCGGCGCTTGGCGGCAGGAGGCCGGTGCCGCCGGCGTCGACGCCGCGGGCAAGCCCGTCGCCTATGGCGGCTTCTACACCAAGGCGGAGGTGCGCGATATCGTCGCCTACGCCGCCGCGCGCCACATCACGGTCGTGCCCGAGATCGAGATGCCGGGCCATGCCACGGCGCCGATCGCCGCCTATCCGGCGCTGGCGTCGACGCCGCACCCGCCGACCGCCCCCAGTCCCGACTGGGGCATCCTCGACAATCTCTACAATGTCGACGACAACACCTTCACTTTCCTGGAGAATGTGCTCGACGAGGTGATGGCGCTGTTCCCGTCGCGCTACATCCATGTCGGCGGTGACGAGGCCGACAAGACGCAGTGGGCCGCCAATCCGCAGATCCAGGCCAGGCGCCAGGCGCTCGGCCTTGCCAGCGACGACAAGCTGCAGGGCTGGTTCACGGCGCGGATCGGCGACTATCTGGCGCGGCATGGCCGCCGCCTGATCGGCTGGGACGAGATCCTGCTGGGCGACGTGCCGACTTCCGCCACGATCATGTCTTGGCGCGGCATGGACGGCGCGATCACCGCTGCAAAGGCCGGCCACGATGCCGTGCTGTCGCCGGCGCCCGACCTCTACCTCGACAATCGCCAGTCCGACGCCGCCGACGAACCGCCGGGCCGGGGCACGATCATCGACTGGCAGCGGCTCTACGCCTTCAACCTGGCGCCGGACGCGCTGACCCCGCTCGAGCGCAAGCATGTCATCGGCCTGCAGGTCAATGAATGGACCGAGCATGCCCGCACGACGGACTATGCCGAGCGCATGATCTGGCCGCGCGCCGCGATCCTGGCCGAGCTCGGCTGGACCGCGCCGGCGACCAAGGACTGGCCCGGCTTCGCGCCGCGGCTCGCGGCCGAGCTCGGCCGCTACCGCGCGCTGAAGATCGGTTACGATGCGACGCCGCTCACGCCCCAGGCGACCTTCTCGGGCACGCCGGCGGGAGTGCAGGTCGCATTACGCCAGCCGGCGAGCATCGGCACGATCCGCTACACGCTCGACGGCAGCGCTCCTACCGCCGCGTCGCCGGCCTATCAGGCGCCGATCACGACAACCGGGCTGCTGACCGCGCAGGCTTTCCTCAACAACATTCCGGTCGGGCCGACCGGCAGCTGGCACGTCGATGCGGCAAGCCTGTTCACGCGGACGGCGCCCGACATGGAATTGTGCTCCAACCGGATTCCGCTCCGCCTGGAGGATGACGGCGCCACCGACGGCAAGCGGGCGATCCATTGGCTCGACATTATGCAGCCCTGCTGGCTGTGGCGTGGAGCGCCCGTCGACGGCGTGACGCAGATCCGTGCGACCGTCGGCAGCGTGCCCTTCAACTTCTCGATCGGCGCTGCGATCAACAAGATCGTGTTCCGCAAGCCCGACACGGCGGAAGGGGAGCTGGAGATCCGGCAGGATGGCTGCGACGGGCCGCTGGTGGCCAAGCTGCCGCTCGCCCCGGCCAGGGGCAATCGCGGCGTCACCGATCTGACCGGCCAGTTCCGCGCCGCTGCCGGTGTCCACGATCTCTGCATCACCTTCACGCAGAATGGCCCGGACCCGTTGTGGGTGATCGACCGGCTGACGCTGGTACGCGGCCGATGAGCCAGACGCTGGCGAGCCCGCTCGCAGGCTGGGTGACGCCGCTCGACGAGGTACCCGATTCCGTCTTCGCCGGCCGCATGCTGGGCGACGGCGTCGCGATCGATCCGACCGAGGGCCGCGTGGTCGCGCCGGCCGCGGGCACGATCGTGACGCTCAACCCGTCGCATCACGCGGTGACGATCGACCTCGACGGCGGCGTGCAGCTGCTGGTGCATGTCGGCATCGACACGGTGGCGCTCGGCGGCGAGGGGTTTACCGCTCACGTCCGCGAGGGTGACCGGGTCAGCGCCGGCCAGCTGCTGATCGCGTTCGACCTGGACCTGCTCGCCCGGCGGGCGACGAGCCTCGTCACGCCGGTGATCGTCACCAGCGGCGGCGCGGCAATCGGCAAGACCGGCCGCCTGGTAGCCTGCGGTGCGGCGCTGCTCCAGGTGGACAATACGGCGCTCCACGCCGGCACGGGTCCAGCAGATCCCTCGGTCGTGCGCAGCCTTCGGCTGCCGCTCAGGCACGGCCTGCATGCCCGGCCATCGGCGCGGATCGCGGAGCTGGCCAGAAGCTTCGACGCGCAGGTCGAGCTGCGTACGCCGGCGGGCAGGACGGCGTCCGCGCTGAGCCCGGTAGCGATGCTGGCGCTCACGCTCGGTCACGGCGCCGAATTCACCATCGTCGCGGGCGGCCCCCAGGCCGAGGACGCCGCGAGCGCACTCGCAGCGCTGATCGAGGGTGGTGTGGGCGAGCTGGAGCCGGTGGCAGGTACCG
>CAXTUG010000035.1:0-17111 GCA_964247375.1 uncultured Sphingomonadaceae bacterium
GCGTCGGTGAGTTCGCCGTCGCCGACGGCGCGAACCGTGCCGGCGCATTCCAGCCCCATCGTCGGTCCGGCGAAACCGTCGAGCAGCGCCTCGTCCGGCAGCAGGCCCATCGCCCACATCACGTCGCGGAAGTTGAGGCCGGCCGCTTCGACCTCGATCTCCACCTCGCCCGGGCCAGGCTGCCGCGGGGCGAGCGTCGACCAGCCGAGCGAGTCGAGCAGTCCGGGCCGCTCGATCGCCAGCCGCAGGCCGTCGCCCGCGCCACCGTCCGCGACAGGCAGACCGCGCCGTATCCGCGGCACGCGGCGGCCATGCTCGGTCCAGCTTGCCTCCTCCTCGGCATCGGGGTGCAGCAGCTCGCCCGCGAGATGTGCCGCCGCCTGCGCGATCGAGAGGTGCGCATCGACTTCGACGATCCGCGCCGACACATGCGGCGCTTCGTTCGCCAGCACCCGGCGAAGCCCGGCCAGGGCGGCCGCTTCGGCAGAACCGCCCGGTACGATCATCGTCAGAGCGAGATCGGCGTCGGCGGGCGACGATGCCAGCGCCGCGGCCTCGGCCAGCGCCGATGGGAGATCGCCCGGGTCCGGCAACCACGCGACGCGGCCCGCCAGCGCTCCGCCGCGCTCGACGGCGGCACCGCGTGCCGCCAGTTCGACCGTCAGCGCATCGGCGAGTGCGCCACCTCCGCTGACGCGAATGGCGGTGTCCGGAGCGGCATTTCCTGCAGTTGCCGCAGATCGTGCACGGATCAGTACCGCCGGCCACAAGGGTGCGGCCAGCGGCGCCGTAGCAGCCTCCGTCAGGTCCGCATTCTCCAGCAGCGACGGCCACCGGGCCGGATCGATCGGCGGCGCGGCGTCCGGCCGCAGCAGGGTCCAGAGGCGGTTCGGCGCAGGCTCCGCCAGCAGCAGCGTGCCGCCCGGCGTCAGCATCGCCGGCAATTCCGACAGCTCACGGGCCGACCAGCCGTTGAGCGCGAAGGCGTGCAGCCCCACGATCAGGTCGAACGGGCCTTCCGCCAGGACATCGCCCGGCATCCAGGCGATCGCCCGCGTGCCCGGCAGGTTGCGCAGCATGTCGGCGAGCGCCGGCAGGTCGTCCGGGCCGGTCGCCGCGACCAGCCCGGCGTCCGGTCCGATCGCGCGCAGCAGGGCACGGGTATCGGCGCCGCGCCGCGCGCCGATCTGCAATATGCGGATCGGCCGTCCTGCGCTCCCGGCCATCGTACCCACGGCGTCCGTCAGAGCCGCCATCACCGCATCTGCCGCCGGCGAGGCCGTCAGCAATTGGTCCCACAATGCTGCCGCGACAGGCGCGCCGACGTGCGGTCCGGCTTGCAGCAGCGTCGGCAGCGCCTCGGCCGCCGATGCCAGCAGCGCGATCTCGGCCACGGCACGGGGGTGATCGAAGTAGAGCGTGCGCAGGATAGCGTCGGCGCCGGGCAGGTCGTCGTCGGCGAAATGCCAGTTGCCGTCCGCGCTCTGCGTGGCGACCCCGTCGGCCGCCAGCCAGCGCAGCAGCCGGTCCAGCACGGGGCGGCCTTCCGGCGTGACGTCGCCGGCCCGCACCAGCGCCTGCGGCCGCAATACGCCGTCGGACGCAAAGCCCCGCAACGTCTCCACGGCCGCCGACGTGGCGAAGGCATCGACGAGCAACTGGCTCTCTTCGGCGCTCCCGTCGATCTCCGCGGCGGGCAGGCTGGCCGCCCCCGCTGCAGGCGGGGAAACGGCCGACGCCGGATCGATACTGGCTGCCCTCGCGACGTGGAAGAACTGCTCTTCCTCCGTCGCTTCCCGTCCGAGCGCGACCCGCACGAACCAGCAGTCGAGCAGGTCGGCGACGATCGCGCCGCCTGCGTCCAGCAGCTGTACGTCGGCGCGGACCGAGCGGGGCCCGACGCGGGTCACCTTCAGTGCCGCCGCCGCCGGGATCGCGCCGGCAGGTGCGCGGAGGCGCACGGTGCCGAAGCGCCACGGCAGCACGCCGGTCCTGCTCCCCAGCCGGTCGGCGGCCAGCGCCAGCAACGCCTGCAGCGCGCCGTCGGTCAGGTTCGGGGGCAGCAGGAAGCTCGCGTTCAGTTGCGCGGGATCGTGCAGGGTCGCGCGCGCCTGCTCGTCCGGGTAGAGGTCGATCCCGGTGACGACCTGGAAGGCGGGCCCGTAATCCAGACCCATGGTGGCCGCGAGCGAATAGAGGGTCGCGGGCGCGACATGTCCGATCGCGGCCTGGTCGACCGGCGTCGGAAGCTTATCCTGTGCGTCGGCCGCGGCGATACGGCCGGTCATGTGGACCGTCCAGGCGTCCTCGCTCAGGCGCGTGCGCGAGGCGATGGTGAAGTCGCCCGCCGCCGACCCGATCCGCAGCTTGACCTCGCGCAGCACGTGCGGTTCGATCACCAGCGCGCGGCCGATCTCGACGTCCAGCAGGTCGAGCGCCGCGGCACCGCCGTGCCGTGCCCGCGCCGCCGCCAGCGCCATCTCGATCAACGCCGCCGCCGGCACCACCGCCGCACCGCCAACCGCGTGGTCGGCGAGCCACGGCAGCGTTTCCAGTCCGAAATGACGGACCCACTCGACCGGCTCGTCGCCCATCCGCACACCGAGCAGCGGATGCTCGAACGGCAGTGTGACGCGATCGGTCGCCTCATCGGTCCGCTGCACCCAGAAGCGCTCGCGCTGGAAGGGGTAGGCCGGCAGCCCGCGCACCGCCGCGGTACCGCTGAAGACCATGCCGTCGCGCACGTCGCCGCCGGCCGCATGGATGCGTGCCGCCAATTGGGCGACCGGATCGCCCTTGACCGGCCGTCGCGACAGGCCGGCGAGCACGCGTCCTTCCTTGTCCGCGCCGCGCAGCGCGTCGTTCAGATAGGCCTGCACCACCGCGTGCGGCCCGACCTCGACGAAGATGCGGAAACCGTCCTCGACCATCGCCCGGGCGGCGTCGGCGAACAGCACCGGCTCGCGCACGTTGCGCCACCAATAATGCGCATCCAGGTCACCGCCGTCGATGCGAACACCCGCCACCGTCGAGTAGAAGGGCGTGACGCCACGCTCCGGCACCAGACCGGCCAGGTCGGCGGCCAGCCTCGGCGCGATCGGGTCCATTGCCGCCGAGTGGAAGGCGTAATCCAGGTCCAGGCGGGTGAAGCGCCAGCCATGCTCGGCCGCGCGCTGCTCCAGCGCGCCGATTGCCTCCTGCGGACCGGCAACGGTCGTCGCCTGACTGCTGTTACGGGCCGCGACCTCGACCGGCGACCCCGCCAACGCCTCCGCCGCGCTGTCGCTGTCGAATCCCAGCACCGCCATCGCGCCTACGCCGTGCTGCGCCTGCTGGCTGCGGCTGCGCACCGCGATGACCCGCGCCGCCTGATCCAGGTCGAGCGCACCCGCCGCCCAGGCCGCAGCGACCTCGCCGACGCTGTGGCCCATGCAGCCGTCCGGTTCGACGCCATGTTCGCGCAGCGCCATGACGAGCGCGACCTGCACCGCGAACAGCAGCGGCTGCGCGACGTCGGTGTTGCGCAGAGCGTCTGCATCGGGCGCTTCCAGCCGCTCGCGTACCGACCAGCCGAGTTGCGGCTGCAGGATCGCATCGACCCGATCGAGCGCGTCGCGGAAATCGGCGCTGCCGGCGATCGCGTCGGCGGCCATGCCGGCCCACTGGCTGCCGTTGCCCGAGAAGATGAAGCCCAGCTTGCCGGTGACGGCGCTGTTGGTGGCGAGCAGCGCGGCCGGCTTGCCCGCCAGGTAACAATCCAGCGCTTCGATCAGCGCCGCCCGCGTCTCTGCCGGAATGGCCAGGCGCTTGCCGTGCTGGGTTCGGTTGAGCGCCAGTCCGCGCAGCAGCGCCGGCAGCTCGGCCGCCGGCGTCGCGGCAATGCGTTCACGCCACGTCGCCGCAAGCGTGCGCAACGCTGCCTCGGACCGCGCCGACAACAGGAACGGCGGCAGGATCGCGCCGTCCTCGTCCGGCAGCATCATCTGCGGACGGCACGATTCTAGCACGGCATGTGCGTTGGTGCCGCCGAAGCCGAACGAATTGACGCCGACCAGGTACGGCTTGCCGTCACTGTCGATCGCGCGCGCCGCCGGCGCGAGTCGCAGGTTGAGGTCGGCGAAGGGAATGTTCGGGTTGGGCGTCTCGCAATGCAGCGACGGCGGGATGGTGCCGCGCTCCGCCACCAGCATGGCCTTCAACAGTCCGGCCATGCCGCTGCCGGCTTCGAGATGACCGATATTGGTCTTGACCGATCCGATCGTCAGCGGCGTCCGCCGACGGTTGCCGAGCATGTCGCCCAGTGCGCCCGCCTCGATCGGGTCGCCCGCCGGCGTGCCGGTGCCGTGCGCTTCGACATAGCCGAGTTCGGCCGGGTCGAGGCCGAAGCGCCCGTACACCTCCTCCAGCAGCGCCGCCTGCGCCTTGCGGTTCGGCAGCGACAGGCCGGTGGTGCGTCCATCCGAGTTGACGCCGGTGCCGCGGATCACCGCCCGGATCGGATCGCCCGCCGCCAGCGCCTGGCCGAGCGGCTTGAGCAGGACCACGCCGCCGCCTTCGGACCGGACATAGCCGTCGGCCCGCGCGTCGAAGGCGTGGCACCGCCCGTTCGGGCTCAGCATGGAGGCGGCGCAGAAGCCGACATAGGATTGCGGCGCCAGCAGCAGGCTGACCCCGCCGACCAGCGCCATGTCGATCTGTCCCGACCGGATCGCCTCGCAGCCCTGGTGCAGCGCCACCAGCGAGGAGGAGCAGGCGGTGTCGACCGTGAAGCTCGGCCCGTGCAGGTCGAACGCGTAGGAGATGCGGTTGGCCAGCGAGCAGAGTGTGACGCCGATCATCGAGTAGGCGTCGGTCGTGGACGGATCGCCGACGTTGAGGTTCAGGTAATCCCAGGACGACCCGCCGATGAACACGCCGACCGGCTCGCCCGCCAGTCGCGCGGCATCGATGCCGGCATCCTCGATCGCTTCGTAGGCCAGCTCCAGCAGCAGCCGCTGCTGCGGATCCATCTGCGTCGCCTCGCGCGGCGAGATGCCGAAGAAAGCCGGGTCGAACCCGCTGACGTCGCCGAGCACGCCGGCGGCGAAGGTGTAGGCCTTGCCGCGCTGGCCGCGCTCGGGATGAAAGAGCTGCGCCTTGTTCCAGCGATCGTCCGGGATCTCGGACACGGCGTCGGTGCCGGCGAGCAGCATCGCCCAGAAGCTCTCCAGGTCCGGCGCCTGCGGAAGGCGGCAGGATGCGCCAACGATCGCGATCGGCTCTGCCGCGGTGCCGGACTGTCCTGCACCTGCCCTGTCGAAATCATAATGCGATCGGTTCAAGCTACGCTCCACGCGACCCGTAACTTCGCCGGCCGCATTCGCGGAGGCTATAGCGGAGCGGGATGCCGGAACAAGGCGGAGCGCACGCGAACGGTTTGCAATAGGTCGCCGGCTGGCGCATGGGCGCAGCCCGCATCCGCCGAACGGATGCGGTTGAACCGTGTGCATGGTTCGATGGTTTGGCAGCCGGCCTGTTGTGTCGGATGCAACTCGGGTGCAAAGGGGTGGCGCCGCTTGGGCGCGCCGCGCCGGGGTCGGATGGTCAGGTGAGGCGCGTGGCGAAAAAAGAATTTCTCTTCCTTCAGGGGTTGGCAGGCCCGTTCTTCTCACATTTGGGCGAGGCGCTGGCCGAAGCGGGAAACGGGGTCCACCGGATCAATTTCAACGGTGGCGACAAGCTCTTCTGGAAGCTGCCGGGCGCGATCGACTATCGCGGCAATCTCCACAAGTGGCCGCAATTCCTGGCGCGCGTGCTCGCCCGGCGGAGGATCACCGATATCCTGCTGTTCGGCGATTGCCGGCCGCTCCACAGTCTCGCGGTCGAGGTCGCGAGCCGACTGGGCATCAAGGTCCACGTCTTCGAGGAGGGATATGTCCGCCCCGATTTCGTGACGCTGGAGGCGGGCGGCGTGAACGGCCACTCCGGTCTGTCGCGCTCGCCCGATCACTATCTGGAAGCAGCCCGCATGCTGCCGCCACCGCCGGTCCTGCCGCCGGTGCCATCCTCGTTTCAACGTCGCGCGAAAGAGGATCTGGCGTATAATATCGCGTCCTTGGCGCTGGCGCCGCTGTTCGCCGGATATCGCACGCACCGGCCGTGGCACATCCTGACGGAATATGGCGGCTGGGCGCTGCGCCTGCTCCGCCGTCCCGCCGAACGCCGCCGGTCGACGGCCACGCTGGATCAGCTGCGTGCCGACGGGCGGTCCTACTTCATATTCCCGCTCCAGCTCGACTGCGATTACCAGATCCGGGTGCATTCGAACTTCAAGGGAATGCAGGACGCGATCGAGACCGTGCTCGGCTCGTTCGCGCGCGCCGCGCCGGCCGATACGCTGCTGGTGGTCAAGGGTCACCCGCTCGACAACGGGCTGGTCGACTGGGAGAAGCGGACGCTGGCGGTCGCCGCCAAGCTCGGCATCGGCGACCGGCTGCTGTTCCTGGAGTCGGTCGACATCGACTCGCTGGTATGCGACGCGATCGGTCTGGTGACGGTGAACAGCACGACCGGAACGCTCTCGCTGCGCTGCGGCGTGCCGACGATCGTGCTCGGCGATGCGGTCTACGACATGCCGCGGATCACCGATCAGAAGGGGCTGGACGCGTTCTGGGTCGATCCCACGCCGCCCGAACTGGAGGTGTTCGACGCCTTCCGCCGTGTGCTGATCGACCGTTGCCTGATCCACGGCGGCTACTTCAGCGACGAAGGGCTGGCCATGCTGGTCAGGGGCGCCGTCAATCGGCTCGAGGCGCCGGATGCGAAGACGTCGGTGGTGCGGCTGCCGTCCGCGCCGGTTCGCACGGCCGTGGCGGCGCCGCTCGTCGCCCGGGGGTGACGTCATCGCTTCGATCCTGATTACCGGCGCGTCGAGCGGTCTCGGCGCCGGTCTCGCCAAGAGTTACGCAGCCGCTGACACCCACCTGGTCCTGACCGGGCGCGATGTCGCGCGGCTGGAAGCGACCGCCGCCGCCTGCCGGGACAAGGGAGCGACCGTATTCACCGGCGCCTTCGACGTGCGCGACGCGGAGCCGTTCGGCGCCTGGCTGCTCGCCCAGGACGAGGCGCGCCCGTTCGATCTCGTCATCGCCGCGGCCGGCGTGTCGGCCGGCACCGGCTCCGACGACATGCCGGAGGGCGTCGCCCTGGCCGGGATGCAGGTCCGGTCCAACCTGCTCGGCACCATCCATACGGTCGAGCCGCTGCTGCCGCGGATGATCGCGCGTGGCGGCGGGCAGGTGGCGGTGGTCGCATCCACCGCGGCGCTGCGCGGCCTGCCGTTCAGCCCCGGCTACAGCGCGAGCAAGGCCGGCATCCGGGCCTATGGCGAGGCGCTGCGCGCATTATTGCGACCGAAAGGGATTGCAGTTTCCGTTGTGGTTCCGGGATTTTTCGATACGCCGATGACGGATCGCTGGAAGGGACCGACGCCGTTCATGCTGAGCCTGGACAAGATGGTGGCTGCGATCCGCAAAGGTCTCGATGCGAAGCGGTCGCGCATCATCGTCCCGCGGCTGCTGGCGCTGGGAACGCAGGTTGCGGACCTGATGCCGGCCGCGCTCGGCGATCGCATCATGCGCGGCTTCCGCTTCCATATCGAGCCGGGGCACTGACCGGCTTCCATGATCCACCTGCTGCTGGGCTTGGCGATCACCGTGGCGACGTGGCTGGGGCTGCGGCGGCTCGTCGTCGCATGGCCGTTCGGCCTCGATCCTCTGCGCCACCCCCTCGCGCTCGCGATCGATTTCTTCCCGTGCTTGGCGGGATTCCTCCTCTTCCTCCTGCCGACCGGCCGTCCGGTGCTGGCGGCACTGGCGGTATCGTCGCTCGGCATCGGGATGGGCGTGGCCGACCGCGTCAAGCGCAAGGTGCTGGGCGAGCCCGTCGTCTTCGCCGACCGTGCCGAACTGATCGAGGTGGTACGGCATCCGCGGCTCTACCTGGCGTTCGTCGGCACCGGCCGGATGATCCTGGCGGTCGTCGCCATCCTGCTGGCGGTGGTGTGGCTGGTCGACCTCGAACGGCCGCTCTGGCCGATGGAGCTGCTCTCCGCCGCGATGCTGGCGGTCGTGGCCGTGATCATCGGGCGGCTGCTGTTCGTCGTTCCGTCCGACGGATGGTTGCTGCGGCGGCTCGCCGCCTTCTACCGCACGCTGCGGCCGAGCCGTGACCCGGCGGTCGATGCCGGCCGCTACGGCCTGCTCGCGACCTGCATCATCCACGCTACGCTGGCCCGCGACGAGCGTGCCGCACGTCAGCGCGCCGCACAGGCGCGATCCTGGCCGCCGCTGCCGGTCAACGGTCCGATCCTGATCGTCCAGGGCGAATCGTTCGTCGATGCGCGGCGGTTGGATCCGGCGCTCGCCGGTCATCTGCCCCACTTCGCCGCATTGCAGGCGGAGGCGGTACGGCACGGCAAGCTGACCGTGCCCTGCTGGGGCGCGAACACGATCCGCTCGGAACTGGCGGTGCTGACCGGCCTCGGCAGCGAGGATGTCGGGCTCGACCGGTTCAATCCGTACGAGCATTTCGCGCGCGTGCCGCTGCCGTCGCTGGCGCACCAGGCGCGCGCCGCGGGCTACCGCACGATCTGCGTCCATCCCTATGATCGCGACTTCTACTATCGCGACAGGGTCATGCCGCTGCTCGGCTTCGATCAGTTCATCGGCATCGAAGGGTTTGCCGGTGCGGCGCGCAACGGCCCTTACGTCAGCGATGTCGCGGTCGCCGAACGCATGGCGGCGCTGCTGCGGGAGCACGGGCCGCGCACGCTCCTCTTCGCGATCACGATGGAGAATCACGGGCCGTGGGACGCCCAGCACGACCCGCTGCCGCCGGCGCAGCTGCCGCCGGACTGGCGCCCGCTGCCCGACGCGGCCGAGATCGGCCGCTCGCATCGCCACCACCACTCGAACGAAGCGAAGATCCCGATCCTGCGCGACGCGATCGCGGCGAGCGGCGCACCGGGCTGGCTGGTCTTCTACGGCGATCACCAGCCGAGTCTCTCCGGTGCTTTCCACGCACCCGGCGCGGACGATCGCCGCTCCGACTACGCGATCTGGGGAAGCGGCGCGCCGGCCGGTACGCAGCGCGACATCGCGGCGGAAGACATGGCGCAGGCGCTGATGCAGGCGATGGGCATGCGGTAGCGTCCCGCCGCGAACCCCAATCCTCATTGAGCGAGGAGCAGTTCGTGCGGTGGGCCGACTACCAAGCTGCACGCGCTGATCGACGTATTGGGTCGGGTGGTCGCCTCCACCATCACGCCCGGCCAGCGTGGCGCCGCGCCGGTCGGCGCCAGCCTCATCACCCTGCTGGCGACCCGGTCGAGCACGCCTGCCACCCCGATGATTTGCGCCGCCTCGCTACTCGGTGCACTCGGACGGCATCGAGCGTTTCCAGTTGACAGCGTTGGAAGTGCGAGCGACGTTCGTTCGTCCGACATTGTCATCGGTGGAACATGGTCCCCGCGCTGAAGGATATCGTCTGTACTGCCCATGTCGTGGCGCTCCCGCTTCGCGTCGAGGCTCAAGGCAGCTTCACGCGCGAGGCGATGCTGATCGAGGGACCGAACGGCTGGGCGGAGTTCTCCGCATTCCCCGCGATCCCGGATGCCCAGGCCGTGACCTGGCTGCAAGGCAGCATAGACTTCGGGTGGGGACCGACGCACCCGCAGTTGCGCAATTCGATACCGGTGAACGCGACCCTGCCCGCCGTCAGCCTCGATAACGTCGAATCCATTCTCGATGGGTACCCCGGCTGCTCCGCGGTGAAGGTGAAGGTCGGCGAGACGAAAGGATCCCTCGAGAACGACATTGCGCGCGTGGCGGCCGCCCGGGACTATTATGGGCCGTCGGGGAGGATGAACATCGCCGCTGACGGGGCCTGGACGGTCGACGAAGCCGAGCGCGCCATCGAACGTCTGGCCGAGTACGATCTGGCGTGGGTCGAGCAGCCCTGCGCCTCGGTGGCCGACCTTGCCACGGTGCGCACGCGCATCGCCCATCTCGGGATTCAGGTCGCCGCCACCGTGACCCCGAGCGAGATCGCGGACCCGGGTTCGGTCAAGCGCGCCAACGCGGCCGACCTGTTGGTGGTCAAAACGCAAATGGACGGGGGCGTCACCGCCGCGCTGGACCTGATCCGCGATGCCGGCCTGCCCGTCGTGATTTCCAGCGAACTGAACACCTCGATCGGAGAAGCGGCGGGCGTTTTCCTCGCCGCCAGCGTTCCCGATCTCCCGTTCGAGTCGGGCGTGGGCAGTGCAGCGCTGTTCGTGACCGACATCGCATCGGAGCCGCTGCTGCCCCGCGACGGTCGGATCGAGGTGCGGCGGGTCGTGCCGGACCCGGATCTGCTCGCCCGATACGCCGTCCCCGCCGAGCGTCGCGACTGGTGGCTGGAGCGGCTGCGCCGCTGCTACGCCCTCCTCGCCAAATAACACCCATCCGCTTCAGCAGGGTGATCAGCGCGCGAACCGCCTTCAGCCCGAGATCGTTCCCAGCCGGCGGGCGAGGCGGCCCTGCCACTGGCGCGCGCGGATCAGCCAGCTCGACCTGGGCTGCCAGCCATCGGCGAAGCGCTGCAGCAGCCGCTCCGGTGTGCAGGGCCTCTCCGTTACCGGATCCAGGTAGCGCGGATAGAGGATCAGCGTGCCCGCCGCGAGCTCGGCGAGTTTCAGCCGCCGCGTTCGGCGGGGGAGCGGACCGGCCAGATCGCGCGTCAGGCCCCATCCCGCGAAGAAGGGATGGCCGTGCACGACCACTTCCAGTCCGCGCAGCAACGCTTCGAAGCCAGTGAGCGACGTGAGGACGTGGACCGCATCGACCCGTGCCAGCAGCGACGGCATGGCCTCCCCGCGCACCACTTCGTCCGCATGTTCCAGCAACGCCGTGTCGGGAACGCGGCCGTGGCGATGCCCGGCATCGACGTCCGGATGCGGCTTGAACAGGATATGGGCATCGGGCTCCTCGGCGCGCGCGCGGCGCAGCAGGTCGAGATTGCCGGAGACGTCCGCTCCGCCCAGCCGCACCGATCGGTCGTCCTCGACCTGGCCGGGCACCAGCACGGTTCTGCGCGCGCGCGGCCGCGACGGCGCGACGGGCGCCTGCTGGGCATATTTGCTGATGCCGCGCGCCACGATCGTCTCGATCAGCGCTTCGGAGCGTGCCGTCAGTGTGGGCGGGAAGTCCGCCGTCGCCAGGATCGTCTCGAGATCGCTCGGCCGATGCGGATCGTAGTAGATGCCGCTGCGATCGACCACGATCGACAACGGCGGATGGAGGTCCGCGCCCAGTCCGATCGAGCGGATGAAGCCGTCCTCGACCTGCACCAGCCGGTCTCCGGCCATCTCGAGGCCCGCCGGCATGCGCGACGGCCATATCGCGATCCTGCCCCCGTCCGCCGCCGCGACCGCCGCCTCGGCATCGTTGGTGAAGACGAGCGGATCTCGACCGGGCGCCGTCAGGAACTGCGCGATCCGCTTCCGCTTCCACCAGGCCATGCCGCAGGCGACGCGGATATCCCGATCGTCCGGCAGGTCGACGTGCGGCTCCGTGCCGGCGTTCATCCGTCGGCCGGACGCTTGCGGCCGACGTCGGCCCAGGGCTGCCCCAACCAGCGCTGAAAGCGGTCGCGAAACGCCCAGTGCAGCGATACCCGCCGCTCGGCCAGGCCACGCCAGCCGGTCAGGTCCAG
Source organism: uncultured Sphingomonadaceae bacterium (assembly GCA_964247375.1). Lineage (GTDB taxonomy): Bacteria > Pseudomonadota > Alphaproteobacteria > Sphingomonadales > Sphingomonadaceae > Sphingomonas_I. The sequence goes on from CAXTUG010000035.1 coordinate 11,737, forward strand.
GCCCGTCCACGGCAGGAACGGATTACGCCGGCCATAGGCCCAGATCTCCACGCGGGTGGAGGGGCGCACGGCCGGACCGCGCGCGTGGAACCCGCTCGTGTCGCACACGACCAGCGTGTTCGCCTTGACCGCGAACGTCGTGGGAAGCGGCAGGCCGAGCTCCGCCAGCTCATGCTCCGCAATCCGCAGCGATCCGCGCGCGGACAGGAAGTCGCCGCCGTCGCGCGCTTCCAGGCTGCGCCTCTTCTCCCACGCCAGCCGCGCCGCGTCGCGGCGGTGCGATCCGGCGACATAGGTCAGCGGCCCCTCGTCGGCGGTGACGTCGGTCAGGAACAGCCAGGCTTTCACCGTCGGATGGAAGGTGTCGGCGTGCAGGGTCGTCTGCGGATCCGGCGGCGCGTCGTGACGATGGGTCAGGATCGACTGGATGTAGGTGAGCGGCTCCGTGTCGAAGCTGCCCACGTAGCGGACCAGGCCCTGCCAGCGGCGATCGCGTATCAGCTTCCCCAGAGCCGGAACCGTATGCAGGGTCTCCGGATCGAGCGCGATCCGGCGGGTGATCGTGTCGCCCTGCACCATCTCGCGCGCCGCGCCGGGAAAGGCCATGACCTGATCGCGCAAGGTCCTGAACGCATCCGCTGGAATGAAATCCGGAATGCTTACGAACCCGTCCCGTGCGAACTGGACGCGGTGGTCGGCAGAGACGAGATGCGCCATGCGCCGCCGCCGCCACGCCGCCAGGCGGTCGGCGAGCAGCACCCGTCGGACGTGCAGCCCCCACGCGTTCAGCCGCCGTGATCCGATCAGCGGGTTGTCGCGGAAGCTCTTGGCATCGGTTGCGAGCTGCAGGGCCCACCAGGGTGCGAGAAGATAGCGAAGCGCGTTCACCCGCGTCCTATTCGGCAGGTCGGAGAGGCATGCAAGACTGCGGCGGAAAGGCTGGTGGAGCTGAGGGGAATCGAACCCCTGACCTCTGCAGTGCGATTGCAGCGCTCTCCCATCTGAGCTACAGCCCCGGCACCAGCGAACAGCGCGCTTAGCGGCGCTTTCACGCCGATGCAACGCGCGAGCGGCAAAAAGCCTCCAAAACGATCATCTGCCTTCGATCGGCGACGCAGAGCCTTCTCTGCCTCGGAACGGCCTGCGCCGGCCATTCGTTCTGATGACCGGTTCGCATGCGCCGCACCGCCATGCGAAACCTCGTGAGAACGTAGGAGGTTCTGATGGGTTACGAACGTAACGATCGCCGATACGGCAATACGGGTGATCGCAATTACGGCGTCGGTGATCGCGGTCGCGCGACGGGCGGTTATGACCGCCAGGACGATGATCGTACGCGGTCCTACGGCGATTATGGCAATTACGGCGGCAGCAGCCAGAGCCGCGATTATCGCGGCGATCGCTTCAACGACCGCGGCGACGATTACGGCCGCTATCGTGGCCAGAGCGACCAGGACCGCGGCTTCTTCGAGCGCGCCGGCGACGAGGTTCGTTCCTGGTTCGGCGACGAGGAGGCGGAACGCCGCCGCCGGCAGGATGATCGTGATACCGGCAGCTACGGCGGTCAGAATTACGGCAACCAGTCCTATGGCTATCAGGGATCCGGTTCGCAGGATCGCGGCACTTCGGGCTATTGCAGCCGGCACGAGCATGATCCGCACTATCGCTCGTGGCGCGACCGCCAGATGGAGGCGCTTGATCGCGACTATGATGAATATCATCGCGAGAATCAGGGCCGCTTCGACACGGCGTTCGGATCCTGGCGTCAGAGCCGGCAGGGCCAGCGCGACATGCTGAACAAGGTCGAGGAACATCAGGAGGTCGTCGGATCGGATGGCCAGCATGTCGGCACGGTCGATCATGTTCGCGGCGATCGCCTGCTGCTCACCAAATCGGACGCCGCTGCCGGCGGTCACCACCACTCGATCCCGAGCTCGTGGATCCAGTCGGTCGACGACAAGGTGACGATCAGCAAGACCGCGGACCAGGCGAAGCAGCACTGGCGCGACGAGGAGCGGTCGAACAATGGCGGCCTGTTCGGCGGCGACAATGACCGCAACGTCAATCTCAACCGGAGCTTCTCCGGCACGTACTGATTGCGAACAAGAGAGGGCCCGGCCGATCGGGTCGGGCCCTCTCCCTTACCGGTCGGGCGCGGGCGCCTTGGGCTGGTCGGCGGCGAAGATATCGCCGAAGAAGTCGCTTTTGAACCACATCGGCCGCTTCTCGCCGTCGGCCATGGCGCGGGTGATGCGATAATTGATCTCGGCGAACCGTGCGCCCTGATCCCACAGGATCGGCAGTGTCAGGTCGTCGCTCGGCTGGTGGTAATGGTTGGCGGTGAAGTCGGCCCAGGCGGCCTTGCCTTCGCCGGCGATCCCGGTTGCGAGGAACACCGCCGGTACGCCCTGACGCACGAACATATAATGGTCGGAACGCACAAAGACGACCTGCTGCGGTTCAGGATCGGGGGAGAGCGCGATGCCCATCGGCTTGCCCGACGCGGCCACGGTCGGCCCGATGGTCGAATGCTCGGCGCCGAAGGCGTTCACGTCGGTGAAGCGGTAGGTCAGCAGCGGCATGTCGAGATCGACGTCGCCGACGATGCTGGCGATCGACACGCCCGGATGGCGTGCGTAATAATCCGCGCCGAGCAGGCCTTCCTCCTCTCCGGTCGACGCGAGGAAGATGAGCGACCGGCGCGGTCGGTCACGATCCTGGGTCGCTGCGCGGGCAACCTCGATCATGGTGGCGATGCCCGCCGCATTGTCGAGCGCGCCGTTGTTGATACGGTCCGTGTCGGGCTTGTCGTCGGACCGCGGCGGCGTGACGCCGATGTGATCCGAATGCGCCGAGAGCACGATATATTCGGCGGCAAGCTTGGGATCGCTGCCGGGCAGGATGCCGATCACGTTGGCGCTGCTGATCTGCTTCGTCTCCGTATGATCCACCAGATGCGCGCGGGTCTTCAGCTCGAAGCCCTTGACCGAACCCTTGTCGGCCGCATCGAGCAAGGCCTGAAGGCGCTGCGGCGCGCCCTCGAAGAGGGCCTCGGCCGCCTCGCCATGGGCATAGCCGGAGACCGTCAGGCCGGCCTCGTCGTGCGGCCGTCCGTCCGCCTCCAGCCACGAGACCGCTGCAAAGCTGGCGTTGCGCTGGATCATCGCCCACGGGCGCAGCTTAGCCACGCCGCGCGGGTAGATCTGGATGATTCCGACGGCGCCGTGCTTGCCCGCCGTCGTGCGCTTCTCGGCGGCATAATAGGCTCCCGCCTCGCTCGGCGCGTCGGGCGGAAAGTTGGCGAAGGCGACCACGATCTTGCCCCTGACGTCCAGACCGCGATAGTCGTCATGGCCGTGGGCAGGATCGTCGATGCCGTAACCCACGAACACGAGCGGCGCTGCCACGTCGGGATTGGGATGGGCCGGATCGCGGCGGAGCACCACGTCGCTGCCGTCGGCCCAGGTGCGGCTGCCGTTCGGGCCGCTGATCGTTACCGATCCCGGCGCGCTCGCCGCGGTTTCCGCGAGGCCGAATCGCTGGAGATAGCTGCCCTTGTCGCCACCGGGCGTGAGTCCCAGCGCGGTGAACTGCGCGGCGATGTAGCGCGCCGCAATCTCGTGGCCCGGACTTCCCGTTCGGCGGCCGAGGAGGAGATCGTCGGCCAGGAAGGCGACGTGGCTCCTGAAGGCGGCGGCGCTGAATTGCAGATCGGCTTGGGCGGAGGTGCCGGCTGCAAGTGCGAGAAGGGCCGAAAGGCTGAGGCGAAACGGCATAAGACTCTTTCGAAAGGGGTGCGCCGGTGTGCGAACCGGCCGTCGCTCCGTCAAGCCGCGCCGGTCACGTCAGCGCGTCGACGGCATGGATGGCGACGCCGACGAGCCCGCCCACGATCGTGCCGTTGATGCGGATATATTGCAGGTCGCGCCCGACCGCATTTTCAAGCCGGCCGGTCACCGTCCGCGCGTCCCAGCCGCGCACCGTCTCCGACACCAGCGTCACGATGCCGTCGCCGTAGGAGGCGACCAGGCCGGCGGTTGCGCGGCGTGCGAACCGGTTCACCGCCGTACGGACCCGGACGTCCTCCTGCAGGCGCGTGCCCATCTGCCGCAGCGCTTCGCCGAACTTGCCTGCCGCGACCGATTCGGGATCGCGGGCGGCACGCAGCATCGCCGCGCGCGCGCTCTGCCACAGTCCATCCAGCCACTCGGCGACCGCCGGATTGGCAAGCACCGTATCGCGGTAGGCGGCCACTTTCGCCTGCAGTTCGGGGTCGGACTGCAGCCGCCCTGCCAGGCTGGCCAGCGCTTCCTCCGCCCGTATCCGCAGCGGATGCTGGCGATTTTCCGCCATGTCGCCGAGCAGACGGAAGATGCCGTCCAGGATCTTGGTCGACAATGTCTCGTCCAGCCCGGTCCAGCGCAGGATCGATCCCGCCCGGTCGTGGATCATCTGCCGGAACAGTGCCTCGTTGGCGTCCAGCGTGCGTCCGGCCCAGAGGATGGCGGCGTTGATCAGCGGCCGGTGACGGTCCTCCGCCATGGCCGCCGCCATCAGCCGGCCGGCCAGCGGAGCCACCTCGACGCTGCGCAGCCGCTGCGCCGCCGCGCTCTTGAACAGTTGACCGAGCCGCTCGTCGCCCAAGCTCTCCAGCAGGGTCTCGGCAAGCCGGCCGGCACCGGCGCGCATCGCCCCCTCGCGCGGCGGCGCCGCGAGCACGCGGCCGATCGCCTTCGCCACGTCGAGCCGGGCCATGCGCCGGGCGACGATATGCGGCACCAGGAAGTTGGAGCGCAGGAAGGCAGCCAGGCTGTCGCCGATCCGATCCTTGTTGCGCGGAATGATCGCCGTGTGCGGGATCGGCAGACCCAGCGGGTGGCGGAAGAGGGCGGTGACCGCGAACCAGTCCGCCAGACCGCCCACCATCGCGGCCTCTGCGAACGCGCGGACGTACGACCAAACCGGATCGGCTGCGAACCTGCTCGCCAGCAGGAAGAGCGCCGCCATGGCGACGAGGAGCCCCGTCGCAATGGCGCGCATCTGCCGCACGCCGTGGGCCGCCGGCGCGGGGGGCGGCTGCTGCATCATCGGCGGCACGGCCGGGCGGCGGTCATGTCGGTCAGGGTCGTCACCCCCTCAACAATAACCGTTTGCCCGGAAGGTTCACTCCGCGGGATGGACGATGCCTGGCGGCAGCGCCTTCTCGCCGCCATTGGTGAGCGCGGGGCCGAGGCGGCTGCCGAGCCACTTCTCGACGCCATCGGCGAGGCTGAAGCCGGCCGGCACGATCAGCAGGGTGAGGAGGGTAGACAGGATCAGTCCGCCGATGACGGTGACCGCCATCGGCTGGTTGAACGAGCCGTCGGCGCCGATCG
>CAXTUG010000036.1:0-15708 GCA_964247375.1 uncultured Sphingomonadaceae bacterium
AAGCGAACACGACCGAGGGCAGAGTCGAGCGGTTCGAACCAGCGGCCGCGCCGGCCGGCAGAGTAGGTGCGGGCGCTATAGAAGCCGAGCGCGGCCCGCGCCCACCGGATGTAGAGGAAGGGCAAGCCTGCCGAGGCGGCGAGCCACGCCGTGCGGTGGCTCCAGCGGCTGATCCACGCACGCGTGCGGTATACGAGGCGGCGACGGAGCGGCAGCCCGGCCGCGCCGGGCTGAACCCGCTTGCGCGGTCTGATGCCGCGGCGATGCCACGTCAGGCGGTAGGCGAGCCCCTCCCGCCGCTGCCGGAAACCGGCGGCCTGCGTCTGGACGATGAAGTCGGCATCGACCTGCTGCAGCACGAGCCGCTGGTCGGCCATGCCGTCCTGGAGCATGTCTGCCAGCAGGCGCGAGCGGGCGATGACGACGTTGGTGCCGCGCCCGTCGGACGAGTAGGGCTCCACCCACGCATCCCCGAACGCGATGTCCGCCGTCTCGGCCACGACATCGTCGCACATGTTGCACGCTGCATTCTGGAAAAAACCGGCGCCCCAGTCACCGTCGGCAAGATGCCACCAGTCCTGCCGGCGGCGAGCGCCGTCCTTCAGCGTAAGGTGGGCCGTGTACCAGTTGGCGGGGCGCCCGGGATCCTTGAGCCGGTACTCGACCGCCCGGACATCCTGCGGCTTAGCCTGCAGCTGCCAGGCGAAGCTGTCGACCAGGCGCCGGCTCTTCATATGACCGCAGAAGAGGCCGAGCGTGAAGGCGATCCGCTCGCGCAGCACGTCGTCCTGGGCGCGGGCAAGATGCACCGCCTTGATGAAGCAGGGTACGCCGACGATGGCGTAGCGGCCGGGCGTCGCGGCAATCTCGCGCAGCACGTCGGCGAGATGGATCGGATGGTAGCGCGACTTGGCGCCGGTGCCGATCTCCTCCAGCGAGCGCGAGATGCGGTAACCGAAATAGCCGTTGCCGTCGGCAGGATCGCGCGGAGCGACGTGCGCGACGCCGTCGACCAGGCCGCGCCGCATCAGTTCGGCCGCGACCCAGCTGACCATGCCGCCCGAACTTCCGTGCTCGCGGAAGCCGCCGGCTGCGGCATGCCCGACATAGGCGCTGTCGAAGCGGCCGAGCAGATCGTGCCGCTCGGGCGCCTGGCTCAGCCGTACGTCGGCGATCCGGTCTTCATCGTCCGCAGCCGGCGAGAACGGGCAGAGCGCGGCGAAGCGGCGCGTCGGCGCGGTCAGCCACGCGGCAGCGCCGGCCGGCTTGAGTTGGCCGTAAGGGTCCCATCGCATCGCGGCCTCATCCGGGCCTGCCATGCCCGCGCAGGCGCCGCAGCCGATGCACAGGCCGGAGCGCATGATGTCGTGCGGTGCGAGCGCCGATGCCGCAGCGGCGTCCGCCATCAGGCGAGCACGCGGTCGAGATAGTGGTTGGAGGCGGCGCGAAGCCGCTCGATCACGGCGGTGATGCCCGCATCGACGGGCGACGACAGAATATCGGCGATCTGCCCCTGGGGGCTGCCCTCCCGCACCAGGTGCCGCTCGGCGCCCACCGCCGTCATCAGATCGCGCACCTTGTTCGTGCGATAGGCCGACAGGACGGATGCGAACGGCTTGGCGTTGATCAGGGCGAAGATGCAGCCGTGGAAGAAGTTCGTCACGACCGCGGCGGCATCGGCCATCAGCCTGGCAAAATCGTGCGGGCCATCCGCCAGCCGCTGCTCGTCCGCCCAGTCGTTCCGATAACCGATGCTGACGAGACGATAGCCCCGTGCCTTCGCCCAGGACCTGACCTGCTCGCCGAGCCAGGCCGGCAGTCCGTGACCATAGACCAGAACGTAGGGAGACTCCGGAATGGCGTCCGGTGGAGCGGCATATGCGGGTGGAAACTGCAGCACCGGGTCGAGCACGATGGCAGGATCGAGGCCGGTCGCCGCCTTCACCAGCGAGCGGCTATTCTCGTCGCGGACGGAGATGTCGGCGAACTGGCGCAGTCGGTCGCGCCAGGGCGCGTGGAGACCGTTGGCGGCGTCGTAATTGCCGAAGCTCGCGGCGTAGGAGATGATATGCGGGCTGTTGAGACCTTCGCCGTAGAAGATCGGTCGTCCGCCATACCAGGGATGCGACAGGTTCCATACCTCGTCGCTGCCGACCACGACCATGTCGACACGGTCCATGGCATGCGGCTGGTCGAGCGGGAACGGGCGAGATTGCGGCAGCCGGTCGAAGTCGGCCAGGAATTTGCGGACCTTGGCGCCGTAGAGCCGCTGGTCGGCCAGCGAGCTTCGTTCCGGCAGGAGCGGCTGAAAGGCGCATCGCCATTCGGCCGACGTGACCTCGCGCGATTCGTGATCCAGCAGCACCGCGTCGTGGCCGCGGCTGCGCAAGCCTTCGACCAGGCATCGCGCCTGCCAGTAAGAGCCGTAATTGATGCAGCGGTGAAAGGTGAGAACGCCGATCTTGCGGGCAGCCATGGTCGCGGAAGTGCCCTTTGCGAGAAGCGGTGGGAAGCGGCCGGATAGTCGGCGCCACGATAACGCTATCGCAGGGTACGGGCTCCATCGCGAATAAGGTAGATTAACATTTCGCGGCCGAACGCCCGGCAGGCGCGGTGATCAGGCTGCCTTACGCTCGCATTCGATGTAGGTGCGCGCGCGACGCTGCGCATCGGCGATCTCGCGGGCACTCATCTCGCCGGCGATGTCCGTGCGCGCCGCAGGTCCGCGATCGTCGCCCGAGAGGGCTGCAAGGTTGAACCACTTATGGGCCTCGACCGGGTCGGTCAGGCTGCAGGCAAGTCCGCGGTCGTAGAAGCAGATCTGATCGATGCCACCAATGCCGCCCGCATAGAAATCCAGGAACATGAGCACGTACCTCAGCACAAGTCGCCAGCCGTCATGGCGGACGACGATTCGCACGCTAGGTAGGGAAGGTTAACGACGGGCTAACCACGTCCGGCAGAGATTTGCTGAACCGAAGCTGCAACGTCGATTGTGCTGCGGTTCAGTTGTGCCGGCGTACAGGAGCGGTCAAGCGGCCGTCGGCGTCGATGTTTGCCCTAGAGGCGCCGGCGGTCGCGAGTCTCCACTCTTCGTGTCGCGTATCTAGGCTGCGTCCTTCTCCCGCTCGCGCATTTCCTGGTTGAGCATCTCGGCGAGCAGGAAAGCCAGCTCGATGCTCTGGCTGGCGTTGAGGCGCGGGTCGCAGTGGGTGTGGTAGCGGTCGGCCAGGCCCTGTTCGGTCACCGCGATCGCCCCGCCGGTACATTCCGTGACGTTCTGGCCGGTCATCTCGGCGTGGATGCCGCCGCCGTGCGTGCCCTCGCTGCGGTGGACCGCGAAGAAGCCGCGCACCTCCGACAGGATGCGCTCGAATGGCCGCGTCTTGTAGCCGTTGGCGGCCTTGACGACGTTGCCGTGCATGGGATCGCAGCTCCACACGACCGGGCGGCCTTCGCGCTTCACCGCGCGGACGAGCGGCGGCAGGCCGGCCTCGATCCTGTCGTGGCCGTAGCGGGTGATGAGCGTGATGCGTCCCGGCGTGCGGGCCGGATCGAGCGTGTCGAGCAGGCGCAGCAGCACGTCCGGTTCCAGGCTCGGGCCGCACTTGATGCCGATCGGGTTGCCGACGCCGCGCAGATATTCGACGTGGGCCGAACCCGGAAAGCGCGTACGGTCGCCGATCCAGAGCATGTGCGCGCTGGTGTCGTACCAGTCGCCGGTCAGGCTGTCCTGGCGGGTCAGCGCCTGCTCGTACGGAAGCAGGAGCGCTTCGTGGCTGGTGTAGAAGCTGGTGGCGCGCAGCTGCGGCACCGTCTCCGGATTGACGCCGCACGCCGCCATGAAGCTCAATGCCTCGCCGATGCGGTCGGCCAGCTGCTGATATTGCGCGGCCCAGGCGGACCGGCCCATGAAGTCCAGCGTCCAGGCATGGACCTGCTGCAGGTTGGCATAACCGCCCTGCGCGAAGGCGCGCAGCAGGTTGAGCGTGGCCGCGGCCTGCGAATAGGCGCGGATCATGCGCTGCGGATCGGGCCGTCGCGCCTCCGGCGTGAAGGCGATGTCGTTGACGTTGTCGCCGCGATAGGAGGGCAGGCTAACGCCGTCCTGCTCCTCCAGGTCGGTGGAGCGCGGCTTGGCGAACTGGCCCGCCATGCGGCCGACCTTCACCACCGGCAGCTTGGAGGCGTAGGTGAGCACCACCGCCATCTGCAGCAGCACGCGGAACGTATCGCGGATATTGTTGGGGTGGAATTCGGCGAAGCTCTCGGCGCAGTCGCCGCCCTGCAGCAGGAAGGCGCGGCCGGCCGCGCCCGGCGCCCGCGCCGCGGGCCGCGCGCGCGCCTCGCCGGCGAAGACGAGCGGCGGATACCGCCTGAGCTCGGTCTCGGCGTCCGCCAGTGCGGCCGCATCGGGGTAGGTCGGGAGCTGCCGCGCCTCATGATTGCGCCAGCTCTCGGGTGTCCAGTTCGTCGCCATCTGCGTGTTCCTCGACCGGCATTTCGCGGATCGCAGGGACAGAAGCAAGAATAAGCCTGCTTTGGCAGCGTGAAGCGGAGGTGGCACATTCCGGAATGCCGCCACCCCGGCAAGAGCTAGAGGGTAATCCTCCATTCCCAGCGAAGCGGGTCGCCGTCCATCACGTCTATCCCAGCGGCGGCGAGTTCGTCGCGCACCGCGTCGGAGCGGGCGAAATCCTTCGCGGCGCGGGCTTGCTGGCGCTCGTCCAGCCGCGCCTCGATGTCGGCTTCGGCCAGCGTGGCGGATTGCGGCCTGACCCGCAGGTCGGCGCGGCGGAGGTGCAGCAGGTCGAGCCCGAGGGCCGCGTCGAATGTCGCCAGCGTTGCCCGGCGATCCCCCGCGGACAGGCGCTTGTCGGCCAGCATCTCGTCCAACGCGACCAGCGCCTGCGGCGTGTTCAGATCGTCTGCCAGAGCGCCGTGCAGCCGGTCGGTATAGGCCGGTGCCGGATCGCCCGCCATGTCGCCCAGCTTCTCCACCGCGATCACCAGCCGCTTCAGCCGCGTCAGCGCGGCCGTCACCGCCTCGCCGCTGAATTCCAGTTCCGACCGATAGTGCCCGGTGAGGCAGAGCAGGCGGTAGGCGAGGGGGTGCACGCCAGCGTCGACCAGCGACTGCAGCGTGGTGAAACCGCCGCCGGATTTCGACATCTTTCCAGTGCGATCCACCAGGAAGTTATTATGCAGCCAGAAGCGCGCGCCGGTGAAGCCGGGCTGCTCGGCGGTGCAGCCGCAATAAGCCTGGTTCTGCGCGATCTCGTTGGGATGGTGGATCTCGCGATGATCGATGCCGCCGGTGTGGATGTCGAACGGCTCCGGCCCCAGATAGCGCAGGCTCATGACCGAGCATTCCAGATGCCAGCCGGGTGCGCCCCGGCCCCAGGGGCTGTCCCACTCCATCTGACGGGTCTCGCCCGGCGGCGAGCAGCGCCAGATGGCGAAGTCGGCGGGGTTGCGCTTGCCGCTGACCGGATCGATCCGGCTCTCGCCCTCATCCGCGCGGGAGCGGGCGAGGCGGCCATAATCGGGCACGGTGGTGACGTCGAAGTAGAGCCCGCTGTCGAGTTCGTAGCAGTGCGCCGGCGCAATCCTCTCCGCGAACGCGATCATCTCGGCGATGTGGTCGGTCGCGACCGCCCAGAGGGTCGGCTCCAGAATATTGAGGTCGGCGACGTTGCGCTTGAAGGCGGCGGTGTAGAAGGCCGCCACTTCCCAGATGTCCTTGCCGAGCCCGGCGGCGGCCAGCTCCATCTTGTCCTCGCCGGCGTCGGCGTCGCTGGTGAGGTGACCGACATCGGTGATGTTGATGACGTGGCGTACGTCCCAGCCCTGCGCCAGCAGCGTGCGGCGGAGCGTGTCGGTGAAGACGTAGGCGCGCAGGTTGCCGAGGTGCGCGAAATTATAGACGGTCGGACCGCAGCTGTAGACCCGCGCAGTATGCCCATCCGCAGGGGCGAACGGTTCCAGGCTGCGGGACAGACTGTTGAAGAGGGTAAGACCGGGCATAGGGCCAGTCCGTTAGCGGGATCGAGGGGGTGGTGAAAAGCCCCATGCCTTGCTGCCGGCCTGCCTCCGAGCGGAAGATCGGGCTCTGCCGCAAGCCGAAAAGAAAGCGGGCGCCCGTCACCGGACGCCCGCTCCGCTAACCTTCACCGCCCCAGCGGGCGGCGCTGATTACTGCTTGTTGGCTTCGACGTTGTCGGCCGCAGCGTGCGCATTGTCCGCAGCATTGTCGAGCGCGGCAGCAGCCGTGTCGTTCGACGAGTTGTCGGCCATGTCCTCGAGGTTCTCACCAGCGTTGTCGAGCGCGTTAGCGGTCGCGTCGGTGGCGTTCTCCGCAGGGGTCTGCTTGCTGCAAGCGGCCAGAGACATCAGGCCGGCAGCGGCGAGAACAAAGACTACCTTCTTCATTCGTGCTGCTCCACGTAATCATTCCGGGCCCGGCCCGAATGCCGTCCCGAAGGCTCCATTAGCGTGGCGGTTGGGCCCGTCAACGCTGAATTTAGCGTGCCCGTAACTCAGCCGGACGCAAATTGTTGCGGCGCAGCACGAATTTTGCAACCTTTCGCCGCCTTAAGGATTGTTCAGGAAAGTCGGCTGCAGGTCGAGCCTTTCCAGAGGCGGAGCGGAACAGAACGGCGTTTAGATCAGAACATATAGAGGACGTATAATGACGGCGAGCGGTGCCACCAAGATCAAGCGGATCGCCCTGATCGGCAACAGTCCGCCGCGGCTGTGCGGCATCGCCACCTTCACCCGTGACGTGCATACCGCATTGCGGGCCGCGTTTCCGGAGATCGCCGTCGATCTGTATGCGATGACTGATCCGGGCGGATCCTACGCTTACGCGCCGGAGATCATCCCGATCGCGCAGGAGGATATCACCGACTACCGCATGGCGGCGCAGCGCATCAACGAGAGCGGCGCCGACGTCGTGCTGGTGCAGCATGAATATGGCATCTTCGGCGGATCGGCCGGCGCGCTGCTGCTGAAGCTGCTCGACCGGGTGGATGCATCCGTGGTGGTGACGCTCCATACCGTCCTGGAGCAGCCCAACGCCGACCAGCGTGCGGTGATCGAGGCGCTGGCGCGACGCGCCTCCAAGCTGATCGTCATGGCGGAGAAGGGTCGCGAACTGCTCGTCCGCGTCCACGGCATCGCCTGGAACCAGATTGCGGTGATCCCGCACGGGGTACCGGATCGGCCGTTCGTCGATCCGGAGAGCGTGCGCGATCGGTTCGGGTTCGAAGGCCGCCGCGTGCTGCTGACGTTCGGACTGCTCTCGCCGAACAAGGGCATCGAGACCATGATCCGCGCGCTGCCGGCAATCGTCGCCGCACACCCGGAGTCGCTCTACGTCGTGCTGGGCGCGACCCACCCGCATCTGGTGGCGCGGGAGGGCGAGGCCTATCGCGAGAGCCTGATGGCCCTGGCAGCCGAACTCGGCGTATCGCAGTCGCTCCGCTTCATCGACGGCTTCCTGGATCAGGATGCACTGCTCGATTACCTGCAGGCGGCAGATATCTACGTCACGCCGTACCTCAATGAGACGCAGATCACGAGCGGAACGCTGTCCTACGCCGTGGCACTGGGCAAGCCGGTCGTCTCGACGCCCTATTGGCACGCGGCGGAGCTGCTGGCCGGCGGCGTCGGCGTGCTGGTGCCGTTCGGCGACAGCCGCTGCTTCGCCGAGGAGATCATCACGCTGCTCGACGAGCCGGCGCGTCTGGCCGAGATGGCGAACCGCGCCTACGGCGCCGGACGTCAGATGCTGTGGAGCGCGCTCGCGCAAGCCTATGTCGCGATCTGCGACGAAGCGGTCCGCAAACGTCCGGTGCGGATCCAACGGCAGCAGCGTGCGTCCGCCCGGGTCGTAGTCGCACCGCGCCTCAACGCCATGGAGCGGATGAGCGACGCGACGGGCATGATCCAGCACTCCAATTATGCCGTGCCCGATCGCAATCACGGCTACTGCGTCGACGACAATTGCCGCGCACTGATGCTGATGCATCGCATCGACGGCCCCGAGGCAGTACGTGCCGACCAGCTCGCCACCGTTTACGGCGCGTTCGTGCAATATGCCTGGAACGGCAAGCTCGGACGCTTCCGCAACTTCATGGGTTTCGACCGGCAGTGGCTGGAGGCCGAAGGATCGGAGGACAGTTTCGGGCGATCGCTGTGGGCGATCGGTGCGACTGCGGCGGAAGCCCGCGATCCTAATTTGCGGCGCTGGGCCTTGAACCTGTTCGATCAGGTGGCGCCGCATGCTTTCTCGCTCGGCAGCCCGCGCACCTGGGCTTTCGCGTTGCTGGGTGGCGATGCGGTGCTGCGCCAGCACCGCGACCATCCGCTTGCATGGAGGTTGGTGCGCGATTTCGGCGAGAAGCTTCTCGCCGAACTGCGGCGGGAGCGGCGCGACAACTGGATCTGGTTCGAGTCGGTCCTCGCCTACGACAATGCGCGGTTGCCCGAAGCGCTGCTGCGGGCCGGCGAGCTGACCGGCAATACGGCCATGATCGACGAAGGCCTGAAGGCGCTCGAATGGCTGGATGTGCAGCAGACCAACGCCGACGGTCAGTTCCGCGCGGTCGGCACCGACAGCTTCGGGCGGGAATATGCCGATCCGTTGCCGTTCGACCAACAGCCGCTGGAGGCGTGGGCCACCGTGGACGCCACGCTGTTCGCGCATGAACTCACCGGCGAAGCGCGATGGCTGGAAGCCGCATGGCGCGCACATGGCTGGTACCTGGGCGAGAACGACCTGGGCCTGCCGATCGCGACGGTGAGCGACGGCGGCTGCTATGACGGGCTGATGAGCGATCGGGTTAACCTGAATCAGGGTGCGGAGTCGATCCTCGCCTTTCAGTTCGCCTGCACCGCCATGAGCAAGGTGGCCGCCCAGGCGAAGTCCAGTGGCGAGGCATCGCGGCCGATCAGCGCGGCCAGATAGGCGTTTGCGGCGGACCGTTGTAGAATAGGGCTTTATTTGCCGGACACGTGCCGGAATAAGGCGATGACCGCCGGGGGGATCCGGCGCCATTCAAGGTAACCGCCGGGGTATCTGCTTGCTCGACGTGATTCATCATACCATGCGCCTGTCAGCCGATCCGGCGCGGGTCGTCGTGCGGCCGTTCCATATCCCGATCGATGCCGGCATCACCGCGGGCAAGCCGGGCCGGGTACGGCGCATCGTCGACGGCGTGCTGGTGCTCGACGAGGAGATGGCCGAGATCGAGCTGGAGTTGGTGCTGCGCGATTTCGAAGCCCGGCACTGGCAGACGCGGTCCGTCTTCATGGCGCGGTACGATCAGATCGAGCAGGCGCTCGGCCTGGATCGCAGCGCCATTTCGGAGATCAAGCAGCAGCTGATCGGCGCCTATTTCTGTCACGAGTACAGCTATGCCGCCGCGGCGCTGATGAACCCCAGCGTCATTCCGCACCCCGACCAGAGCGGGCTCTCCAACGGCGCCATTCGCATCGCCATGTCGCTGCGCGCCGTTGGCGAAGGCCATATTTCGTCGGTATCGTTCCGCGAGGGCATCCTGGGGCCCGGCCCGAATGTCGAATTGATGGCGGAACCGCCGTTCGCGACGGCGGCGGACAGTGCGATCGAGGTCGGCAACGGCGCGATCGAAGTCCATCGTCATCCCGACAGCTCGCTGTCCGGCACCGTGCTGTTCCCGATGACCGCGGCCCAGGCCAAGGGCCTGGAAGACATGCGGCTGGTCGAGTTCACGCACGACGACGGCAGCCGCGAGTGGATCGGCACCTACACCGCCTACAATGGCGCGGCGATCCGGTCGGAGCTGTTGCGCACGCGCGACTTCCGCACCTTCAACATGGCCCCGATGGGCGGTCCCGCCGCACGCAACAAGGGCATGGCGCTGTTCCCGCGTAAGGTAGGCGGCGAGTATCTGATGATCGGGCGGCAGGATGGCGAGAACGTCTTCCTGATCCACTCGGATCGGCTGGACCATTGGGGCGAGGGCGAGCTGCTGCTGACGCCGAAGCAGCCCTGGGAAATGGTGCAGATGGGCAATTGCGGATCGCCGATCGAACTGGACGAGGGCTGGCTGCTGCTGACCCACGGTGTCGGTGCGATGCGGAAATATTCGGTCGGCGCGGTACTGCTCGACAAGGACGATCCGGCCAAGCTGATCGGGCGGATGAGCCAGCCGCTACTGTCGCCCGCCGACGAGGACCGCGAAGGCTACGTGCCGAACGTGGTCTACAGCTGCGGCGGCATGCGGCACGGCGACCTGATCTTCCTGCCCTACGGCGTCGCGGATAGCTCCGTCGCCTTCGCTTTCGTGTCGATCCAGAACCTGCTCAGCGCGATGCGCTGAGCGCTCCCGCGCATCGGTCAGGCGTGCGCGGCGGTGAAGCCGCGGATCCGGCGGTTCAGCCAGGGATGAGTTGCGGCCTTCGCGATCAGCACGGCGACGCCGGCAACCACATAAGCGAGGAGCGCGAGCTTGGCATCCAGCATGATGCCGACGAGCAGCAGCAGGCGCAGGTAGAGCGGGTTGAAGCCGAAAGTCTCGCCGAGCGCATGGCAGATGCCAAACAGATTGTCGCGGTGGGCGGCGGCGGAAGCGGTCTGGTTGGTCATGATCGTCGTTCCAAAGCTGCGACCGGGCTGATCCCGATCGGTTCGTCAGCAGCTTTGCAGAGATTGTGCCAATCGGGATCGTGAGGCAGGACAGCTGCTCAAGGTTCGTTGATGCGGCGCAGGTCGCCAGATGTTGGCAATTTCTGCTAAGCTCCGTCGTAGCGAGCGCAGCAAAGCAATCCACAGGTCGGGTCTGGATTGCTTCGCTGCGCTCGCAATGACGATCCGGATCCTAGGGCAGCGGGGTCACCTGGGTGTAGACGACGACCCACCGGCCGTCGCGTCGCGCAAGGAAATCCGAGTAGCGGAAATGCTGTGCGAACGGTTTGCCGTGGTCCGTGCCATGGACGCGGGCGTCGCCGCCGACGATCGCCGTATCCGGGGTCGGTCGCACGAACAGTCGATCCGTGATATCGAACGGTTCGAGATGAGCGTTCGGATCGGTGAAGCCGTCGATAAAGTCCTTGCGATCGCCGATCTTGCCGGAGCCGTGCACCAGCAGGTAATCCGGTGCGAGCATCCGCTCCAGCACCGTGCGATCGCCGCGCAACTGCGCGTCGTCGAACGCCTGCGCCGCGGCCGCGACCTCGGCATTGTCGCGACTGATCTCGCCGGTGGAGCCCGTGCCGGTAGCAGCGAGGACCAGCAGGGCTGCGATCACTCGTCCGCCTCCCTGGACGGCGGCAGCGCCATCAGCGGATCGGCGGTGTTCGCGACCGTCCGTACCATGATCGTCCAAGCATCGATCGCCTGGGCGAGCTGGGCGGGATCGATCTTGTCGAGCGTGTCGTCGGCGGTGTGATGGATGTCGAAGTAGCGCGTGCCGTCCTGTTCCAGGTCGATCACCGGCGTTCCGAGCGCCACGATCGGCCCGATGTCGGTACCGCCATGGGCACGACCCGGATCGGACGTAATGCCGAGCGGATCGAGGGCGCGGGCGAGTTCCGTCCGGATCACGGCCTTGGGATCGGCGAAATTCGCGCGGAAACGCCAGACGCGGTCACCGCCGAAATCCGCCTCGGCCGCGAGGGCGTGCTTCTCCTGCCCGTGCGCCTTGGCATAGGCCGCGCCGCCCAGGCCGCCCGGCTCCTCCGCACCGAACCAGACGAGGCGGACGGTGCGGCGCGGTCTGGGTCCGTCGAGTATCGCCTTGGCCGCGGCAGTGGTGATCGCCACGCCGGCACCGTCGTCGATCGCGCCGGTACCCAGGTCCCAGCTGTCGAGATGGCCGCCGATCAGGACGATACCGGCGCCGGGATCACGGCCCGGCACTTCCGCAATCACATTGCCCGACTGTCCGGTTCCGGCCATGCGCGGAGTAAGGGTCAGGTGGATGCGCACCGACTTGGCACGTGTCAGGATCCGCTCGAGCTGCTCGGCATCCGGCACCGACAAGGCCGCGGCCGGGATCGGCGTGGCGCCGCCCTGCCAGTTGGTGACGCCGGTGTGCGGCAGCCGGTGATGATCAGTCCCGACCGAGCGGATCAGCATCGCCGCAGCACCCTTGCGCGACGCGATCGCCGGCCCGGCGAAGCGGATCGGCCCATAATTGCCGTAGGAGGAGCCGTCCTGGGTCACACCCATCTGATGCCAGACGAACACGATCTTGCCGCGCACCTGCTCGTCGGGCGCGGCGCGGAGTGCGTCGAGACTGGGGAAGCCGACCACGTCGGCGGTGATGCCCTCGGCTGGCGTCGCGCCGCTATTCCCCAAGGCAGCAAGCGCCAGCTTCTGCGGGAAGGGCGCGGTCACCTCCGCAGTCTCGACGCCGCGCAGCCAGACCGGCATGGCGAACGGCTCGACGTGGACGTTCCTGAAGCCGAGCGCCTTCAGCCGTGCGACTGCCCAGTCGCGCGCCCGCGCCTCCGCCTCCGTCGCGGCGAGGCGCTGGCCGACCTCGGTAGTGAGGCCCTCAACGATCGAGTAGCCGACGTCGGGCGGTGGTGCGGCCGGGGCAGCGGTGGCGAGGAGGGCGGCTGACAGAAGCAGTTTGTGCATGGCGCACCGCTAACTCGAGATCATCGCGCGGGAAAGCCGGAAGAAAAGCCCTTCCCGCGATTTCGCGGGTAGGGAGACCATCGCTGCGCGGTCTCCCCAGTCGCATGTTCGAGAGGATCTTATTGCGGCAGGACGGGCTTCTTGTCCGGTGCCGCGGGCTTGGCGAAAGCCGGTTGCGGATTGGCGGCGAGCAGGGCGAGCGCCTCCGCTACCGCGCGTTCCAGCTGCGGGTCGTGGCCCTGGCGCACCAGCGCCGGACCCTGCTCGACCTCGATGTCGGGCGCGATCCCGATATTCTCGACTTCCCACTGGCCCTTGGTGCCGTAGAGCGCCCAGCGCGGTGCGGTGATCGATCCGCCGTCGATCAGGTCGGGATAGCCGCCGATACCGACGAGGCCGCCCCAGGTGCGCGTGCCGACGAGCGGACCGACCTGGTTCTTCCTGAACAGCCACGGCAGCGCGTCGCCGCCGGAACCCGACATCTCGTTGATGATCATCACCTTGGGGCCGAAGATCGCCTGCGCCGGCTCGATCACGTCGCCGCCCTCGCGCGTCTCGTTGATCATCTGGGGAGTCCGCTTCAGCTGATCGACGATATAGTCGGCAATGTCGCCGCCATGGTTGAAGCGCTCGTCGATGATCGCGCCCTGCTTGCCGACCTGCGCGAAATAGTAACGGTTGAAGTTGGCGAAGCCGCCGCTCTCCGTGTCGGGCAGGTAGACGTAGGCGAGCTTGCCGCCGGAGAGCGTGTCGACCTTGTGCCGATTGGCTTCCATCCAGCTGCGCAGGCGCAGCGCGGTCTCGCTCGCCACCGGCACGACGGTGACCTGACGCGATCCGGCGTTGTCAGGCGAGGGGCCGACCGTGAGCACGGTCTGGCGCGACGCGAGCCCGTCGAACGCGCGGTAGAAATCGGCGTCGGTACCGACCGGACGGCCGTTGACGGCAAGGATGTACTCACCCGCGTGAACGTTGACGCCGGGCTGGCTGAGCGGCGCCACCAGCTTGGGGTTCCAATTCTCGCCCGCGAGCACGCGCGCGATCCGCCAATGTCCGCCGACCGCCTCGAGATCGGCACCCAGCAGCCCGACTTTCGCCTTCGGCTGCTCCGGCAGCGCGCCGCGGCGAATGAAGGTGTGGCCGACCCCGATATGGCCGGTCATCTCCTCGAACAGGACGTTCAGGTCCTGACGTGCGGCGATGCCTGGAAGGAAGCGGGCGTAGAGCGACCTGGCGCGCGCCAGATCGAGACCGTGCAGCTTCGGGTCGTAGAGGAAGTCGCGCTCGATCCGCCACGCCTCGGCATACATCTGGCGCCACTCGGCCGGCGGATCGACCCACACCTGAACGTCGTCGAGCTTGAGCGCGCCCTCGCCCTCCTTAGGCGGCGCATCGGCGCTCGCCACGATCCAGGCGTCCTTGCGCGCGTAGAGCATCTTGCCGCCGTCGGCGGACAGCGAGAAGCTGTCGGGCGCCACCTCGTCCACCAGCTTTTCGTTCTTCCGCGTCTTGAGATCGAAGCGGTAGAGCGTGCGCGGCGGGCCATTCTCCTCGCCGTCGAGATAGTCCTGGTCGGTTGCGGCCGGCGGAATGGTCAGCGTGTAGACGATGCCGTCCTTGCCGGCCTCCAGCCCGACCAGATTGGCGCGCGGGATCGGCAGCGCGAGAATGCGCTGGTCGAGGCCGTCAAAGTCGATCCGCACGGTGGCGGGAGGTGTGGGCTTGCTGTCCTTGGCGGCGCTCTCCGGCACGGGAGGAGCAGCGGAAGCGGTGTCGCTCCTGGTCTTGGCGGAGCGCTTCGAGTCCTTTTGCGGACCGGGCTTGGGCTCGTCCCCTGCGCTCTCCTCGTCGCTCTCGGGCGCGATCGGCGAGGGCAGGTCCTTGCGCAGCACCATCACGTAGGCGGCACCATCGACCGCGCGGCCGAGGCTCGACATGTCGAGCCAGCCGGCGCCCAGCCCGGTGCTGGTCGTCGCGGTGAAGTAGAGATATTTGCCGCTCCGATCGAAGCGCGGCGAACCCACGTCGCTCAGCCCGTCGGTGATGCGGGTGCTCTTGCCGGTGGCCAGCGAGTAGACCCAGGCGGCGTGGAGATGGTTGGGCAGCTGCTTGAGGTAGACCGCCCACTGGCTGTCCGGCGACCAGGCAGGATCGAGACCGAAGGCCGGCGAGTCGTACAGGTCGGCATCGATCCGCACCGGCACGCCCCTGGCGAGATCGACCAGCCACAGGTTCAGGCGCTTGTCGTGGAAGACGATCTTGCGGCCGTCGGGCGACCAGCGCGGCTGGTAGAAGAAGGACGGCGGCTCGCCGAGCGCGATCTTGCGGACCGTGCCGAGCCCGTCCGCCGCGCGGATATGCAGCGCATACTCGCCCGTCTCGTCCGAGAAGTAGGCGATCTGGCGGCCGTCGTGCGATGGTGCCGGATCGCGATCGGCGATGCCGGGCGTCTGCGTCAGATTGCGCACGTCGCCCTTCTCGGCCGGTGCGGACAGGATCTCGCCACGCGCCTCCATCACCACGCGCTTGCCGGTCGCGGTAAGGCTGGCATGGCTGATCGCGTCTGACTTCACCGTCTCGAAGCGCGCGCGGCGCTGCGGCAGGTCGGCGTCGATCGTCACCGGCACGGCCCGCACCTTCCCGCTCGCGAGATCGTAGAGTTCGAGCGTACCGAAATGATCGATTACGATCCCGTCCGGGCCGGCGCCGGCCGAAGCCATGTCGAAGCCGGCGGCATTGTCGACCAGCCTGACGACCGCGCGCGACTGCGGATCGTAGCTGTAGAGCGTGACCGGACCGTCGCGGTCCGACAGGAAGTAGACCTTGCCGCCGATCCACATCGGATTGCGATCGTTGCTGTTGGCGCGCGGCACCGGCTCGACATGCGAGTCGGTGAGATCGGCAACCCAGATGCGTGCCGTCTGGCCGCCACGATACCGCTTCCATGCCGGCTGCCACTGATCGAACGGGGTATAAGCGAGCAAGCGGCCGTTGGGCGCGTAAGCGCCCTCGTCGCCGGACGGCGGCGCGGAGGCGACGGCCGCCAGTGCGGCCCCACTGCGGGATGCGGTGCGGGC